>JAQIBS010000092.1 GCA_027858965.1 Kiritimatiellia bacterium
TGTAGGTCTAGTTTATAACCGGACAGTCCCGAGAGCCACGCTGTCAAACCTAAAAGATAAAAATAGCGCTTTGGATTATTCTGCCAAACAGCATCCTTAAGCTGGGACTATGAACGGTGAGCCACCATCCCTCCAGTGTCCAGCATATGTAAACGCCCTTATGGAGGGTCCCAGGCCCTGGGACCGCGGACGGCGGAGTGGCATTGGGGCGAGTGGCATTGGGGCCGTATCACGACATTGGACATTGAGCCTGATATAAGTATTTAAAACGTGCTTTAATTATGCAATGTTCCTTGGAAGACAACAGGACTTTTCAATCTGGTGTATTGATCAAACCCATCGCAAAATCCTGCATTTTCATGTCAGATTGTACGACGGAAAAGAAAGTGTCTGACCTAAAAACAAAGCTGTTGAAATGAGAGTTGGTTTTGCGTTTGTTACTTTTCAATACACGACCAAGCTCCGATCACCTATTTTTCTCGAGCTATCTATATTTCTCACAGAGTACTTGAAGGGAACAACCAAGAGTGCTACGATATAATAATGAAGCGCAAGATATACATCGAAACAACTGTCGTCAGCTATTACACAGGCAGACCAACACGTGATTTGCTTATTGCAGCTCGTCAAGAAGAAGCACGCGCACTTTGGCCAAAATTATTATCCGAATATGACACTTTTATTTCAGCACTGGTTTATGATGAAGCAAGTGCGGGAGACTCCAATGCCGCTCGAAGGCGGCTTGATTCAATAAGCCCATTTGCCGTTTTAGATGTGGATGACGAAGCAACATCTCTGGCAGAAAATATCCTTAAGGACAAAGCCGTGCCTGAACAATACCCGGAAGATGCCATGCACATAGCAATTGCTGCAGTAAATGGCATTGAAGTAATTGTCAGCCTTAACTTTGCACATATTAACAACCCTTTTAAAAGAGCACATATCCGTCAATCGGTTGAGTCACAAGGCTATGTATGTCCAGAGATTTGCTCACCCGACGAGCTTTTGGAGACTAATTATGAATGACCCTATTGTTGATGAAGTAAGAAAAGCAAGAATGATGCATACAAAGAAATTCAATGGTGACTTGCATGCCATTAGCAAAGACATGAAATCCATCCAGGCATCCTGTGGACACAAAATTGTCCGCTTGCAAGCTAAACGCATTCAGGTAGTAAAAAAAGTGCTTAGCTCATAACCTGGCGCTTAGGGGGCATCCATTATAGTCGGAGCGGGTAACCGTATCACGACATTGGATAAGGAAGAAGCTAAGCAATTCCCCTCCCAAAATCCTTATAACTTGTGCAGCCCTGCGTTATTTGATAAATATAAGATATTGTTTTGTGAATAAGTTGAACTAAAAAGGATCTGCTATGCTGGCCTGTGTATACTCTGGAGCTGTTTACGGTGTTAATGCTTTTACGGTTGAGATAGAGGTTAGTGCTGGTCGTGGCGATCCATCGGTTGTGATTGTAGGGCTGCCCGATGCGGCAGTACGCGAAAGCAAGGATCGGGTCTGGACAGCGCTGAATAATGCCGGTTTCAATCTGAAACTCGGTCGTACCACAATCAACCTGGCCCCCGCTGATATCAAGAAAGAGGGGCCTGCCTTTGATCTTCCAATCGCCGCCGGAATTCTGGCCGCTTCAGAGAAAATCGAGATGCCCAATCTGCGCGATTATGCAATGGTTGGCGAACTGGCTCTCTCCGGTGAAATCCGTCGGGTACGCGGTGTTCTGCCGATCACTCTTGAAATGCGACGTCAGAATAAACGGGGCATTCTGGTTCCTGAAGACAATGCCGATGAAGCCGCTGTGGCCGAAGGTATCGAGGTCTATCCCGTGCGACACCTGCGCGATGCCATCTCGTTTCTGACCGGTGAACAGAAACTTCAGCCCTATAAAGTAGACATCAAAGATCTTATTCAGCATGACCATTATAACATCGAGGACTTCGCCGATGTCAAAGGACAGGAGAGCGCCAAACGCGCAATTGAGGTGGCGGTCAGCGGAGGCCACAATATTTTAATGATAGGTTCACCAGGCGCTGGTAAGACCATGATCGCCAGACGGATTGCTTCAATCCTTCCTGAGCTGACACTGCACGAAGCTCTCGAAGCAACCCGTATCCACAGCGTAGCCGGAACCCTGAAAAGTCATCAGGCTCTGGTCACCCAGCGTCCCTTCCGTTCCCCCCATCATACAATATCCGATGCCGGATTGCTGGGAGGCGGCACCCATCCCATGCCGGGGGAGGTCAGCCTGGCTCATAATGGAGTTCTTTTTCTGGATGAGCTTCCTGAGTTTCACCGCAATGTACTTGAGGTAATGCGTCAACCGCTGGAAGATGGACATGTCACAATATCCAGGGCAGCTGCTACCGTTAATTTCCCCTCTCAGTTTATGCTGGTGGCAGCTATGAACCCCTGCCCCTGCGGTTACGCAGGTGACCCAAAACGGGAATGTCGCTGTACAGGCAACCAAATTCAAAACTACCGCAATAAAATTTCCGGGCCTCTACTGGACCGCATCGACATCCATATTGAGGTTCCCCCACTGCGTTACTCAGAACTTAGTTCCCTGAAGAACGGAGAATCCTCCGCAATAATCCGTGAACGGGTCATGGTTTGTAGAGAGCGCCAACAGGAACGCTTTAAATCTCAACAGCACATCACCTGCAACGCAAACATGTCCACCCGCGATGTACAGAAATTCTGTGCCCTGGATTCAACTGCATCAGACATGCTTAAGATGGCCATGACGGAACTGAACTTCAGCGCCCGCGCCTACAACCGCATCATTAAGGTGGCGCGCACAATTGCCGATATTGCCGATACGGAAGCGATTACCGCAGAGCATATCGCGGAAGCAATCCAGTACAGATCGCTTGACAGAAATATGTGGGTGTAGGTTAGGGGTTAGGGAGCTGAAGGGGTTAGAGGGGGAGAAGTTCTAAAGTTCTAAAGTGCTAGAGTGCTAAAGTTAGGGTGCGCTTCGTTGAGTTTCTCGCAGAGTCGCTGAGGACGGAGAAGAACCCAACTATGATGCGGCATTAAAAGCACTGGCCTGATCCATTCCCGTAATCAAATCACAGTCATCACCATACATGGAGGGACCCAGGCTCTGGGACCGTGGACGGTGAATACAAAGTCCAACATTCAACGTCCAACATTCAACGTCCAACATTCAACATCCAACGTGGAGGGGCCCAGGCCCTGGGACCGCAGACGGTGAGGCCACCGTCCCTCCAGAATAACTCAAATACTCACTTAATAAAACCGGCATTGCACCAGTTGCCATGATCGCTCTTATTGCCGTCACCGGCAGTTTCAGAACGGATAACAATACGCAGGGCATCATCAGGAAGTTTAACATCAAAGTACCAGCGTTCACATTGACCAAAGCGCAACACCGGCGAAGCAGCCAGCAGACGGGTTCCGTCTGCGGCCTCGGCGCTGATGCTGAATTTGATGCTGGACTGGTTCTGTGGACGCTGACTCTCATCAATTCCTACCACAGCCACAAAACGTTTCCAGGAGGGCTCACGCTTATAAGAGGCAAAACCCTCCGCATGAATACATACCCCGTGGTCAAACTTCTCTTTCTGAAGAGTCAACGGTCCATTGTACGCTGTATTAACTTTAAACCCGCCCCAGCCGGTTGCTGTCTTAAGCGGTTTAAGTGAGTCTATATATACCTCCGGCAGAGGCGGTGCTTCGCCAGCTACAGGAATATCCATCACCTTGAATGTCACAGTCTGCGTCGCTCCTCTTCTCCCATCCAGAGTAACCGGGGTAAATTCATAAAGATACTCCACTCCGGAACGCGCCTTGTCATCCTGCCAACGTCCACCTGTTGTAGAGGCAGCGACAACTTCGCCATTACGTTTGATCTCAGTGGAGCTGGTATTGCCAGCCCATGTAAGCACCACCGGAGAGTAGGCATCAGCCAGCTCCACCTTGGCATTTGCCAATTGAGGTTGAATCAACTCACTGCTCTTTTCAAAACTGACCGACCATTTAACAGCACGTGACACCGGGGATCTCAGAGTCACCCGTACCAGACCTTCGGTTAACTTAGCTGAGGCGGTAACACCGGCAGCCTGATCTGCATCAGATAATTCAATCTTTGAATGTTTATATGAGGAACCGGTTGTCATTGTCAGAATACGCAGTTCATACGGATCAGCTGCAACAACTTTGCTAACACCTGAAAGACGTTTCTTCCAGCTGCTCCAGCTTTCATCACTCAGATCAATCATTCCCTGCGTAATATGACGCGATGTACTGATCACCTGGGGATGCTCCTTTAGAGGACGAACCGAGAGAACCGCACAAGACTGCGGAGCTAGCTGATATTTTAATTCGTTTTCAAATGCGGGGATCAACGAGTTACTCCAGTACTCAAAGGCAATATACCTGTCCGCCTTTGGCAGACCAAGATACTCTGCCTTCGCAGCAACATCCTGTGATTGGCTAGCCCAATTAAAAAGCCCAACAACATCCATTCGCTTTTCTTCGACTCCATCTGTAACGGTCCAGATTCGCGGTGTACGATTTTCAAAGAGATCTACAGGACGTGCGGTAGCCTGATGTGAGGGCATAGTACGCTTCAGCATATCCAGCCGCTCCGGTTTCAGCTGCGCATAGTGTTCGCTACTGCTGTTCATCTGTCCGCTTAAGGTCACAAAGGAGGTAATCACACGCGCATGTTCCAGAGAGAGTGTATTTCTGACATAGAGTGGATCAGGATCGTTATACCAGACACGTCCATTCAGGAAATACTGCCAGGAACCATAATCAGGTCCACGCAGCAGACTCTTCCAGCTGGCTCCGTTATCCGGCCCGATGCGCATAGCATCCACCTTGCCGAAGACCGCACCAGCGCTACGCATATTCTGCGGAGCACAGCATCCCAGAATAAAGCAGTCATTGCCGGCTTCTTTCCGCACCAGATCCAGGCTGTTGCGCATCATCTGAATTTGAGTAATTTCCGGATTAGAGAGCGCAACCGCACCGATCTCATCCTCCCGCCATGTATCACACACATAGTTGAGATTAATGGCGGCACCTGTATACAGACCATCCATCTTGAGATATTTGTAACCCCAATCCTGCGTAATCGTTTTGATGAGCCCTTTTAGATGTTCCTGTGTATCCCGACGGGTCAGGTCAAAGCAGGTGCCGCCCCAACGGGTGACAAAAGCACTGCCATCATCGCGTTTAGCAAACCAGTCATGCTTATCTTTATACCATGGATCACTCACCGTTCCGGCAAAAGGGATGAGCCAGATACCGGCTGTCATTCCGGATGCCCTGATAGAATCCGCAGTCTTTTTCATACCGGAAGGATAAGGACCATCAGGTTTGTGTGAGTTAAAAACGCGACTGGGACCATTGGTTTTCAACCCTAACTGCCAGCCATCATCAATCTGCATCACATTCAAACCAAAGGGTTTTAATTCCTTCTCTGTAAAGAGAGTCCGCTCTGCCAGCGCCTTTTCATTGGAGGCACCGTCCACATACCAGGTGCAATGCACCGTCGGCATAGGCGGCAACTTAATATGGTAGACCTTAACCAACGCATCGGCATAAGCCTCCAGCCCCAGACGCGCATCCTCAAAATATCCGATTACCAGTGTTTCCAGAGTCTCGCTCTGACCGGGTTTGAGCAACAGACGTCCATAATCCAAATGAGGCAGCAGAGAGATGACTTCATTCGTTACCGACATCCGTACAATACCACTGCCGCGATCGGTAGTGATCCAGCCCGTCACAATACCCTTGCGCTCTGTTTTATCTGCCACAGCAGTCCACATATAGCTGCCGGGGTTCTTATCCGGGGCCAGCAGACCGCCGGTACCAAGAGAGTTAAGGTCAGCATAGGATGACGGCAGACTCAGTTTGATTTCCGGATAAACAACTCGGTTGGTAACGCACTGCGATTGAACGCTATTGATCGTCTTTTTAATCAGAACAAAAGGCAGGGTGGAAAAAACACTCAGATCCGTCACGCTCTGATCCGATGCCGTCAGAGTCAACGAACGACCGCGACCGAATGTTTTATCGGTGACCGCCTGTTCTTTTATCTCTCCCGTACATTCCAGAGTCATCGAGGCAACAGGTGTCTCCCCTTGATCCCGGGCCATCGTAATCACGCCATTCTCCGAATCGAGAGTCACCTGCAACCAACGGTTGCCGAGCGACAGTGTTTCCGCGTGCAGCGATACTGCAAACAGCGATGACAAAATAAATATATTAATAAAATTCTTCATTTCTTTCCTTCCTAATTACAACTAAACATATCCAATATATAAGCCAACAAAGACCAATTGGTTACAAAAAAAGTGTAGCAACATCATCAGTACTACTCTATAAAATGATGTTATAAAAAGAAATGTCCTAGTCATCACTAATTTGCAACGTCTTCCATAACGCTGCATCTCTCCAGTTCTCAGAAAACCCCATTTTCTGCACAGAAATATCAGGGAAATCATCCAGTAACTGCATCAGATGTAATGGCCAACGACTTTGCGGAGCAACTATTTTCAAACAATATCTACATATTGACAACACAGCATAAATACGGTTGTTGCAAATGCTATCTGGGTTATGCCAATCCGGATAATCACGCGCACGCGGAATCTTTGGTTTAACCCCAAGCTCTTTATTCCATAATCTACCATGATGCGCACATTGATTTCTAACAACTGAAAGTGCATGCAACCAAGAGCCAATAACTTGATGAGGCATTTTGAAATAATCTGCTGTATTCTTTTTCACCTGACTTGAAGCACCTTTAAAAAGCCTCTGCACTGAGCCAAATGACATTGTTTCAACTGCCATCCAGATAGGAAGGAAATAATGTTGGTCTCCATATTTATTGTTAAAGTGAGAGACAAAGACATCTTTAGAACGTAATTTCTCATTCCGAATTCGATTAATCAAACTTGTACATTCTTGAATGTTAAGACCTGGAAGCGACAGAGGTAAATCTGCATAAGCAAAACCACTACCATACGCACTGGCATGATGAAAAGCCAACTGAGTACGAACGGCAATTTCTATCCGCTCAATTGCATCCATCATGAGCAAACGCAAGCGCCGATCAAAAGCATAATGATTCCAAACTATCTCGAACTCCGTTCCCGCACGAAACGAGTCACTATCAGAGATCCGATAAGGGTAAAGATATCCGGAAAGTCGATAGTAGTTCACAGCTCTGATTCGATCGATCATTAAAGAACGATCGCCCTCTAAACCTCGAGCAATCAGGCGATCTACCTGTGATTCTATTGAGAGAGGAGGCTTGTCATATTTCATTACATCTCCAGAAAAAGAAAAAGCCACCGAGAGATAGCTTGTCTTACGACAGAGGCCCAGTGGCTGTAACAGAAGTATTACATCATATTCACAGTGATCAGTCAATCGCTAATGCAATATTTTCAACAAATGCACTTTAGAACTCACGCACTCTCGCACTTTAGAACTTTAGAACTTCTTCAATACTTCATCTCATCAAACGGAATCAGCGCTGAGAGACCCAGCAAGGGTTGTACAATCTCCCCCTTAGCCTGCTGCTCGGTATCCACATAAGCACCGAAGAAATTAGAGTTGCAATCCACCCACAACGAGATGCGGCGCAGCTCTTCCGTCGTCAGCTTAACATCCTTGTGTCCGCTTTTGACCAGCTTGACGTAGAGCTTAGAGACCACAAACCCCTCCTGTCCGGGAATTGAATAAGAACGAATATTTCTCTTTATTGATCCATTGCCGCCGTGCTTACCCCATGCATATTTTTTAAGTGTTTCAAAGCCAGCGGAACGACCATATTTGACAATTTTATCACCACGCAAACAGGGAGCCTTTTTCTCTTTTTCATGACATCCAACGCATTTAGCATCCAGTACCGGCTGTACCAAACGCGGGAAGGTCAGAGGATAGCTGCCACTGGGCTCACGTTGTAATTCCGAAGGGGCACGGCGCAGGGCAATCGGCATCTTGGAACTGTAGTTGTTCATCGGCTTATGCTTATCCTCATGACACCCGATACAGCTTAAAGTTTCGCCGGGATGCAGATATGTCACGGAGCGCATATTCTGAATCATCATACCCTTCTCATCCAACGCCTGAAAATAGATCGGAACCCCCGTGGGACACTTAAAATGAACACTGCCATCCTCCTCAACCGGAACCGTTCCCAGAACGCCACGACAGAGCGACTGTCTTGCATAACCAATATTTGGTCGGTCTGCATAGATATTTGGTTTAGCAAAGACATTGACAACCCGCAGACTCTTGATCTTACGGTTTTCAGGCCATGTCTTATCAGCCTCGTAAATATTCATGATCGTCACTGTTCCCATCGCAAGATTGGCGATATCCTTCTCCACACGATCAGCCTTGGCCTGCTGGGTTTGCACAGCGATAATCGGCGGTTTTATACGCGGGCGAAAGGGAATGGGATCAAGACAGCCAATCTCTTTATCCTGATAGAGCAGCTCTTTGTTACCGAAGCAATCCACCAGATACATTCCGTGAAGCTTCTGTTCAGGGCTGTAAGAGCAGATATAGAAGTTCTCGGAGAGCGGCCAGGGCTGTCCATAAACCTGTCCCCTGCCACCATGTCCCCGTGGCACATAAGGCACGCCGGGTGCCGCTTCTGATTCAGGAAAGTGGACCTCGGGGGTGATGCGCTTCAGCTGCGACATCGCACCGTCATCCTTCTTGCGGATATCGATCATAACCATGGAACCGTAGCTTTCACCGTGATGCGGGGTTGACACCGCAATATATCGGTGTGAATTGGGTATGGCGCGGTTGGACATCTCCATCCAGGGACGCATCTCACGCACTATAGGATAGTTGCCGTGATAACTACGTGGATCACGTCCATCCGGATAGCAGTGCCAGATATGATGAGCAATATCTGAGTCACGATCAACATAGTCCCAGCGGGTATAAATTATCATCCCCTTATTATCAACACTGGGATGCCACTCATTGGTATCATGATAACTGAAAGGAATAATATCACTGCCATCAGGCATCATGCCATGCAGGGTGTAGGTTGAGCAGAAACGGCCGCCACAGCGCTGATTACCGCCGATACGGTCAGAGATGAAAGCCAGGCGTCCGCTAGGCAGCACACAGGGGTCAAAATCATTCCAGTCGCCCTGCGTAAGGGCAGTCAGCTCCGAGCCATCTGCATTCGCTCTGAAAATTGCAAAGTTACGTCCCGGAGCAAAGGCATAATGAGTGCCCCCCCTGCTTTTGTTTCCCATCGCATTCTTGAGTGCTGTCGTGCGACACTCTTCCGTACCCCCCTTTGTATAGGGGCCGTTCTCAGCTTCTGTATAGGCAAAATAGATATGTTCAGCTTCATAGTCCAGCTCCAGCGAGATGAATGAGCCATTTTCATGCAGCTCTCTACCTTTCAGCCGACCATTCTGAACCATTTGACCGGCAAGCAGCGGTTTCACCTCTGACTGATCAGAGAAAGGTTTATCCAGAACATAGACCCCGCCTCTCGAATCCTGCGTAAACCCGAGATACTGGTCAACCATATGACGGTCACCATGCGCCATCTTATTGTGCTTGATAAACAGAATTCTATCAAAATCCAGCAGAGGGTTCTTAAAGGCAATTTTACGGCGAACCGCCTTAACAGCATCAAAGAGTTTTATAAGTTCTTCATCTCCGCTTGCAGAGCTACTCTGTTCCTTCAGGGCATCCAACGTTGCATGTTCAGTTTTCAACACAGGGGCTTTATCCATTCCCTCAATGTGTTCCAACAAGGCGTATGACCGACGCAACACCACATCCACCGGCGTCTTATCCTGCGAGAGGATCAGAGCCTGCTTGTTGAATGTTTCAGCCAGTAACTTTTTTTGAACATCGGAGTCCGGTTTATAATCGGCAATCAGTTTTTGCAGCGCAACATAGGAGTCGTTAGAGTAGGTAGGCGAGGGCTCTTTTACCCTTCCCTTGGCAGAGACTTTTTTTACTCCACTAATCTTATCGGCGAAAACAACCGTGCCCCAGCGATTAAGTGAGTTAAGCTTGAATTTCTGCCCATTCTTGACAGAGGTTTTATAAACGGTCAGCTTATCATTGCTATCGGCTTTTAAAGTGACACCCATCTTCTGCCACTTCAAACCTGATTTCAATTGCTCGGTTTTATCTCCGTCAAAGATACAGACATAAAGCTCTCCCCCTTTGATGACCTTTATATCAAGATCAGATACAGCTTTATGATCATGAAGTATATAATCTTTACCAGCTATCTCTTCAGGAACAGCCCGATAGCAATATGCACGGTTTGAATGGATCAGATAATCTTTTTTCAAAGAGGCGACACCTATTTTCTTAGTGGCCTTAACACTGATCTCGGTGGCTCCCGCCATGGCAGTGATCATAATAATAAAAATAAATATCCCATTACGAATACTCATACCCCCCCCTTTTTTAGGCCCTTCACCGAAGGGCAAGACAAACATGCTTGTCTTTAAAAACATGTTGTCGTTAGCCCGTGATGGCAGTTTAAATTTAAGTGTTAAGTTTAAGTCGGTTGACAATCTTTTTGTCAGCGATGTATGAAGAATTCCCAACTTACTACTTAAACTTATTACTTCAACTAAGATCGCGCAAAGCACGAATCTAGATTCAATATTCCCGGACAACCAGACTTTCTCCCTTTCAGGATAATTATCCTGAAATTATTCATTATTAATATACTAAAAAGAGCCTCTCAGAGCAAACCGTGAAAACTGCGAAAACCGTATTTACGTATACCCTCTCATGTCTGCTATCATTTATCTTTAGTTGCCGGGCTGTATATTGGGTTGCGGGCATCGCCCGTGCTGCGTTATCATATAGCGAATATGACAAATGAAATACGTAAAATACTCGTTCAAAGATTCACCGACTATGTTGACACTTTCCGTGACAGCAGTGGTCAGCTCTCACCAATGCTGCAGCTAAAGCTAACCCATACGATGCATGTAGTCAAGGATGCCAAGAGCATTATGGAATGTGAAGGATGGCGTAAAGCAAAAAGACCTATCGGAGAGGTTTGCGCGCTACTGCACGACATCGGTCGTTTTTCACAATTTAAAGAGTTCGGGACATTTCAGGACTCACTTTCAATTGATCACGCAGAGCGCGGGATCGAAATTATGCAAGAGCTGAATATACTCCAGATTGCGACGCCATCCGCTGCTCAACAAATCACAGATGCAATCCAGTGGCATAACAAAAAAGAGCTGCCGGATGATATGGATGCAGAAACCAGAGAACTCGGTCATCTGGTACGTGACGCAGACAAGCTGGATATTTTTCGTGTAATAGAAACCGCCATAGAGGATGGCACCATTGATAACACCCCGGAAATCACATGGGGGCTGGATATCAAAGGGCACCCCAATCAGAAGTTGGTAAACTCTATACTCAAAGGCCAACCAGTCGACTACTCACATGTTCACTCACTCTCTGACTTTATTCTTATTCAGGTGGGATGGGTGATAAGCGGTTTTCATAACAAAAGCGCGCTCAACATTATCAAAGAGCGCAATGTGGTCGAATTCCGCAGGAAATACCTAAAAAAATTGACAAATGATAACGCCATTGATCTTTGCTGTAATGCAGCAGAGAGCATTCTCGCATAGGGACGGTCCCAGGCTCTGGGACTGCGGGCCACCGTCCCTCCAATGTTGACCAATGTAAACGCAATTCAGTGGAGGGTCCCAGGCTCTGGGACTGCGGACGGTGGGCCACCGTCCCTCCAATGTTGAACAATGTAAACGCAATTCAGTGGAGGGTCCCAGGCTCTGGGACCATTTACCAGCGCAACTCATTCAAACATCCCTGATATTTCCAATCATCAGAATCTGCTACAAATTCTTTGCGTACAGGGTTATCACGAACATAATCCCATTTCTCTCTATAATGACTAACACCGCGTAATTGGGTATCCCAACAATCCCGTTGCCACAAAGGGTTTAAATCGTTCAACTGACGGGAAACAGCCCTTTTCCAATACCTACCCCAGCTTGCAATACCCTCGGCCTCATGAACAGCAGGCGAGCAAAAGAGATGGATATGATCAGGCATGATGATGTAACAACCGACAAGATACTGCCTTGATTCACTCCAGACCCTGATCAGCGCGTCGTGTACCTGATGACACGCAAGAACCGGTCGACGCTGGTGTGAACAAATAGTGACAAATATAATAACAGGTTGATTATGCCTTTCCATAAAAGGCATATGAACGGGATGTTTACGCGCTGACACAGAATTTTCATTCATAGCATTATATCCAAATACCGGACGGTGGGGCACCGTCCCTCCAGAATAACCAAAAACAGTCCGCATCTGTTAATGGAGGGTCCCAGGCTCTGGGACCGCGGACGGTGAGCCACCGTCCCTCCAGAATCAGCCAATGGCAAATGCAATTTAATGGATTAATTACCGCAGGATAATCAATATTCCCTGGGCATGTACAGAGAGAACAACTGTTGAACCGCTGACTTGCAGTTTCCCGGTTACGCCCTCGGGAAGACCGGTAATCTGCCAATTGACAAGATTCTCAGCACCCTCAACCGTGTCAAAGCTGAAGAGTATATAGCTGCCGACAAGGCTACCACCGGAAGACCTCAGGTTAACCGTTCCGCTTACCCCGAATGTCACCGTGCCGCTGACATTGACAGCATCGGCACTACTGCCGGAGATGTCCACAGGCATTGTACAGCCAGTTGCGAGTTCGATATTATCAATGGTAAGTGAATCAACAGATGTGCCACCCACATCCAAGTTCTCGGTTACAACCAGCGTTCCATTGCTGACAACTCCATCGCCGCGCAAGGTACCGACAGAACGCGTCTGACCATCAACATCAACCACACCATCAGAGAGCACCTCGATCAAAGGCACGCTGCCATCCATGTAGCGGTCATCAGGAACCTCGCCAAACCACTTGGCCCGCAAATAATCCTCAGCATCAATACGTTCCTGTTCTGTGAGAACACGGTCATAGATCACAAACTCAGCCAGACGCTGGCCACCCCATCGCCACGAGCGATCACGGGCAAAGGCACTACCGTGCAACATATTCGTCGGTCCATAATCAGGATCACTTGAAAAGCAGAGCGACTGATATCCTCCAGAAAGGCCTGTTGACCCTGGATTTACTTTCACACTGTCTACACTCCAGTACGAATTAGCCGATGAGATATAGTCGGGTGGTTCAGTTCGGCCTGTATCAATAATCTTCCCTTCGGCTGTCACATAGCCAGCAACACCGTATCCACGATGAAAATCTGCAATGTCGTTATTGCCTGACCACCCCACAACAAAGTTGCCGCCATCCTGAGAACCAATCACAAGAAAACCACTACGTATATTGGCCATTTGCTGGTCCCAGTCAAGGTAAGCACCATCTGCCGCCGTATCCCCCCACCCTGCACGACGATACGGACCAAAATCCACCACCGGCAGTCCGTTAAGCTCATTATCAAGTATCCATGGCCGTTTGGAGATACCGTCGTGGGCAGCATAATGAGATCCATAAAGGCTGTTCCATCGGGTAATAAAGTTAGTGCCGTTCTCAGCCACGATATCAAAGCTGCTGGTGATGCTGGCATCCATGTGCATCAACATACCATCGGTGGAAAGTTCCGGAATTGCCGGGGCACCGTTAAGCTTAACGACCCCATTAGATACAATCACAGAACCATCAACACCGGAGAGATCATTGATTGCAAGAGTGCCGCTACCATCTTTCACTAGGTCAGTTGATCCGGCAATCATCTTAATGGAAACATCAGCATCCTCGGGCAACTCAAAAGTTCCCCCATCAACATTCACATTGTTTATCGCAACATCGCCACCCGCGTAACCGGAGGTAGGCGCACCAAACCACTTGTCTGCGAGGTAGGCCTCGACATCGCGACGTTCCTGGTCCAGAAGCAGGCGATCATAGACAATAACCTCAGCCAGACGCTGGCCTCCGTAGAGCTCCTCATTCTTATGAGTTGCAAAAGCGGAGGCAGTACACCCCTGATCAGTCACCAGACTCATCAGTTGATACCCACCGTTAAAGCCGGTGGACAGACCGTCAACGATGGCCCCATTGATGCGTGTTACACCATAGCGTGCTAGCGATTCAGTAGCCCAGATCGGATCGGATGCACTACCTATAGGAGAGCGTTTAAAAGACGATCCATCCGCATTCTCCTTTGTTCCAAGCGGCATGCCGCCACCCTCCTGGGATCCGAGCACCCAAAATACAGTTCTGATGCCGGTGACATTCTCGTCCCAGAGTGCGGCACATCCACTATCCGCAGCCAGGAAGGAGATCACCGGTTTACCGTTGAGTGCATCCGGGAGCAACTGCGGAAGAATACCTGCGTTAGCAGGAGTTGCATAACGAAGACCACCGGAGGCATCGCTGATATTGGTAATGGAGGTTCCATCGGAATCCAGATAAATGGAAGAGGCGTCCGATGCATCCACATGGAAGGCAATTGAACCGGGCAGGGTAAATGGATCAGGAAGAGTACGCTGTGCAATCCGCAACGCGCCCTCCTTAACCTTAAGTTCACCAGTCAAACCAGCCAGAGAGCCAACCGCCAGCGTTCCAGCTCCGAGTTTTTCAATTGAGGCAGATCCATCCAGCGTCCCGATGACCGCATCCTGATTGCCTGCAACACTGAGCGCAGCAGGTTCAGAATCTGTAACCATACCATCAAAGGTCGCGGTATCATCGCTGCTTACAAATCCCGCCGGAGCGGATGGCAGCCACTTGCGCATGAGATAGCCCTCAACCTGCTCTCTTTCAGAGCTGCTTAGATGCCGATCATACACAACAACCTCTGCTATACGCTGACCACCACTGCGGTACTTAAGATCTGTCCGGGGATAACGTTCAGTCGCCATACAGGCCGCGCGGGCCGACTGCCCATCGTTGCAGGTAAAGCTGATAACAAAGGGTTGCTCTTCGGGAACATAGGCAGCCATCTGATCAACACGTTTACCATTCATATGCACCTGGCCGGATTTCAGACTGTTAGCCGTATAATCTCGGAAGAATATTATTCCTGAGCCGTCACGATGAAAATGCGCCTGATTGCCGTCAAAGACATTCGAGAGCCAGAAGCTCTCACGATAGATATGATCAAAGACCATAAAGAGCGTTTTGATGGTGGAGTTGGTATGATTCCAATGCATCATTTTACCCGACTGCCAGGCACCGAAGTCAACCACCGGCAGACCGTTAAGGCGCCCCGGAACAAGCAGAGGAGCCGGATTATCGGCGGTATTCATGGCATAGGCCGACAAGCCATTTGTCACATTACTCCCACCGCGCCATTCAAGAACCTTATCTCCATCAAGAGTCATAGAGGAGAGATCGCTGGCATCTAGGTGAAAGTACATTCCTGAGAGATTGAGAGAACTCAAAGAGGCATCAACCATTGCCCCGTCATTAACCAGTTCAAGCGTACCGCCCTCAAGATCAAGAGGTTTCTCAGGGCGCAGTGAGCCACGTTCGACACGCACTGTTCCGGCACCTTTGACCTCACGTGTTCCAAGCCCGGAAAAGTTATCCACGGCAAAGACCGCATTGCTTGCGGTATTAATGCCGAGCCTGCCGTTTTCCACTGCATCAACCATATGAGCAGACGCATTGTTCTCAGATTCATCAACAGCCACCCCCATCCACTTGTTTCGCAGATAGGCCACCGTAGCCTCTATTTCCGCATCAGTTAGGACGCGATCATAAAATATTTCCTCAGCCACCTGCTGACCACCATAACGCCAGGCGCGGTCATAGGCGATGGTTCCGACTGTAGTGGCCCCCTCTTTTGTCACCATAGCGACCACATTAAATTCCGTGGCACTTAACTTTTGAGAGAAGGGATTTACATCTGTACCATCCAACGTAACAATATACTCACCATTTTTAAATGACGCATGGGTTTCATCGCGGTTGACAAGCATCGTCTGATTCCAGTCATAAACGCCACTGGTTAAAGTTTTTTTATGATGATAATTACCTTCAGATGTATCCGTAAAGATAAAGTTCTGTGAGCGCAGGACAGCGAACGCTGCCTTGATGCTGGTTTTACGTGTTTCCCATACCAGATAGGGAGCGAGAGAACGGGTTGCTGTCGAAAGATTCAGCATGTTGCCGAAATCCACCACAGCCATACCGTTAAGGTGACCCGGTTTCAACCAGGGAAGTTTGCGTTCCCCCTCGGTCAGATAGCCATCATGCTCAGCCCAGAAAGATGACATCCGCGACCAAAGGAACTTTCACCTGCAAAGCACCACTGGCGGTCCCTATGATGCAGATTACGTATATGGATCACGAGGAGCACCTCAGTGGACTAACATAGTTGAAGTCAGCCCGGCTGGAGGAGTAACCTACGGAGGAAAGTCAATGCTCTTCGCTCCCGTCACCAACGCAGCGGGAGAATGCTGGCCGGACGCTTTCAAGGTTGTTGATGCCGCTGTCAGCTACTCCGCCACCATTGTCACCCGCTTTCGCTGGGACGGTTTCGCGACAGCAACAAAGAACCCGGGATGGATATGCAATAATGGTCTGGACTGGACCAACTACAAGGGATGGCTCTTCGGCGTTGTTAACGACGGTAGCACAGCCCGTCTAAGCATTAATGTACGTCATGCTGGATACAACCTCAGCAGTGAAAATATCCAGACAGGACTCTGGTATGAAGCCGCGGCCGTCCTGACCCATAATGAAAGTGCATCAGACTCCATTGAACTTTACCTATGGGAAGAGGGAACCTATCTGAAAAACCAGAAATGGAATGTGGCCTCAGTCACAAACGCATCAACCTATGTAAATGTGGGCGGAGAGAGCGGATACAATGGATACAGCACTGGCAATGCCCCTAAATCATTCAAAGGAGCCCTTAACCATCTGGCCCTCTGGGACCGCCCTCTCAGTAAAGCCGAAATCGCCGAAGCATTCGGCGCACCTCAGCCTGTTTTCCAGATCGGTCTTGAAAATAACAGTAACGCCGACCTGGGCTGGGACGGCGAAGCACCCGAGACCTATACCATGGGCGAACCGTGGCATCTGATGCGCAGAGCTATTACCAGCGGTTCTGTCTCTAATGCCATTATACAGGTGCCACTCACCAGCACCGAAGCGACCCTGAATTATGCCTTCCATGTCAACACATTTACGCCAGACAGCCAGACTGCGGGGCTCTCATTGAATATCAACGGAACACAGTTGGAAACACTGACAGCATCGAACGATACAGACAGCTGCTGGTTTATAACACCAGATCTGCTAATAACAGGAACCAACTCTTTTGAACTCACTTATGAGAACGGGCCGGCATCATACATTGTTTTTGACTGGTTGGAGATAGCCGGTTCCTGGCAGGTCGGAGTTCAGGATCTAAGCCCCAGTGAATTTGAAAACGAAGGCTTAGTACCAGATGATTTTTATGTAACCGACCCCAACTTCAAAAATATGGAACGGGCAATAAGCCATGGTGAAACCAATACCATCATAAACTTCGCTTTATCCGATACCGTTGTTTCAAAGTATGACTTTATCTATCACACAACCATAGTTTCGCAAGGGGGCGATACCCCACCGCATCCGTTTAGGATTGAGGTCAACGGGGCAACGATCAAAAGCTTTGATCCGGTTCCGAACAACACACCAATCGCTCTCCTTATTCATGGAAGATTACTGCAAGAGGGAAACAATACAATCTCCATTGTAATTGGTGAAACAAGCGGTTGGTTGCAGTTTGACTATCACAAGCTCAATGTATTAAAACGATACGGAACACTAATTATGCTCCACTAAGAAAATTCAGCAAAAAAACACATGTGATGATAATATTAGCGTCCGCCGTTAGGTGGACGCTTTTTCCATTCATAAAAACATTCCACACCTGTCATGGAGGGTCCCAGGCTCTGGGACCGCGGACGGTGAGGCCACCGTCCCTCCATGTTCAGCCAACGCAAATGCAATTATGGAGGGTCCCAGGCCCTGGGACCGCGGACGGTGGGCCACCGTCCCTCCAGGTTCAGCCAATGCAAATGCAATTTTGGAGGGTCCCAGGCTCTGGGACCGCGGACGGTGTGGCCACCGTCCCTCCATGTTCAGCCAACGCAAATGCAATTTTGGAGGGTCCCAGGCTCTGGGACCGCGGACGGTGTGGCCACCGTCCCTCCAGAAAAACTGTACATAATGATAAGACAACGAATTCGCTCCAAATTTAAATAATACCCCATCTGAATATATTACGAAAACGTAAGTTAAATTCCCGTTGAACGGGTTATTCAACAAATATGTAACCATCTCAGAGAGTCCATCAGCCACCCTTATTTATATTATTTTCGCTTTGTAAATACATATATACAAACCACTTAAAAATTAATCCTGAATCATAAAACACCAACGGCATTAAAGATGCTTTAGAAGTTTCTAAAGCTACATGTAAACGGGGTGTTTGCACATCGTTATTGTGAATTAAATTATCAAAGGACAGGAAGAGTTCAATGACTACAAATCGTATGATTAAGACAATTGCTATCATAATGGTTGTCGGGATAGGCTTGATTGCTACAGGATACGCGCAGGAGGCAGCAGCCCCCGCTATAACAGAAACCATGCAAGAAGGCATGAGTGACATGCGGGTTGCCGTTGACACAATCTGGGTGCTGGTGGCAGCCATGTTAGTTTTCTGGATGAATGCTGGATTTGCAATGGTCGAAAGCGGATTCTGCCAGGCAAAAAACTGTGTTAACATTCTGGCCAAAAACTTTGTTGTATTCTCTATTGCCACTCTGGCATTCTGGGCTATTGGCTGGGGAGTGATGTTTGGCGACGGAACTCTGTTCTGCGGGTTGCAAGGTCTTTTCTTTGCATCCGGCGCAGATAACTCGCCAGCGCTTGGCGCAGATTTTGCGGCGATGAACCCATTCTCAACAACCACTTATGAAGGTGTCTATTCCGCCCTTAACTGGACTCCGATACCGCTTTGGGCCAAGTTCTTCTTCCAGCTGGCATTTGCGGCAACCGCAGCAACGATTGTATCCGGAGCCGTTGCAGAACGTATTAAATTCACATCCTTCCTGGTGTTTTCTCTTTTTCTGGTTGGTGTTTTATACCCGATCAGCGGTCATTGGATATGGGGTGGAGGAATTCTGGCAGGCACAAAAGCAGCGAGTGGACTCACCTCATTTTTCCATAACTTCCGGGATTTTGCAGGGTCCACTGTCGTTCACTCAGTAGGTGGCTGGGCAGCACTGACCGGAGCATTGATTCTCGGTCCACGTATTGAAAAGTTCAGGCCTAACGGACATATCAAACCTATCATGGGCCATAATATGACAAGTGCCTCCCTTGGTGTTCTGATCCTATGGCTGGGCTGGTTTGGATTCAACCCCGGCTCCACAATGTCCGCCGGCAACGGTGCAGCCATCTCACATGTTCTGGTCTGCACCAACATCGCTGCCGTCACAGGAACTCTCAGTGCAACAATGACAGCCTGGTTGCTACTACGCAAACCTGACTTAAGCATGATCCTTAACGGGTGCCTGGCCGGTCTGGTTGCTGTTACAGCTCCCTGCGCATTTGTCACACCGGCCTCTGCCGCAGTCATTGGCGCCATTGCCGGCATCATTGTTGTCTTTGGTGTTCTCATGTTCGACCGCCTCAAAATTGATGATCCTGTGGGAGCACTCTCGGTGCATCTGCTCAACGGAGTCTGGGGCACACTAGCTGTCGGTATTTTCTATAATGCTGAAGTGGCAAAGAACATCGCAGGTCTGGCCACAGGGCTGACTCGTGGAGCTCAATTTATACAGCAGCTAAAAGGAGTTGCTCTAGTTGCTGTTTTCACGCTTGTTCTCTCTGCTGCAGCATGGTACATCCTGAAAGCAATACTTGGCATCCGAGTTTCACGTGCGGAAGAACTTCAGGGTCTTGACCTTGGCGAACATGGCAATGAAGCATATCCTGACTTCCAGGGTTTCCTGACAAAATAATTGATAAGAGAGGAATAAATTTATGAAATTAATAATAGCAGTTATTCAACCGGACAAGCTATCTGATGTCAAAGCAGCCCTACAGGAAGCAGGTGTAGGAAAAATGACAGCATCCAACGTGATTGGATGCGGACAACAGATGGGATATGAAGAAACCTATCGCGGAATTAAAGCGGAGGTTAACCTTTTGAAAAAGGTAGAAGTGCGTGTTGCGATCAACGAGGAATTTGTCAAAAAAACAACAGATGCCATCATTAAGGGTGCCCGTACGGGCAATATCGGTGACGGCAAAATATTCATCCTTGATCTACCTGAGTGCATTCGTATTCGTACCGGCGAAACCGGTCACGATGCCATTGGCTAAATATGCAAATGCAATACAATTCCGCAACACGGAATTGTATTGCTTAGACATGCCGCTTATAAAGCATTCACTACAGCTGATACACCAACGGTGCCGTCATCCATTAAACGTTCAAAATTGCTTTCTTTGCAAATAACACGCTTGTTTTTGACAGAATAGACCAAATATGAGATACTTTATTGCTATTAAATTTCAGATTACTAGCTTAACAGAAGGTTTACAAAAAAATGAAGTTATCTAATGAATCAATTTCTCTTGCAGCCAACACAATTCGCTGTCTTTCTATTGATGGAATCCAAGCTGCCAACTCAGGACACCCCGGTGCACCTATGGGACTCGCCGATATTGCCGCAGTACTATGGCTGAAATACCTTAACCACGATCCATCTGACGCTTCGTGGCCTAACCGCGACCGCTTTATACTATCCGGCGGACACGGCTCCATGTTACTTTATAGCCTTCTTCATCTTTCCGGCTATGATCTGCCACTAGATGAGCTGAAAAAATTCCGTCAGACAGGCAGTCTGACCCCAGGACATCCAGAACGCGGGCACACCGACGGAGTCGAAACCACCACAGGGCCTCTAGGGCAGGGCATTGCCAACGGTGTAGGCATGGCTATTGCAGAGAAAATGGCCGCATCCCGCTATAACCTTGAAGAGGCAGACCCTCTAATTGATCACAAGGTATGGGTATTCTGTGGAGACGGTGATCTGGAAGAGGGTATCAGCCATGAAGCCTGCTCAATGGCCGGTCATCTTAAGCTGAATAACCTGGTTTTATTTTATGATTGTAACCACATTACAATTGAGGGTAGCACAGACCTCTCTGTGAGTGACGATGCAAAAAAACGCTTTTCAGCATACAACTGGCAGGTCATTGAGATTGACGGCCATGACTACGATCAGATCGACCGCGCCATCCGCAAGGCCTCCAAATCACAGGATAAGCCTGTCTTTATCCTGTGCAACACCACCATTGGTAAAGGAAGCCCGAATAGAGGCGGAACAGCTAAAGCACACGGCGAACCCCTGGGAGCAGAAGAGATCATTTTAACCAAGCGTGCGCTTGGCATGCCTGAAGACAAGTCTTTCTATGTCGCTGAAGAGGTATACGACCTGTTTAAGACCCGGGCCTCCAAAATGAAACGCCTCCACAATAAGTGGGCTCGTCAGTTCAAAGTATGGTCCAAAGAGAACCCTGAAAAGGCTGAGCTCTGGAAGAAATGCGCAAGTGATTTTATTCCGGCGGATATTGAGAACGTACTGCCGGAATTTGAAACAGGCAAGGCAATTGCAACACGCAATGCGTCCGGTACAGTTATGAACGCACTGGCCAAAGAGCTGCCGCAGCTGGTGGGAGGCTCTGCTGATCTAGCACCCAGCACCAAGACATGGCTGAATGACATGGGCGAAGTTCTGAACGGAGACTTCTCCGGTCGCAACCTTCACTATGGAATCCGCGAGCTGGCAATGGCAGCTGTTATGAACGGAATGCAGGCCTACGGCGGATTCCGTGTCTTCGGCAGCACATTCTTTGTCTTCAGCGACTACTGTCGTCCGGCAATACGTGTTGGCGCTTTAATGGGGCTTCCCAACATCTATGTTTACACACATGACAGTTTTTATGTGGGTGAAGACGGCCCTACCCATGAGCCGGTTGAACAACTGGCAGCACTGCGCTGCATGCCGAATGTCACAGTCATTAGACCTTCCGACCCAACAGAGACCGGCGCAGCCTGGATTGCTGCTCTTAAGAACAAGAAAGGGCCAACCGCTCTGCTCTTTACCCGTCAGAACATGAAAGTTATTGACCGGAAAGAATACCCATCCGCATCCAACCTTGAAAAAGGAGCCTATACTTTATGGCAAAGTGGATGTGGCACACCGGATCTGATTATCATCGCATCCGGCTCCGAGGTAGAGATTGCACTGGAGGCAGCCAAAAAGATTGAAGGCAAAAACATACGTGTTATCAGCATGCCCAGCTGGGAGCTCTTTGAGCTTCAGAACAAGGGATATCGTGAACGCATCATTGATCAGGACTGCTCACGCACTCTGATTGTTGAAGCAGGCACCTCCTTTGGATGGGAGCGCTTTACAGGACGGCACTACGACTTCATTACTCTTGACCACTTCGGGGCATCCGGCCCATACAAAGATCTGGCCGAAAAGTTTGGATTCACGGTTGAAAATGTTCTTGAGAAAGCCACAGAGCTGCTTAAGAAATAAACAACCTGAATTGGTTCTTTTTTCAAAAAACCGGTGCGCTCTGCGTTCCGGTTTTTTTT
Source organism: Kiritimatiellia bacterium (assembly GCA_027858965.1). Lineage (GTDB taxonomy): Bacteria > Verrucomicrobiota > Kiritimatiellia > RFP12 > UBA1067 > M55B167. Next base: position 22,696 of record JAQIBS010000092.1, read on the forward strand.
GTAGGCGAACTGATGGAATGACTAGGTTGAATTTTTTTTTGGAGGGTCCCAGGGCCTGGGACCGCGGACGGTGGGCCACCGTCCCTCCAGAAACAACCCTGAAAATCACAGTTTAAATCTAAGTTTAACTCAACTCCACGCCTTGCGCTGACTTAGCCAGGAAAGATCTGTGCCTCAAAAACCATAAAGCTTGCATCCTCACGCCAGTCATCAGGAGAAAGGCCGGCTTTAACAGCAAGATGTGAAAGCATCTCCTCCCGGCCCCAGCCCTGCTCAGGGGCCACCTGCGGAAGAAAAACCGCACTCAGCCCATGCTTAGTCAAAACTACACCATGAAGGCCCACCTCAATCTCCTCCCAGCTCTCAACTGTAACCGGCTGCGACAGAACCGAGATTTCGATCTCAAGATCTTCAAGTTCATTCCTGCCCATCGGAGAGAAACGCGAATCTTTGAAAGCCGAATTATAGGCATGTTCCCGGATCACCTTCCAGATCTCGCGGGAGGGAAATATTTCGCCGATACAACCCCGCAGCTGCCCATTCCTCTTAAGAGTCACAAACCCGCCCCTTTTCGCATTCATTTCCCTCTCACACAGCTCTGGCTTAGATACAAGAAATCCCACATTCGTCTGATTACTTTCAAGCCCCTTCCTGATTGTTGTAAGGGCAAGTTCAACCAGAGAAATTCCCGCCTGATCCGAGAGTGGCTGGTCATCCGGTAAGACCTTTTCTTCTTTTATAGCGGAACTCCATCGGCCTTTAACCAAAGCACCTAAATAGCTCACCGAGTTACTGTCATTATGAAGCACATGACCAGAAGTTTCATATCCCGTGCGTTCAACCTTGGCGTCCTCAGGCATCATTGCCAACAAGAGAGAGAGAGGATCACGGCCACAGACCGTGGCATGGGTCTGGTTAAGTTTCTTAATAAAACCTTCAACATCTTTACGCATAAACAATTCGAAGATGCTATTATCCAGAATCTCTATATTTTTTTGAACATTCTTATCAAAGGGAACAAAACCGTAACTTTGTCCATAATGCGTAAAATCGGAACTGATAACCAACAACGTTTTGTCATCAAGAACAGCACGCAGTTGCTCTGCTGCCTTAAGTATGTGTTTAGAGTCAAACTGTCCGCAAATCATACAGACCACAGGCAGAGAAGGAGAGAGACAAACCTGTATTAGCGGAAGTTGAATCTGGTCACTATGCTCTCGCACATGAGCTTCCTGATCAGATGTAACAAAGGGGAGTTTACGTAATTTATTGATAAAGCTGATATCGGCATTGATTAACCCCAGAGGAGTCTCAAAATGAGTAGCATCAGGAATACTTATTTTATTTGTCAAGGCACAGTAGTGACTTGGCCCCATAACCACTACGCGATCATATTGTCGCCAATCCACCCGCTGATACACACCAACGGCAATCGAACCGGAAAACCGATATCCTGCATGCGGCACCACCACTGCACAAATATCCTTTCTGCGAATCAGCATCCGACCTTTTCGCAACTCCTCAATATCACTCCTCAATGCCCCCTCATGAGCTGAGTACCACTGCCCCGCAACGGGCGAAACCATTACTTTACGCGTCATTATCACTCCCCTGCATCAATAAAAACTTAGATGCCCTTTTAACCTCTGTAACATCAAAATCCTCTACAGCTTTTTGCAAGGAATCAACAAGCACTTGAACTTGAGGCGCATCATACCCAACCATCCACTTCTGCAAATCGGCGACCAGCAGTCGTGCGGATTGCACATGCATTCCGTTCTGAAGTTCAGCAAGCTGCTCACCAAACTGCTTAACAATCTCAACAAACACCTTTTTCTGCAAATCACCTACTCCTGCGGTATCAAATGAGGCAGATATTTCTTTAGTCTCGAAAGCATATTTTGCTTCATCCATTTCTTCAAGAGCGCCTTCCGCCACCTCAACATTTTCAAGAGTTACCACAAAATCACTTCCAACTCCAACTTCACTAGTGCAGGCTATATTTCCGCCCATCAGACCAACCAGATTCTTGCAGATCGACAAACCTAACCCACTGCCTTCAACATATTCACTGCGTCTGCCAACAGCCTGTTCAAACGGATTAAAAATAGAATCAAAATCCTGTTTTGAAATACCCTCTCCCGTATCTTTTACTGAGATTGTCAACCGATATAACTTTTTCCGCTCTTTGGATGAATCAAGTTCTTCGCACAGTTCACAATTCACATTGATGGTTATTCCACCTATATTTGTAAACTTGGACGCATTGCCAACCAAATTGATTAACACCTGTTTAAGTCGCTTGGCATCCAGGTTAAGCAAAGGCAGAGTTTCCGGACAGTGGATATGTAGAAAAAGCCCTTTGAATTCTACTTTAAGAGCAAACATATCCACCAGTTCACAGAGCACATGATGCACATTAACCGGCTGAAGATTAAGATGCATTTTTCTGGATTCCATTTTTGCTAGATCCAGCAAGTCATTGATCAAAATTAAGAGCATTTCGCCGGAGGATCTGATTGATTCGGAGTAAGACTTTAATTGCGGAGAGATATCCGCCTTCTTGATAATTGAGCTGAAACCTATAATCGCATTGAGAGGCGTACGTATTTCATGACTCATTATTGCCAGAAAACGATTCTTTGCCTGGCTGGCCTCGTCAGCCTCACGTATCGCCAAGGTTAACGCCTGCTCATGTTTTTTCATCTCTGTTATATCAATCATAAAGGCACTCAGCCAGAGCAATCTGCCATTGGCATCTCGTTCAATCACTGAAGTCCGCACCTCCAGCCATATATCAGGAATAAAGGTGACCCTGCATCGAAAAATAAAATCGTCTTCTGTTAACGAACCATCCTGAACGCTCTTCAACCATTGCTCAAATCTCTCTGGATCATCATGAATTAAATAACTTCCACATGCCCGCATTGAATCTGGTATTACCATATTCGATTCTGCCTCAGGGCTAATGCCACCAACAGCCTGCCAAAAATTTTCGCTGAAGCATAATTTATCAGTCAGCACATTCCAGCTGCAATACCCCGTATGACTTTGTTTAAAAGAATAAACCAGCCATTTTTGTTTTGCCTCAAGTTCCCTGGATATTTCCTCGACTCTTAACTGCGACTGCTTTAAGGAATCAACATCCAGCGAGACGCCATCTATATTTAGAGGCTTTCCATCTTCATCATACTCAGTCCTCACAGCAACAGACTGAAACCAACGCCATCCCCCCTCCGTCTTTCTTATACGAAAAAAAACAGCCTCCTTCAGATTGCCATTCTCAGGATAGGTCTTTGTGAAATTATCAAGCAGATGACGGTCCTCAGGATGCACGCGATTCAGCAACTCATCAACAGCAATTTCACTCCTGTCATACTGATCACCCAGCTTGAATGCAGCTTGAATAATAATAATCTTATTGGTTTTCAGATTCCATCGCCACGTACTGGTTCCGCTCAAATGCAGTACGGAATCTATGAAATCCTGAGCCTCCCGCAACTCTCGCTTCCGGTTATGCTCCTCCGAAACTTCATCCATAATAAAACAACAGCGTTTACGAATGGGGCTCAAACAAAAAACCGACCCTGAGTAACGTGTACCCAGCAAGTCATAAACAAACTCAAGATGCCTTGATTCATGTGTTATGATTGAATCTCTGACTACATCTAACCACTCAGGTTCTTCGCCCTCAAAAAAATCCCTGATGATATATAACCCTGTAACATCTTTTATGCTTTTATCCAGATGACGTGCATATACTTCATTGCAACCGACAATTTCAATATCGACTATCCGTTTTGATCTATCAGTAATAGCCCTGCCAATAACAACCATATTACCGGAGTTATCACATATAGCCCTGAAACGTAGCTGGGATCGAATCAGTTCCCACAACAGCAGAGCCGCAATCGCAAAAACAGTAACAATTATTATGAGAACAAAATATAAACATTCATATTTTTCCATAACCCATACATTCCCTTATCGTTATCGTTTCTGCCCGTTTATCAAACAGGCCCAATCCTGATTGATATCACACCTGTCAGTTGTTCTTTTATTATGGAACACGTTTACTATCACACTCAAGCTTTATTTGGTATTATATATAACATAGACACTCAACTCTGCATAAACCGGACATAATCGACCATACACACATAATTTCAAACAAAAGCACCAAATGAAAAAATATAACAAGTTTCAAGGCAAACCCCCAAATAAAATTTTTAAAAATGAACACAAGCATCTACCTCTTATTATTATAGGCGGCGGTGCAGCCGGTCTGTTTGCCGGCTGCATGGCTGGTGAGAGCAAACTGCCTGCTTTAATTCTGGAGCGCAAACACAAACCAGCCCGAAAACTGCTAATGTGCGGCAACGGACGTTGCAACATCACAAAAGATATCCCGGCATCACAAATGCTCGAGGATATGGGAGAGCCATCTGCCTCCTTTCTTAATCACGCATTGACCACCTTCCCCCCATCGGCTATTCAGCGCTGGTTTAAACAACACCGCCTGAACTTGAAAATGATGCCGGATCGACGCATCTTCCCCCGCTCTGAAAAAGCACCGGATGTCCTGCACACACTGACCGACACCCTGCGCGATACAGCCATCTCTCTCTGCCTGAATACAACCGTTGAAGCAATCGAGAAAACTAACCATCCCGTTCAAGGTTTCCGGGTTACCACTCAGACCTTCAGCGTCTTTACGCAAAATATCCTTATAGCCACCGGGGGTGTCAGCTATCCGAAGACCGGTTCCGTTGGTGACGGGCAGAAACTCGCTAAAACCCTGGGCCATTCACTACGCCCTTACCGACCAGGGCTGATCGGTTTTGTAATCGATCACCCCTGGATACAGTCACGAAAAGGTCACACCCTGGAAGGTGTAACTATGCGCGTAATCTGCAACAACACTGTGGCATATGAAGGTAGGGGACAGCTGGACTGCGAGAACTGGGGAATCGGCGGTGCAGCTGCCTATAATGCCAGCCTTTGGATTGCACGACACCAGCCCAAGACATTTGATCTGGAATGGAATGTACATGGAGAGAATATTCGCGTAACAAGGCCGGGAACAAGACCTTTAAAAGAGGCGATTGTCACTGTTGGCGGCATCCCATTAACCGAGATCAACCCGCGTACGATGGAGTCAACCAAATGCCCCGGCTTATACTTTGCAGGGGAGATCATGGATGTTGACGGTCCTACCGGCGGATACAACCTCTCAGCGGCCTTTGCATCCGCCAAATGCGCTGTTGATGCAATCAGCCGTGGATCAATTAAGGGCAAACTTTTCCGTCTTTAACGGTTTAGGATAGGCCATCCACAGAAGGAGCCCTGCCAATATACATATTGGAATAATATCACCAGGTCATTATTTCGGACGATTTATCGCAGGATATTTTTTTTTAATTATCTGCTGATTGGCGGAAGAGAGAAATCCAGCAACCACACTCCTTGGGCGAAACCCATCGCCAATCATCTCTGAGACCTTTGCCAAGCCATCATGTAGATCTTTATTCACTTGCTCCCGCGAGTTGTAGGCATTCGCAAAGAATGCACCGGGAATAAATGTAACATGCACAAAAAATCTTCATATTTTTTAACCTTTTTTATTTCTGTTATACACGTTGTTATCTTTTGTAAAATCAACAGGACCTTTAAAAAATGAACAGCTGATAATTTCTTTTGAAACAAGCCAGAATACAAATCCAGTCATAACACCGCCCACATGGGCCAGCGCCGAAACACTGCTAAGGCCGGCCAGTTGCTGCCGCACACCAAAATACTGAAAAACAAGCCAGATCATAAACAGAGCCCAAGCGGGAAATTTAACCCAGCCGAAACGCATGTAACACCCGACAAGCACCCTGAGCTTAGCATGAGGAAACTGCAGGGCATAGAAAGTCAGAACACCGAATATACCCCCGCTTGCCCCTACACAGGGAAGAGTTGATTCCATATTAAGAGACATATGAAAGAGATTACCGACAACAGTCGCAGCAACCAGAAGCATCAGATATTTTTTCCATCCAAGCCACTCCTCAACATTATCACCAAAAATTACTAAAAAGTAGAGGTTGCTCAGAAGGTGAAATACACCGGCATGCAGAAAAAAAGAGCTGACAAATGTCAGACCGTACATTCGTTCATATTCTACCGGGATAAAACCGTATGTCTGCGCGATCTCTGAAAGATCTGCAAAGCAGGCAATACTGACAACAAAAACGATAACAGCCGTAATCCATGTAGTCCATGCATGGACGGAAACCTCCTGTGCGTTGCTCTCCACCGGCACCCCGAAGAAACCAATAACCCACTGCCACCAGTCAGGGTCCGCGTTCGACGGATCAGCCTGAGCCTCTTCACGTATCTGCCTGACTTTGCTTAAAGCCATTTGCTGCCTTGCCGCAGGAGGAAGTCGCTCTTCAAAGCTAAGCTCACGCATTTTTTTCGGAAGTGACTCATACTCCTCGGTATCAAACCAGATGGTCTGACAGAGAGTGCAGACATCAAGATTAAACCGGGCATCCCCCTCACCAACCGGAACTTCAGCCATAAGCTTACCACAGGATGGACAGTCGCGTTTACGCGCATACCCCTCTGACCAAGCCGCCTGCCACATCTGATTGATGATATCCTTGGGAATAAGCCTGCGCAACAGAGAAACAGTAGCTGCCCGGCCTCCACAGGATGGACACAACCAATAGACACCCGGACTTCCGTTTGTCTTCTTTAAATCAACATGACAATTTGGACATTCAAACATTGTGGATTATATTATATAAATAATTCTCATGTTTCAAGGTATAGAATAAAGAAAACATTCATTGCCAAATTTGGCTTGATCTTCGTTGATGAGCCTACTATGATTTGTATAAAGGGAGTTACATAATGGGATACATAAAAACCATCGGCCTGCTTTTGGTGTGGCCGATTTTCTACCTCTGTGCACAGGCACCTATTGAATATCGCAATCTGGACGGAGTGAACGATCCTAAACGCTGGGGGCCCTCCGAATGCGAAACATCCGTCTCAACCCGCAAAGCCTGGGATCAACCAGTTGTGCGCATGCATATACCGGTTGATTATCATGGAGGTGAGAAAGCATATCCCATTGGCTGGCCGCGTATGTATTTGAATCTCAAACCGGAGGAGCAGGGCTGGCAGGATTATGACCGTCTGGAATTCCAGCTTTACACCGAGAGTTCACGTAGTGAACTTCCCAAACGCCCACTCAACTTTCATCTCTATAATAAACAAGGACAGAAAAAGCTGATATCCATAACCTCAGCCACGGTCGGCAAATGCATTACCTTCACCCTCAACATCTCGGATATTGGAGTTGCCGGGGAGATCACCAAACTCGGTTTCAACATCAATGAATCCGATTACGCCGATAAAGACATGGTCGACTTTCACATCGGTGGTTTCCGCCTTGCCCGCGCCACGGTTGCTCAGGTTACAGAGCTGAAACCGGCAGCTCCAGCGATTTTCTGTGACAACAGAGTGCTGCCAATAGAAGTTGTTGTAGAGGGACCTCCTGAGAAACTGACACATGGCATCCCGCTACAGCTCAAATGCGACAAACATATTGCACTTACAAAAACCCTGCCTGTTATCCGTGGACGCCAGACACTTTATATGCCACTTAGCGATGCCAAAATCGAACCGGGAAAATATACACTCATTGCATTCCCGGAAGAGCCTACACTCCGTAAAGAAGCAACCATCACCATCACTTCATCACCGTGGGAATAGCGGCTGTTAGGCTGTTAGGCTGTTAGGCTGTTAGGCTGTTAGCGATTTTGCATTATTTACACAGGGATGCAAGTTCCTTTTGCAAAAGCAGATAGCTATTTTTTAAACTATAATCAGAGAAAATCATGAAACTATTTCAACTTATAATCTGTACTATCACCCTTACATCTGTCGCTATGGGAGATGCTCTCATATTTGACTTTGGCCCCAAGGAATCCCCCCTACGCAAAGGGGCCATCCATATAACAAAGAACGGCGGCGAACACGCAGCATGGAACAAAACAGATGATCTCAAATCGCATAAGAATGAGATTGTCAAGGAGTGGATTGAAAATAAGAGCCGAGGCAAAAAGATGCCACCTGCTGTTTATCAGAATGAGCTCACCTGCGACCATGTGGCATCATCACAGCCCCAATCACTGAAACTCAATGTGCCTCCCGGCCCCTATGACGTAATACTGCTCTGCGGACGTTCAGGCAAGAGAACCTCACAGGTATGGGATATCAATGTAACAGACGGAAGCGCGAAAGCCACCGCTACATTCGCCGGCGGTTACGAACTGCGCAAGCTTCAATTTGAAACAACAGCCACCGAAAAGGGAATTGAACTGCAATTCACCACACGCAGCCGCTGGCTGGTCAATGCAATCATTGTCATACCTGAAGCAGACCGGAAATCCGCACAGACAAAACTGATTGATCCAATAATGAAAGAGTGCTTCATGCTGCCACCTGAAGAGATGACCAAATGGAAAGAGAGACCGAGACCATGTACACTACCGGAACCTAAATGGACGGAAAAACAGAGGAAGGATGGAGTCGCTGTTTTTTCACGTCCATGGAATGCGCCAGTCTGGCCGGCTCACTTTCCTCAACAGCACGAGCTGGATGCTCCAGTGCGGGCCTTTGCATCACAGAATGAATACGAACCGTTGACATTCACCCTTCACTCGCTTAAAGATTTTTCCAATATTTCCGTTAATATCGAAGAGCTTCTCAACACAGCTGGTGGCCGGAAATTCACCATCTCTGAAAGTAACATCGACTTACGCTTCGTGCGCTACATGAAAGTGCGCCCCAACTACAGCACTTACAACACCTACTACCGCGCACCGGATGTACTGATGCCATGGAAACCGCAATCTCTCATGAAGGGAGAGAACCTGCGCCTCTGGATCACGATCAAGACCGGCACATCGCAACCGGCGGGAATCTACAACGGTAATGTATCCGTTACCGCTGATAACACATCAATATCTATTCCCATTTCACTGAGAGTGCTACCGATCTCTCTCCAGAAAGATCAATCGCTTGTGTATGGACAATACTATCGGCATCCACTCGACAAAATTGTTTCAGCTCCCGACGAGTTCTCCCGTGCATGGTGGCAGCATAAAGCCAGAACCGAACACGTCGACATGCGGGAACACGGAATGAACACCGTTGTTCTTGGACTGGGCGGTTACTGGAAAAATGAGCGATGGAACTATTACTTTGACCAACTCCAGCATAAAATCGACCTTTATCGCAGCGTGGGTTTTGACAAACCGATTGTATGTCACTTCCCCTGCGGATCTCTTTACCGCAAATACATGAAAGCGGGTATGGGGTCGCATCTGAGCCTGATCAAGATGCCGCCTGATGAATTCTTTACAGAGCTGACCGACATGGTGCAGACAATTAAAAATGAGGCACGTCGACGTCAATGGCCGGAAATTCTTTACTATCCCGTTGACGAACCATCAACCGCGCCAATCTCTGTTGAATTCATGACACGCACAATGGCTTCTATAAAGAAGGTTCCCGGTGTACGCACATACGTTACCGCCGATCCTGAACACGAGCAGTTTGCTCCTATGCGTCCGTATATCGACGTCTGGTGCTGCCAACCCTTCTCACTGGGACGCAAGGCGGTACTGGCTGACATGAAGAAGCGCGGAGTTAAATACTGGTGCTACCCCAACCATATCTCAGGCGAGAACGATCACACCACAACCATCGGAGCACGCATGACCTATGGCTTCGGATTATGGGAATCGGGTTACCGCGCCCTCGTACCATGGATTTATCAATACAGCAATGGCGATCCCTGGAACAATCTGGACAGCTCAACGCAGGAATTTTTCAACCGCACAGCTGATGACGGATCTCCCATCCCTGTAACGCTCTGGGAGGCTGACCGCGAAGGCATAGATGACCACCGCTACATCTTCACACTTCAGAATGCAATAGACAGGGCCAGAGAGACCGGACAAAAAGAGGCGGCAGATAAAGCCCAATCCACCCTTAATACAATTTTTAATGCTATTGAGGTTCAACCAAAATACAAAAACGACGGGCTTTGGGAGGCTGGGTCCTTCGATGCCTGGCGCTGGACGATTGCAGAGCAGATTCTTGCACTGCAGAAGCTGAATTAGAAATAAGGTAGATGAGCCATAAACAAAACAAGTCACTCCGAGGTCATGGACCTCGGCTACAGTTACAGGTATAATTCCTTTCTGAGGGCGGGGGCCGTGCTGTGTCACGGCATAGCCTGAAAGACGAAGACGGAACCCCGCCTGAAGGTGAAGCCTTAAGGCCGAACCGGGGGCTGCTGACCTTATTAACCGATGAAAGTATTTCGTTTAAGAGTAACCGAGTAAGAGTGGCGTTTAAGAGTGTCTACACTTAATCGACACTCTTAACTGGATACACTTAACCGACCAGCTTAAACGCTCTTGTCTGTCCAAATCATCCACCGGATACCGGCGGATATACTATGTTGCATCCAGTATATCCGTCCCGCAAGGAGGGATGAACGGAAACGTTCCACCTCACTCTATTGGAGGCGAAGCCTCCCTCCGCGCCTTGCGCGGACCTAGACTCTTGACCATTTTATAGTCATCCATGATAAAACCATTACCGATATCCTGAACCATTGTATCTGCATTCTCAAAACCCTTACGCTCATACCAGGCAATGGAATCTGCATTGTGCTTATTGACTGTCAGCCATATACTATTCAGATGGCGCTCTCTGCAGACAGAAATGGCGAAATTCAGAAGCTTATGACCGACACCCTGACCACGCGTATCCTTTTTTACATAAATTTTGCTGATCATCAGGGAGGCTACTGCGGCATCTGGAACAAGCGCCAGATAGCCGACATTCTTACCATCAACTACTGCCAGAAAATATTCATATCCCCCTGAGATCTGCCGGGCCATTGCATCAGGACTCTGGAATTTTTCCAGCATGTATTCAACCTGAGCACTGCCGATGATGGGAGTAAAATGATCCGTCCAGATCTCACGGGCAAGCTCTGCCGTCTGCGCGATATCCTGCTCTGATATAACTTTCTTTATCTCAATCATAGAGTTCGAATCCTCCAGGAAACTACGAATTACACGAATAACACGAATACAATCTGTGACGTATCATGACGTCTATCGTCATGCTGGCACATTGTTGTTGTTTTTGCCCAAAGCCTAAAGCCCAAAGTCTTGCATCCTATGGAAGGCCTGTGAAATTCATTTATTTCTGTTTTTAACAGCGATTAAAAGACGCTCCCCCCACCGGTGCCACTGGAGTTTCTCATACGCGACCGGGACGGTGCCTTTTTCTGTAAACTCTTTTGTTTGACTTTCACCTGATCCATCTGCTTCTGCGCTTGTTGGTACATTGGCAAAAGCCGTTCATAACTCTTTTCCGCATAAATTTCGTAGCATGTTCCTGTAGCTGCCTTGGAAAGCCGACTGTAACCACCCACTACCACAGTGGTCTCATCAAATGTTCGCATCTGCCACTCTTTCCAAACAAGATTATAAAAAGTTTTCTCAGCTTTTAACAGCTTCATAGCAAGGACATCCTCCTTGGCCAATGCATTCAGCTTTCCCGTAATCGCCTTGCGCGTATTTGATCCGCATATAACAGTTAAACGCGGGTCATCCAATAGCAAACGCAATGCAGCACAGGCAGCTGATTTATCGGCTAGAGCTAAAGCACTCTCGTAGCCCTTTTTATAATCCGTTTTACGTCTAGCCTGCTCTTCAGAATCAACCCATGGATGACTTTGGGGACCATATGCCTCCAGCCACTGCGCCAGCCGTTCGGCCTTTTGCGGAGTACGATGTCCCTGCCCCTCATACTCTTCATAAGTCACATCGGCACCGCAATGCCGATAAAATCCAGCGGCATGCACCCCTGAAAGCTGGTTAGGGTCCATCTCGCCAACGCCAATGTATATAGGGAATCCAGCCATAGCCTGCGGACCAGGAACCGCTCCGCGCTGACGTCCGGCCAGCAGGATAATCATACCTGCCAGACGTTTCAATTCACGTTCGCCAACGAACGAGGTGGTCCATCCTCCTTTACTGACACCACCCATAAAGACCCGCTCTGTATCCAGTGAGAGGTTCTCCTTCACCCAGCTGACAGCAGACAGAAAACTTTTCTGCTCTTTTTTAATATAGATTGCCTGCTGCTGTTTTGAAAGCCGCGCTTCGTGCTTTTCACAATAGGGCATGCCTACAATGATAAAATCATCTCCCTCGCAGTGTCGTGCAATACAATCTGTTGTGGGAGAGCCGTTCATACCATGATAAAAGATAACCAATGGCCACTTACATTCAGGGGTGTAGTTAGCTGGCACATACACCTTCATGGCTAGATCCACACCAGGGATGAGAGCATCAACCTCCCGTCCCGGAACATATTTATCTCCAGCGGCACTGCTGCTGGATGCAAAAATAAGAGCCACGAATACGATTACGGCAACACAGGCTTTAACCAGGTTGTATAGCACAGCTGTATTTAATTGTTTAATCACCCTTCTTCTAGTCCTTCCCAGTTTTTAATGGATAAATCATCGCTACTCGGTATCGGGATCGCTATCGTCATCGGACGTAACAACCATCGGTTTAAATTCGATACCCTGAATTATTTACGTTCAAAGAGAAAAAACATAAACAGAATAATTCCACCTAAAATCGCTATCACAATCCAATGGTTCAACCCAGTGATATCCGGCACGGTTATTTTGCCATAATCATAGAGTTTCATAAACTTTCGGCTAAGATGTGGATACACCTCCGCATAGAGAGCAGCACCCGTCAACATACCCAGCACCACCCAGATGGCATGAATGCGTCCTTCGCCAATTGCACCCAGTGAGGTTCCCGGACAGTACCCGGCAATAGCCCAGCCTACACCAAAGAGAACTCCTCCTGTAACCAATGGCGCAAGTGTTGTTACTTTGATCTTCAGCTCAATCAACCCCAGATCATGACAGGCATAGATACCGATTGCACCCACCAAAATCGCAGAGAGCATAAACTTAAGAATCGTGACATCTCTCAACAGCAGAAAACCCACCTGCTTTTCAAAGCGAAGAACCTCGGCTTTTTGTAGCAAAAAGCCAAAGATAACACCGGTTGCAGCTCCTAGAATTAATTCCATGATTACCAGCTCCTTCTATAAAATATTTTTGCCGTAACAATTCCGCCAACCATAAATGCAACCATTGCCACCACACCGCTTACCGAGAGCTGCATCATACCGCTGAGTCCATGACCACTGGGACAGCCTCCTGCCATACGCACTCCGAAGAGCAGAATCACACCACCGAAGAAGGCACCCACCGCACGTTTCACGGGGCTTTTTCCAAATCGTTCCCTCCATATTTCAGGTACGAGCTCCAGCTTAAAGCTCCTTCCAGCCAGTGAAGAAAACAGAGCACCAGCCAATATTCCAGCCACAAACATCATCTGCCAATCAACCTTAACTTTTTTAGACTGAAAGTATTTATTATTTTTGACATGCTTTTTCGCGACCTTCTGTTCAATCAGACCAGCCGCCCGCACAAATGAGGTTGAAGCCCCCAGATACATGGGTTTGGACAACACCTTTGTGGTTACCACAACGGATGCCACTGCCAACAGACCTGCCAGAGCACCCGCCAGATACGGACTCCATTTTCCACGGAATAAATAGTTCATTTTAATCTCTTCCTCTTTTTTATCCAGTATATCCCTTTTAGCGTTGCCAAGCAATCTGACAAACAAAAAAAGTATTTATGAAAGCTAACAGCTGGTAGCTTGTAGCCTGTAGCTTGTAGCTTGTAGCCTGTAGCCTGTAGCCTGTAGCCTGTAGCCTGTAGCTTAAGTTACCAGCTATTGCGGAACAACCCTCACTTCGGGCGCATCTGTAAATCATTGCTATTGAGCACAGAGTGCTGTTGTTACACCATGGCGATAACGTAAGTCCGGTTTTCTACCGGACAGTCCGATAGAATATCGGACATACGAAAGAAATATTCTAACACACCCTGATTTCAGTTGCATGGATGCACTGATTCACAGTTATGCGCCCCATTTGACAAACTCAACCCCAAAGGCGTGTGATTATTGTAGATACAACTTAGAGAAATTGTTGAACCCTACAAGAGTGACATTATTGCATGACATTTGTTATAATGTCACCAACTTCAGGGTTAGATAAAAGGACAAAAATGAAAACAAAAGTATTCCACAGAATTATCATGATAAGTATGATCGCTGTATCCGCATACGGCATAAGACCGCTGGCTAAAGAGAGCGGCCTTTCCGGCAGCAGGCCCAACATTATTCTGGTGATGACCGATGACCAGGGCTATGGAGATCTGGCCTGCCACGGCCACCCTTTTCTTAAAACACCCAACATTGATAGACTGTACACCCAAAGCACACGTTTTGTGGATTTTCACGTCAGCCCCACCTGTGCCCCTACCCGTTCGGCCCTGATGTCCGGTCGAGCCCCCTTCAAAAACGGGATCACCCATACCATCCTTGAGCGTGACCGTATGGCACTTTCATCCACAACCATTGCCCAGGTCCTCAAATCCGCCGGCTACACAACCGGCATCTTCGGCAAGTGGCACCTGGGAGACGAAGATGCCTACCAGCCACATAATCGCGGATTTGACGAAGCCTTCATTCATGGGGCCGGCGGCATCGGCCAGAACTATCCCGGCACTCAGGGCGATGCCCCCGGCACCAGCTACTTCAATCCTGTCATCAAGCACAACAACTCCTTTGTGCAGACCACAGGCTACTGTACTGATGTCTTCTTCCGCCAGGCCATGGTATGGATAAAACAGCAGGGCGATAAGCCTTTCTTTGCCTACCTTGCCACCAATGCGCCGCATGGCCCCTATCATGTGGACAAGAAATACAGCGATCTTTACACTGACAAATGCAAAAATAAACAGGCGGCTTTTTTAGGTATGATCACCAACATCGACGAAAACCTCGGTATCCTGATGCAGAAGCTGGATGAGTGGGGACTGACGGAGAATACCCTGCTGATTTTCATGACCGATAACGGCAGCGCCGCCGGCTCCGGCATCTATAATGCAGGAATGAAAGGTGGTAAAGGTTCTGTCAACGAAGGCGGCGCACGGGTTCCGCTGTTCATGCGCCTGCCAGGCCGCACCAAAGCAGGTGTTGATGTTGATCGCCTGACGCGTCACTATGACATGTTCCCGACTCTGGCTGAGATTGCAGGGGCAAAGATACCTGCAAAGGTTGAACTGGATGGACGCAGTCTGGTTTCTCTGATTAACAATCCTCAGGCAAAATGGGATAAGAGATACACCTGCTTCCATAAAGGGCGCTGGAATAAAAATGGAGCCCCCGGACGCTGGGGCACAGGCGACTGCAATCCCGACAGTTACAAACTCAAAAACTTTGCTGTACGCAGCGAGAAATGGCGCTTAGTCGGCACTGAATCACTCTATAACATTGACAAAGACCCCGGAGAGCAGACCAATGTCATAGCCGCCAACCCCGAGGTTGCTACAGAGATGCTCAAAGCCTACGAGGCGTGGTGGAAAGAGGTACGTCCCCTTATGGTCAACGAAGATGCCCCCCTGGACACCGGCAAACCCTTTGTGGAACAGTTTAAAAAACAGAAATCTGCCAACGGCATCCCCGAGTGGATGCCACCTGAGATTTAGAAGCAGAAAACCTGGAAGCGCCGAGCACCAGCATGTCACTGCAAAGCAACTGTATGTCCGCCGCTATGCGGTGGACTCTGGATCACAATCAGGATTCAACTTCGAATCCTGATTAACAGCGTTAATATAGCTTTTCAAAGTTTCTTCATGGTATTCCACCATTTGACGAGACAAATCATCTTCGTCAAGTTGCCCACTGTAATTCAGAAGAGCCCATGCTATTTTGGCCCTTTCGACAGGGGCCTGACACATTGCCTCAAAATAATCTTTCTCAAAATCAAAAGCGGCACCTTGCCCACCTCTCGCAGCTCTTTGATCAGTTAGCTCACAACTATCTAACGAACCAGCATCAAAATGCCTGAAATAACTACACGCCATTAGTAAAAATAGTTATCTAATTTATTCTAACTGGAGCAGCAAAAATCCATTTGACAAGTATATTACCATCATATACCATTATTGCGTTATGGACTTTATATCTCTGCCAGAATTTGAAGGCTTTGACTGGGATAAAGGGAACATTGAAAAGAACTGGATAGCCCATGAGGTAACTCAACAAGAGATTGAACAGGTCTTTTTTAATTCACCTCTTATTGCAACTGAAGACCCCGCACACTCGCATAAAGAACTGCGTTTGCTGGTGTTAGGGCAAACGGACAAGAAAAGATGCCTTTTTATTGCATTCACCTTGCGCGTAAAAAGCATCCGTGTGATTTCCGCAAGAGATATGAGCCGCAAAGAAAGGAAAATATATTTATCATGAAAAAAATACCAAAATTCAAAACAGAAGCCGAAGAGCAGGAGTTCTGGACAGAGCATGACTCCACTGATTATGTTGACTGGTCCAACGCTAAAAGGGCTGTATTTCCTAATTTAAAACCGTCCACGAAAACCATCTCTCTCCGATTGTCACAAAGTATGCTTGAAGAACTAAAGCTACTTGCTAATAAACGAGACATCCCTTACCAGTCCCTCCTGAAAGTTTTTCTTTCGGAGCGCATTGATAAAGAGCTCAGCAAGCACAAACCAGAATTATCAACCGCTAAAACAAAAACTCGCTAGCGACCCACAGCATGTCCATATTTAACAACAACGTAAACAAACAAGCGATAGATACCGCCGATCACTTCTCAGGATTAGGCTCAAGCTCCTTCCTGTCAAAATGGCTTAGAGGATATTCATGTTTGTCTTGCCCTTCGCGGAAGGGCCTAAAGAACTCACACAAAAAGCCCCTCTGTTGCAAACTTCAAAATTACTCTTCTCTCTTCACTCCTCACCCTTCTCTATGTTATCATTACCCGCATGAAGAAAAAAGCTAATCAACTACGTCCGGTTTCTATCGAAAGAAATTTCACTAAACATGCCGAGGGATCGGTTCTCATCAAAGCAGGCAGCACATGGGTGCTCTGCAATGCCAGCGTTAACGAGAGAGTTCCTTCTTTCCTGCGCGGCACAGGCAAGGGCTGGGTCACGGCTGAGTACAGTATGCTACCACGCAGCACCGGCACACGCATGGATCGTGAGATCAAAAGGGGCAGACCCAATGCACGCGCCACAGAGATCAGCCGACTGATCGGTCGCGCACTGCGTGCCGCAGTTGACATGGACAAACTAGGTGAGATCTCCATCACCATCGACTGTGATGTCATCCAGGCCGACGGCGGAACCCGCTGCGCTTCAATCACCGGTGGCATGGTAGCTCTGATGGATGCCCTGCAATGGCTTAAAGACAAAGACAAGCTGGAAGAGATCCCTCTCAAACAATTTGTGGCAGCAGTCAGTGTTGGTATCTGTGGGGGCAAGCCGACTCTGGATCTGGACTACATTCATGACTCCACCGCCGATGTGGACCTGAATGTCGTTATGACCGATGACAACCGCTATGTTGAAATTCAGGGCACCGCCGAGCATGAAGCCTTCACCGAAGAGCAGCTTGATGAGCTTAAAACTCTTGCGAAAAAAGGCATCAAGAAGCTGGTGAAGATTCAGAAAGAAGCGCTGAAAGTATAGTTCAATAAGTTCTAAAGTGCTAAATTGCGAGAGTTCTAAAGTTTTGAATGCGCAGTTCTGGAATTCCAGCCCCGATATAGTTTCCTTTCTGCAACCCCTTAAATGGTTTGGGGGCGTTGCCGCATATATAAAATATTAAGGATAATGTTATGACCAAAAAAATTCTCATTACAGGAGGAGCCGGATTTATAGGCTCTCATCTGGCGAGACGGTTGCTAGCGGATGGACTGGAGGTGACTGTGATGGATAACCTCTTCACCGGCACCAAAGCCAACATCTATGATATGCTTGAGAACCCGCGCTTCACCTTCATGCTGCATGATGTGACACAGCCCTTCTGGGGACAGTTTGACGAGATCTACAATCTGGCCTGTCCGGCATCACCTATCCACTATCAGCGCAATCCGGTGGAAACCACCAAGACATCATTCCTCGGCATGATGAACGTGCTGGAGCTCGCCCTTAAAACAAAGGCACGAGTTTTTCACACCTCGACATCCGAGATCTACGGTGATCCGGTAGTACACCCTCAACCCGAAAGCTACTGGGGCAATGTCAACACAATAGGAACCCGAAGTTGTTACGACGAAGGAAAACGTGCGGCAGAGACTCTCTGTGCCGATTACATGCGCGAATACAATGTGGATGTGCGCATGATTCGCATATTCAATACATACGGACCAAATATGCACCCTAAAGACGGACGGGTGATCAGCAACTTTGTTATGCAGGCTTTGAAAAACCAGGATATCACTCTCTATGGAGATGGATCACAAACCCGGAGTTTTCAATTTGTGGACGACCTGATTGCAGCTATGTGCACCTTCATGAACATGGAGCTTCAAACCGTTAACACCTTCTTTGAATCAAAAGGAATGGAGATACCGGTTCTGAATGTAGGAAACCCGGATGAATATACCATCAAAGAGCTGGCAACAGAGACCTTACGTCAAATACCTTCCTGCTCAGGAAATCTGGTATATATGCCATTACCGAAAGACGACCCCAAGCGACGCAAACCGGATATCACGCTAGCCAGAGAACTACTCGGATGGGAGCCCAAAGTTCCTTTGCAAGAGGGGCTGGCAAAGACTATTAAGTACTTTTCAGGCATCGCCTTGAAAAGCACTTGAATACACGAGTTCTAAAATGCGCGAGTGCGAGAGTTAAATCAAAAAAGCGGCAGCCGTTCTCGGCCTGCCGCTTTTTATTCACTCTTCACCCTTCCTCGATGCCCTGCCTCAAATAGTCCTCAAGATAACGCCTTCGCGGGTTTGCTCTTCTCCTCGCTGGCACGCCACCAAAGTGGCCACTCCTGCTTAAGCGTATAGCCCGCGTAAACCGGATTCGAGTTCCAGAGGTGGCCCCGCAGTCTAGCCCCGGGCCTTTACATGAGGAGCAACATAAAACCCTGACCGTCGCGGACAACGTTCAGAACGCCTGTCCCGGAGAAGAGTTCGTTGTCCTCTTCGTCCACCGGATGGTATTGCGCGCCACTTTCGGATGATCCATAGGAACCGACCCCCTGCCGGTCACCGTCGATGTAAAGATCGTGACACTTCTGCGCGACGCCTTGGACAAGTTCGAGCACGCCGTGCGTACCGTCCGTCTTCGCCTCGAATCTCACGTCCGTCTGCCGTCCGATGGCCTTGGAATGTTCCAGAACCACCGTGCCACCCCGGATCACCAGTTCAGTCGCGTTCGTCCAGGAACCGTCTTCGGAGGCGAGACGCGGATAAGGGTTGGACGAACCACCCTTGAGATCGAACGTCTCGCTGCCTGTCGCCGCGCGACACGTGAAGGTGAGAATGCCGGAAACCACCTCCACGCATCCCGTGGACGTGCTCGCACGCATCAGGAAGCGGCGCGCCGGATTCGTAGCGTCGAAGGAAAGCGTCACCGCGCCCTTCCAGAAACCCTTGTCCGTTGTTTCGTAGCCGTAGCTGTCGGCGTCGCTGTAACCGGTTGGAACGGTAAAACCGGCGATGTAGTTGTGCTTCGCCCAATAACCGGCCGAGGGGATCACGTGCAGCGTGGCGGGCGTTTCGGAAGTGACGGTGCCGCCACCGCTGTGCAGGGCGATCTGGTCGACGCTCTGGTCTTTGCCGCAGAGATCGAGGACGGCGCTCCCGCTCGGATTGAGCCACGCGGGCATATCGGCGTCGATGGAGTTGTTTGCCACGTTCGCCGTCGTGAAACGCCGCGTCTTGTTGCTCGCTTCCACGGCGTACGGAACCATCGTCTTGATCGTGCCGTTATTCCACAAGCCCATGTTCCCGTTGAAGCGGTTCAGCGTCGCGTGGAGTTCCATCGTGCCGCCGATCATGTAGAAGCGGTCGCGGCAATGATAGGGTCCGTTGAAAATCATCGTGCCGCTGCCGGAGATCGACCCCGCGTTACGAGACATGAAGAGGTCGTTAAACGTGACCGTCGATCCCGCGCCCGAAGAGATGGCAAGCGCCGAGGTGTTCGTGGTGGTGACGATGCCGTTGAAGACGATGTTCGTATTCGCGGGCACCGTGATTTTCGTCGTGCCATTTTTCGCCACGGACGTGTCCACGAACCAAAGGTCGCGGTCCACCGTAATGCCGCCCGCGTAGGTCGGAGACCCGGCGCTCGCATTGTGGTAAATCGTCGCGAACGCCCCCGATTTGGAACCGAGCGCGTGGGACGCGTTGAACTGCACGTTGAGGTTCGAAACAACGATCGAAGTTGTCCAGTTCGGCGTCTCGGCGTTGATTTCCAGCGTACCGCCGCCGCCAGAGCCGAGGATGCGGTGTTCGCCCGCGGCCAGCGCGGAAACAGAAGCGCCCACGACAAGCCGTCCGCCCGACCCGATGGTCCAGTCCTGCGCGGCCGTGAGCATGGTTGGCGCGTAGAGCCCGAAGGTCTGCGCAGCAGGCGTGGCGAGGCCCAGCGAACCGAGCCAGAGTTCGCAGCCGGCATCCGCCGTCGCCTGGAATCCAATGGGCTTCACGTCCATGCCCTTGAACCACACGTTGCGGTCGAGATGCATCACAGAGTCGTCCACAGCGCTCTCGGCCACGGTCACATACGACGTCGCGCCGGTCAAAGCGGGCAACTCGGTCGCGCCATTCCAGTTCGCGGGCGTCTGAACGCCGCCCGTTCCGGTCCACGTCTCGTCCGCGCGCTCGCCCTCCGTGATGCCCGTCACCACCACGTAGCCCGCGCCGTCGATCCAGTCGACCGTGGTATCGATCAAGCCCTCCTGTCCGTTGTAGAGCCCGGCCTCGATCGACGTACCGTCCACGACGAGCGACGCGACGGAAACGCCGATGCCGTCCGGCACGGCGATCTTACCGCCGTTGTCCAGCGCGAACGGCGCGGAGAAATCCCGGATGGCGTCCGCATCGACCTTGAAAAGGGAATTCGCGCCCGAAACCGTGACGCTCGAAAGCGCGGTGAAGCCCGCGCCCTCCGCCACGCGGATCGTGCCGTTGGAGACGGCCAGAATACCCGTTGTCGGCGAAACGCTCTTCCTGAAAGTGAACGTGGCGTCGTTCTCCGGATCCCAGCAGATGCCGGCGGAACCCTTGAACAGACCGCTGAAAGACGTGTCCTCCATCGTGCCCATGAAATGGATGTAGCAGGTCGGGTCGTTCGCGGTCACGTAGTGAGACGTACCGGTCACGTTCTCCGTCTCGCGAAACTTGCACCCACTCAGCTCGAGACTGTGGACGCCGAGGTCGGGCGAAAGTTTGTTGACCGAAAGCCCCGCGCCGTCGCCGTCGAACTGAAAGTCGCAATTCCATATCCAGTAGTACTGGCGCATGTCGAGAACGCCTTCCTGAAGCTTAACGCCCTTGAACACGAACTTGCGGTTGGGATAATAACCGCCCGTGTTGTCGCGGGCCTCCGTGTAAACGCCCCCAGAGTTCGGCGCATAACCCTGGTTGTGCTGCAGCGTGCCGACACCCTTTTTGACGAGCGTGATGTTCTCGTTTCCGTAGAAGCTCTTCTGCACGTACAGCGTGCCGGCCACGCGGATGTCCACCACGGCGTCGCCGATCCCGGTGAACGCGACATTACTGTTGAAATAGTGCGTCTCACCCGTCAGCGCCGCGTTCGCCACGATGCCCATCCCGTCCGCCTGGAGCGTGAACGTGCCCTGGTTGCTGGAGGGGCCGCTCGGCGCGGTGTTGTAAATCAAGCCGCCGAACGCCGTGCCCGTATTGAAGTCGGATCCGAACTGCTTTGCAGGCGAATGGACGGTCGTGTCGATCACGGCGATGTCGCCGCTCACAGGGATGCCGCTCGCACCCGTATCCGCGTTCACCCAGTTATTCGTGCTCGTGAGCGAGTAACCGTAGTTACTCGTGCACTTCGTTATGGCCTGCCAATACCATGTGTCAGAGGCGAAAGCGGAACACGATGCCGCGACCACTGCGAAAACATAAAACGACTTGCATAATTTTTTCATGACCACATCTCCTTTTTTTTCATGTTTTGTCACCGACTATCACGCCGAAGATTTCCTTGTTTAAGTTTTCGTCAAGCGCGATCACCGTCACGTCCCCGGGAGCAAGTGCGTGAAGCGTGCCATCCGCATCGACGGACGCATAGTCATGCTGGAACGTCCAATACCTTTCCGGCGTTTCGGCTTTCTTATCGATCCGGATGCCATCACCATCGTAACAAACCCATGTAATTTCGCCGCCGAGCTTTTCCGCAACGAGTTTGAGCGTGCCGCCGGCTTTCACCCTGACGGGCTTCGCGTGGAAGACGCGATTCTGTCCACCGCCGACACGTGTCGTATAGACAAGGCCATGCACGGGATCAAGCTGTATAACATCGAAAGTCTGTTCGAAAATCGTGCCGCCGCTCTTTACAGGCAATACGCCCGAAAATGGAGTCCTCTTTATGTAATCGCGATAAGCGGCATCGCAGGCCTCGGTTACGTGCAGAATGCCTTTGCAATAGGTCATGCGGTCGCTATGATGATGACCCGTGAGGTCGAGAAGAATCGTTCCCTTTGCATCTGAAAAATCGTAATCGCGTCCGAAGAGCGTCACGGAACCGCGATTCTGATAGGCCTCGAGCAAACGGCGGAAAGCAGCAAATATTTTCACTTCGCCGGCAGAACCGACAATCGGCACCACGGGGATATGGTGAATAACGACAACGGAATATCCGTCCGGCACAGCGGCGAATGCGTTTTTGGCGAGCCACTTGAGCTGCTTTTCGCCCATGCCGTATTTGACGCCCCAGTAGGCGTGAGGATCGTCGCTCGCGGAATCTGTCGTGTCCGCGATAACGTAACGGATCTTTACGGCCTTGTCGTCCGTATAGTAATAACATGCCGTGGGATCGTCTTTGTTCGTCACCGCCGCGCAGCAACCGTTCGAAGCCATGTAAAAATCCCGCGCAGTTCTGGACGAATACGTCCAACCGTCCTTTGACGTGCGGTCCGTACGGATCGTGAAATCGTGATTACCCTTGGCGTTGTAAAGGATTCCACCGGCAGCCTGGATCGGTGTCGACCAATACTCGTTATACTGCGCCATGGACGCATCGAGTACGGCCTTCGAACCGAACGCGGTCGGGATATCGCCGCCACAGAAAACCTTGTTGAACTTCGTGCGGCGCAGAAGTTCGGCGATAAGCCGTCCGGACATGCGCCGGTTCGAAGACACGTGCGGATCGGTAAAAAAGAAAAACCCGCCCGTGACACCGGGCGTTTCCCCGATCGCTTCGATCTTCGCCGCGATTTTACAGAGATAATCGCGGTAATATGCAGGAAGCGCTTCCGCCTCCGCCGCGAATGCCGTCGGTTTCGCAAATCCTACCGCCGCGAACACCGCGCTACCGGCGAGAAACGAACGCCTTTTCAGCATAAGCGGTGCACTTATATCTGAAATCACTTGGCGTTGTGTCCAGTCCTGATTTAAAGTTGTCATTGTGTTTCTTTCTTTACTTGTTGCTTCTCTTTAAATTTGGGTCTTCCGCTGAATCTGTGGGTAAATAATGCTAAATAATGCTTAAAACACCGGGCATAAACCTCTATTATGTTGTAAACCAAAACGACACTTTAGAGAGAGACACCCGGTG
>JAQIBS010000111.1 GCA_027858965.1 Kiritimatiellia bacterium
CCATTCGAAAAGGTTTTTCAGAACGGAACGCCCCGATCCTTTGGGTTGTTTTTCCGTACTCGCACACATACTCGTACACTCAAATCTCTTTTCCCTCTATCCCCACCCTAGTTTTTGGAGATTCGCGTGTACGAGTACGTGTAAAAGTATGTATTCCTTCGACTATTTCGACTTCTCTAACATCCAACCTTTTCGAACAGCCTCTAGCTCAGCACCCTGATCAAGTGGTTACACGAAGCATTCACTCTGTAGCCGAGGTCAGCAGACCCCGTACAGGCTTTTTCTTTGCGTCTTTGCGCCTTTGCGGGAAAATATTTATGTCGTGATTATTTCATGTCATTCGTATTTTCACTATGCCTCAGCATAATTCCGATTGCGGGACGATGCCGGGTGGTAAAAAAACATGCATAACCCCCTGAGTGGCATCGTCT
The DNA here is from genome assembly GCA_027858965.1 of Kiritimatiellia bacterium. Classification (GTDB taxonomy): domain Bacteria; phylum Verrucomicrobiota; class Kiritimatiellia; order RFP12; family UBA1067; genus M55B167. The sequence goes on from JAQIBS010000111.1 coordinate 432, forward strand.
ACACAAACACCCCACCTACCATGAATTATGAGCTTTCACTGGAAGCCAGACGCGTGGAAGGCTCTGACTTCTTTATTGCGCTGACCATTCCTGTGGAAACCAGTTTCTGTACTGTGATCATCGGAGGATGGGGCGGCAGTGTCTGCGGGGTCTCCTCCATCGATAACATCGATGCAGGGCTGAACCAGTGGTCCAAAGGCGTAAAATTGTACCAGCGACAGCAGAAAAGCGCGTGTCATTTTTCCCAACAAGCACATCGCCATTCCATGTATTGTCACCTGAGACGCTACTCAATGCCCCAAAATTGTATGAGGTTTTTCCGTATATCACAAGTGATTCATTGGTTATCGTGACATTTCCGCTCAGTTCAAGTGAGGCTCCATCATTCACTGTTGTTGAACCATCGGTTGTACCCAGGGCGGAGATATCAGCAGCTCTGAGAATGCCCTCTTTTACTTCAACACCTCCTGTAAATGTATTAGCACCACCAAGTATCAGTCTCCCATCACCATACTTTGTCAAACCACCGCCGCCACCATCGAGCAGATCCTGATTTATGGTGATGCCATTACCGGCTGTGTCGATCAGCACACCGCCAGCCAGGACATTCGCCTCTTTGAGTCCTTCAAGAAAAAGTAATTCGGCATTTTTAGCTACGAGTAAACCACCGTTAAAATTTATAACAGAATCTCCATTAGGTGCACTTGCTTCCATATAGATTTTATCCACTCTGGTGGTTCCTCCATCCAGATTGATGACCCCATTTCCATTCGTTCAGGTATCCGGGTCGTAGTTAAATAATCTACATTTGAAATTGCAGTAGTTTATATGTAAAGCAACTTGGTCTTGACTCTGGCGCGGTGACAATGTAATCTTCGATCAACGTCAAGGGTCATTTATACCCAGTAAACAGTTACGAATAATTTTTTCAGAAATTGTTAAACCCTAATTAGAGAGGTGGATAATTAAATGAACAAAAAAAGTATAGTGTATATTATTGCGTTTTTTCCCATGCTCATTTCCACAACATTTGCACAAACCATCTGGAACAATCCGGTGGACGGTGTTTGGTCTAACAGCGCAGCATGGTCTGCGGGTGTACCGGATGCCGAAACGGCTTATCTTAATAACAACACCGGCTCATACACAGTGACGGTGGATGCAACTCCTGACACCGCGTTTGGCAACCTGACGGTTGTCAACGCAGCAGGAAACACCACCCGTTTAAACATTAATGCAGCCGGTTTCACCAGCACCAATGGACTGTTCACCTTCGGACGCGGCTCTGAAGTTATAGTCAACAGCAATGGTGTCATGGAATATACAGGACGTACAATAAACCAGCCATTTGTGAGCATTGCAGATGGCGGACTATGGCGTGTAGACGGCGGCACAGTGAATTTCTCAAACCTGAAAAGAGGAACCCCTACCAGCGGCACCAGCCGCATGTATGTGGGCAACAGTTCTACCGGGCGACTGGAGATCACCTCAGGTGAGTTCATAATGACAGGAGCCTATAGTTCTGAAACCAACCTGTATTCTCTCTTTTATATCGGTTGTGGCACTGCTGGTCGCGGATTTATGACAATGACTGGCGGAAAAGCGCTGATCAACAAAAATGATGCTGGCACCGGTTTTTACATCGGCTACGGTTCCCGTTCGGTCGGGGTGGTTTCACTTTCTGGCGATGCCCAGATGGTTGTGAGCAATAAAATTGAGATGGGCAAGAACAGCGCTACAGGCACAATCACAATTGCGGACAACGCGATACTCCGCGTAACACGCTCATCACGCGTATATGCGGCAAACGAACAAAACGGAATGGCCACAATCAATGTCAGCGACAACGGCATTCTTGATCTGATTAGAACTGACGGGCTGTTTATGGGAGGACATCAGAATAATTCAAAAGCTATTATGAATATTAACGGCGGACGCGTGGATGCGGGCGGCGGAGTAACAATGTGCCGATCGCTGACAGGCACAGGCAGCTACGCGGAGGTTAACCTAAACGCAGGCGAACTGAACTGCGGCAAAAACATAGGATATGGAATCAGTCTGGCCCGTGCGGAATACACCACGGGCGCGGCGCATGCCGTGCTGAATGTTAACGGAGGCCTGCTTGATATATCACGCAGCATGTGGAACGGCGCCGGCTCCCGTTACGGCATTGTTATGGGGGCTGTGGGCTCGGTAGCAGGCAGTTCCTCACTGGGAGAGATGAATGTAACTGGTGGCACAGTAACCAATTCAGGGCAGTTGATTCTCGGAACCGGACTCGGCGGCACCGGTATAGTATCGCAGACGGCTGGCGATGTTCGTCAAGGAATGGGCCGTTCAGGTGTCACCTGTTATCCCATGACCATAGGCTGGGGCGGCGGTTACGGAAGCTACACCCTCTCCGGCGGCACCTTTGTTTCGGCAAAAAATGTTTATCTTGGCGGTGTAACAACCAGTGACCTTGGTTACACCCCTACGGGAACAGTTTTCGAGGATAACAGTATCGGTATTTTGCGGGTCAGCAACGGTAGTTTTGCAGTAACAAACGCAAACCTCTATATTGGACGTTACGGATCAGGCACACTGATAGTAGGGTCAAACGGAGTCTGCTCAGCCAAAAATGTCATATTAACTGACAACACACAATCTACAGTGCGTTTTGAATTCGGGGCAGAGAGTGCCGGATCAATGACAGTTATCGACACATTGACAGTCAGTGCAGGAGCAAAGCTTGAGGTTGATACAACAGCCTACAAGGGAGACATTACATGGACCAAGCTGATTGATTGCGCTACTCGCAGCGATGCATTTGCAACTGAAAACATCTCGGTTACCGGCGAGGGTGTTGTACGCCAGGACAAAGACGAAGACATCTGGCTTTATATCGAACGTGGAACCCTGATCCTGCTGAAATAAGGTAAATACGAAGAACACAAAATTATCGCAAAAGAATGAATCACTTATGTGATTTTCTCTAATGTAGTCCCCGCCAGAGTGTCGAAATACTGTAGCCACGGGTTGCACCGCTTGTTGTTCTACACATCTTTTTGCTATATTGAGGCACTCAAGCACTCGCGCACATTCCACATCTTCACCGGACTCCCCCCCTCACCGCCAGTTGGCGGCCCAGACATTTCGCAGGCGCTGATGTTGGTTTACAGGAATACCGTAAAAGCTGAGTTTACATCCCGCATTATCGGTTGAGGAGATATGGATACAGCCATCGCTGATCTGATTAGATCGAGCAAGGTCTGTTAATTCAGAGAGCAGCAGTTTTCTGACAGATCCCCGCTTACACAGAGCCCTTCCATCCGCTATCAGCACCGTAACATCCCCCAAAGGAAAAAAGGCTATTATTTTAATCCATATTCTTTTCATGTGTATCTGAGTCTATATTTAGAGCTGGCAAAGAGCCATGCTTTTTTAGTGAACCGCATGAAAAAGGGCGCATCTCCGATTTAATACACAAGGATAACTGTTCCAATATCATCAAGCAACGCAACCTCCTGATTATATCCGTTCAGGTCAAAAGTCGCAGATTCCACATTGGATCCATTACCGATAATCAGTTGAGTTCCGGTCGGCAGACGGTTATCTCCCCCATCCAGGCGCACGATAGCCACAACAACTTCCGTTTTGCCCCCGTAGGTATTTGCTCCACTGACAACCATTATCCCTGTGCCATATCCGCGAAATTGCACATCGTAACTTCCTGGACCGTCATCGATCACACCATTGATGCGCAATATGCAGCCACCCTTCACCACTTTTTATCAGACCACCGTTGCCGCCACCAGCGAGCAGATCCTGATCAATGGTAATACTGTATTCCGCAGTATCGATCAACACACCGCCGGCCAGGACATTCGCCTCACTCAGGCCCTGAAGAAATTTCGTTTCATCTTTATGCGCTGCAAGTATACCACCGTTGATATTGATTATAGAACCACCGCTAGGGACCCTGTAATCTGCATAGACCTTATCGACCCTGGTGGTTCCTCCGTCCAGATTGATTACTCCCTTCGCGTCACCGCTAAAAGTAGCTCCTCCAATCATCAGAGAGCCAACCTCAAACAAGCCGTTGCTCACAGTCAACGTACCTGTTCCTGTGCCTCCATATTTCACGGTAAATCCTGTACTGCCAGTTACCTTAAGAAAACTTCCGCCGTCAATCACAAGCGTACCATCCCCATTGTAGGACATACCATCTGAAGAGTTCGACTGTCCTTCAAACGTGCCTCCGGTAATATACATGGAACCTGAAGTTCCACTGCCGATAAAGAGAGAACGCTTACCGGATGCCAGATTCTGATAGATCGTATAACCCTCATTAGCCGTATAATATAAAGGTTTGCCGGTCCCGTTATATACCTGAAGCCGGCGATCAGCAAAAGTTCCGTCATAAGGTCCTGCAACACTGCTCTGCCAGTTAGCGCTGTTGGTGAAAACAGAGTTAACCGTCCCTCGCCAGGTATACAAGGTATCAGCTTTTATCTGACCGCATATTCCCGCTATACATATAGCAAAAAATATATAATTGATTTTCATCAAACAACCTCTTTCTGTTTACATAATTAGTTTTTATAAAAAAAACTTTAACATGTTATCTTCACAAACTGCAAACTAAAAATACCGGGCCAGTTCTAAAGTAATGCAAGCATCCTGCTTGCCTCAATAATAAGCCAAGCAGGATGCTTGGACTACCTTTTAACTATGCCGATTACATCAAAATTCATTCTATCAACGATGCTGTGCTGTGCTCTTATGGAAGATAGGACATATTATTCAGTTACGGCTATGCTGCGACACATTCTCCGTGAACAACAACATCCGCGAAAAAAAGTGTTCTTTTTTGTTTTCAACGTGATTTATACTTCACTCTTCTCTCTACACACTTTATACTGACTCTCATGAATTCATATTACACTGACTTGCACATACATTCAAAATTCTCCCGAGCCACCAGTCCCCAGTGTGACCTGGAATCCCTACACCATTGGGCGCAGATCAAAGGAATCTCGGTCTGCGGCACCGGCGACTGCACTCATCCATCCTGGTCGGCATCTCTTAAAAAATCTTTGATACAAGATGATACCAGCGAGCTCTACCACCTGCGTGACACCCCTGCCGAACAGGCAGATAAAGATGTTCCGGCAAGCTGTCGGGCCCCCGTCAACTTTATGATCACCGGCGAAATCAGCAGCATCTACAAACGTGATGGCATAACCCGTAAGATCCACTCCGTTGTTCTGCTGCCATCTCTTGATGCCGCCAGTCAACTCAACACCAAACTCTCGGAAATCGGCAACATCATCTCCGATGGTCGTCCCATCCTAGGGCTCGACCCGCGTAACCTACTGGAAATGCTACTGGAGATAGATCCGCGCTGCGCGCTGATCCCCGCTCACATCTGGACCCCCTGGTTTGGAATGCTCGGAGCTAAATCCGGTTTTGACTCCCTGAAGGAATGCTTCGGCGATCTCAGCAAGCATATCTTTGCCGCAGAAACAGGTCTCTCATCAGATGCCCCTATGAATCATCGCATCAGGTTTCTGAATGACATCACCCTGATATCCAACTCCGACCTTCACTCCCCCTCAAAAATGGGGCGCAATGCCACACGCTTCTTTGGCACCCCCTCTTACAACAACATACTCAAGGCCCTGAAGACGCGTTCACCAAAACTCTTTGACGGCACAGTTGACCTGTTCCCTGAGGAAGGTAAATATTTTTATGATGGACATCGCTCCTGCGGTGTATCACTGCCTCCAAAAGAATGCATGGCAAATAATAACCTTTGTCCAGCCTGCGGAAAATCAATGACTATCGGCGTACTACACCGCGTAGTTGAACTGGAAAAACTACACAAACGCATACCCAAAGCAGAGCAGATATCCCATCCTCCCCATCACTATATTATTCCTCTGAACGAACTGCTCTCGCACCGGATTGGAAATGCAGTGACATCCAAACGGGTGCAGACCGCATACATGCAGACAATTGAACAAGCCGGTCCAGAACTGCCGCTACTGATTGACACAGCAGAAAAAGATCTGTCTTCATTTGGACAAACCGGAGATGACATACTCAAAGTCCGCCAGGGTAAAGTTACAAAAGCACCGGGGTTCGACGGCGTTTACGGCTCTATCCGTGTCGGATGATCTGTTTGGATACAAATTACGATAAAAATAAAGACAAACCGAAAACATCATTTTTTGTAGTGTTGGCTCTCAGAGCCAAAATCGAGCTGAGTTTATTGGCTCTGAGAGCCAACTCTACATTCTTAGTTTCGTTGAGTGACCAAGACCTACAACGCTCTTACCTCAAAAATCCATGGCTAACCTATGTTTTAGTTAAAAAGGAAACCAAATGAAAAAAAGAACAATCTTAACTTGGGCAAACTTCACCATGGCAACATTCATCTGCACTCTGAATGTTATGGCCAAAACACAGAAGATTGATGACGTATGGGTAATGGAAAACGATGCTCTGCGTGTCGAGGTACAGTCGAATTCGGCACAAATGACCGTTCTTCAGAAAAGCACGGGGTTGCAGTGGACACAGGAGGACCCGCTGGACAGATATGCCGCCGACGAAAGGATCAAAATATGGCGCGCAAATACACCACCATCCATCGAAGGAAATCCAAAGGAATGGATCGTCAAAGATACACTCTGGCTGCCCTGGACCGGTGATGACGGCGAGAAAAATCTTTCCGGCGGTGCGCAGTTGATGTGGGATGATACCAACATTTATCTATACGTCAGAATACGCGACAACCAGCGGGCCTTTGGAAAGAAATCAACTCAGGAGTGGTGGAATGCCGATTCTGTTGAATTCTGGATCGGCAAAGTGCAGGTCGGGCTGCACCTCTGCCCAGGCCGAGAAGCTGTCGTCAACGCCAATGGCAAACCGTTTGCCGGAACAAAAATAGCAGTCAGGCTGATCGACGAAAAAAATCTGCCCGGCTATGCGGTGGAAGTCGCTATGCCGATAGAGCACTTCCCCATTCTGAAGAACCCTGAAACTGGAACGCGCATATATTTTGCAATGGGCATGAACGATGCCGACCCTAAACCAGGAGAACCGATCAAACGTATTGCACAGGGCTACTCCCCAAAGACGTGGGTCCACTCCGCACCCGATACCTTTTCAATTGCAGTTCTCACAGACCCTGCCGGAAAAGCACCTCAGTTGACAAAAGAGAACAACCGTACATCCAGTAGTGCCAACGGAACTGTGTCCAACATGCGCAAGGGAAGCGACAGTAATGCATTGGCTTACTCGCTGAAGCTGACACGCGGACAGATCAAGCCGTTAAATCTGGAGATTGAACTCAAGCTGCTTGATAATAAACCGGCTATGGAAGTAAAGCTATCCTGTCCCGATGGAAACAACACTCCCATTAAGACAATCCTCTATCCAGCCCCACTCTACCCTCCGAAACCGGAGAGCTATTTCATGGCAATGACCGACTACTGCGGCGGACGCTATGTACCTGTCGGAGACAAGCTTTTCCGAGGCAAACGTCTTAACAGCTATGGCGGTGACATGCCGTGGGTCACCGTAACCGACGGAAAGCAGGGTCTGCTGGCTATCGCCATGACCCCGTCAGACTCCTTCATTCAGATGCAGTCATGTGTTAAGGATGAAGCACGTCTCGGGTTTCCCGGCTTCGGCTGGTTATCAAGCAAAGGCCAATTCGGAGCCACCCGTGTCGGCCGCCTTGTATTCTACGATAAAGGCGCACATGTAAAAGCATGTAAAATCTACCGCGAAATCGCAAAGAAGCAGGGCTTAGTACGCAAACTCACAACCGACGCAAAAGACAACCCGGATGTTCTGAAGCTCATGGGAGCCGTGAACTGGTGGGGCGCCCCGGGGCTCTCATTTGTAAAGGAGGCGGCTGCTGCGGGCATGAAGCACGGACTTCTCAATGGTCGTCCCTCCCCAGCCAGCATGGAAAAGATCAAAAAAATCGGATGGCTTGTGGGCGAATACGACAACTATGAGGATATCAACGATTCACCGACACTTGGGCGCGCAAAAGCCCCCGTAAAAGAACATGCGCTCGTCAAAGCGGATGGTGAATTAATGACAGCCTGGATTTCGCGCGACAAAGATATGAATCCCACCCACACCTACATGAAGCAGTGTACTGCCATGATGCTCAAGAATGCCAAAGCCGTAATTCCAGAGGTTCTCAAAACCTATCCCTACAACGCACGCTTTCTTGATGTTACCACCGCTACCTCCCTGAAGGAGTGCTACTCGCCTGTGCATGGAGTAACACGCAGCCAGGACCTGATCAACCGCCAGAATCTTCTGAAATATGTAAGTCATGACTTAGGGCTCGTCACCGGAGGAGAACATGGACGCTACTACGGCGTCCCCTATCTTCACTATCAAGAAGGAATGATGGGCGGTGGTATGTACAGCTGGCCGGCCGGTTATCTGCGCGATGTCGAAAAGCGCGAAGATATCAGCGAACGATATCTGAACTATGGAATTAATCCGGCAAATCGCGCACCGCTGTTTGAGCTGGTCTTCCACGATTGCGTGGTCAACTACTGGTACTGGGGCGCATGCAGCGATTACCTGCATCAGGTCATGCCTGAGCTGACCGACCGCAAAACGGCCATGAATGTTCTCTACGGCACTCCCCCCATGATGTGGTCACACAAACACGGCCTGCGCTGGAATATTCCGGAAGAGCGCGAACAGATGCTCACCATCTACCGCAATGTCTGTAAGCTGCATGAGGTCATCGGACCGCAGGAAATGGTTTCACACGCATTCCTGAGCGACGATCGTATGGTTCAGCAAAGCACCTTCGAGGACGACACCGTTGCCACAGTCAACTTCAGCACATCTCCGTTTGATATCACAACAGGCGCGGGCAACAAACTCACTCTCATGGAGAACGACTTCTATGTGCATGGACCGAAGATTGAGCAGTGGCGCATCACATCATCTGACGGCAAATCCCGTGAGACATATATCAGAAGCGATGAATATCTCTTTGCCGACTCCGGCTCCGCCACTTTCGCTGCAACAGGCATCAGCAGCACCGGGCAGATTAATCTCATCATGGAGAGCGCCCACCGCGTCCGAATAATACTCACAGCCGGCAGTGAACTCAAACTGACCGTACCCGAGTGGAGCAAGGATTGGAAAGGCAAACGAGCTCTGATTCTTCTCAACAAGCAGGGTGAGCCGCAGCAACGCATAGCCAATGGCAATGCTGAGATACTCCAGCTTCGCGCCCCTGCAGATGACTCTGCTACCTACCTGCTTTACGCCGGAAAGGAAGCCGATATTCCGGACCTCACCATCGAAGCACTCGAGCTTTCGGTAGACGGCAAGGCCATCTCCGCAGACTCCGGCCTAGCCCCTGATGCAGAACTGACCGCAAGCGTAACAATCCGCAATATGGGTCTGGCAACAGCTTGGCGTTTTTCAGTTGCACTTCTTCTGGATGGAACTGACGGCACCGAGCTCGAGACAGATAACATATGGTGGCTCAAAGCCGGTGCTGAGAAAACGGTCACAGCTGTTCTGCCAGCCACAATGGCGGATGGACTCCGCAATATCACAGCTGTTGTCAGTACTAAAAACAATATCTCCCTCTGCGGACGCACCACCGCCACTGCGACATTTACCGGTCCCTGTGATCCGGACGCATTTACAATACGCAAACTGTACACACTCGTACTGCCGGAAGGCGACAGTGCCGGTATGCCTGTTGAAGTGCCATTCGATCTGCTGCAGGCCGACAATCGAAAAGCAGACCCGGCCAATCTCCGGGTGCGCTTCCAGAATGGCTCCGTTGTTCCGGCCCAATTCGAATCATCCGAATCCGGTAGCACAAACGGGCAATTGATATTCTGCATTCCTGCTGGCATTCCAGCAAAGAGCACAATCACCGCCGAAGCTCTCGGCGTTATGGAAGGCAGCACTCCGATATACCCGCATGCCAACCCTTACACCGTCAATCAGGACGGCTCAACAATAAACATGAAAACCTACTCTGCGAGCATCATCAATGGCGCATTATCCACAATTTCCATCAAGACAAAGGAGGGCACAATTCTGCCGGTAGTGTCACAGCTGATTGCATCCTCAAAAGAGATCGGATGGAATCAGGAAGAGGGCGAGGTGGAATCCTTAACCTGTGTACAGCGCGGCCCGGTACGCACTATTTTTTCCTGCGTAAAACTTCTCAAGGACTCACACCGCCTGACCCGCACCTGGTTTTTCTACCCCGACCGATTCGAGGTTCATTCCACATGCACCCCCAATGTTTCATCACTCAACCGCGCCTTCTACCTTGAGGAAGCCTTTGCCAGCAATGGAGGCAGCAAGCTGGTTAAGATGGACGGCTCCGGCAATTTTGAGGATTTCGGTTTTAAAGGTCATCCTTCCTGGTATGCCGTCTACAGCGATCAATACCGCAATGCCTGCATCGCACTCAGCGATTGCGGAGGCTTCACCTACTGGGACAGTGGCAGTCACCTTGGTCAGATCAGCCTGAACCACACAGGCAAGGACACAGAGAAGCGCGTCTACATCTGGGGCACAGGAGCGACCGATGACAGCTTTGCCAAAGCTGCGGCAAAAGCTTATGAAAAGGGAGTTTTACTGGGGAATCTGTAGAGATTAGCAGAGCCTATACCAGCAACGTCGAAACTCAATGGCGAAGTTCGTAGCGCAGCATAACCGCAACCAAATTTTTAACTACGAATACCACGAATCTACGCGAATCTCTGTTGCGGTTAGAGTTTTTTAACGCTGACTTGTGCGGCAAAGCCTTGTGCGACGACGTATCGCTAAAAACTCTAATCGCAGGGTTTGTAGCAATTTATAACAACCAACCCTAGTTACCCAATTTTTTACCTCAAACTCTACCACGCGGCAACAGATCTTTTACCTTAATCCAGCCAAGCACCCAACTCCGCACCCTCTGCGCCTCCGCGCGAAATAACCACCAAGCTGCAAAACCACCATTCTCAATTGAACGCAGAATTTATACATTTTGCCTAGACTATTTTGAAACAACCTAATACACTAAGTTAAGTTAGTTTGATAATTTTCTGAAATAATAAATATCCTGTATTATCTAGCACGTATAAAAACATCACTACATGTCACATTTTAGCGCATTCTCATACAGCAGAGCGCCAATGCAATGTCGCATAGGATTTGATTTCAGGACATGACATCAAAAAGTTGCTTGCTTTGAGAAAACCAAGCAGGATTATGATTTTATAGTTCTACCCGAAAGGATTAAGCATGGCATTTCGAGAAGTCAGAAAGAAAACGGAAAGATAATATGAATGTAGTAAGCACGACAAACTGGACTGTGAATCCTGAGACCATTGGCATGTCGCTGGGGGAGTTTGCCTCAAGTGAAGTGCCCGACATGTCCGCAGTGGGAGATCTTCAAGGGATGCTAGCTTTGGTGAAGACAGCAAAGACAGATTGGGGGCAATTGAAGAAGGTTCGACGGATTGATTTGTGCCTTCCTCCCGGAGCAGACGGCGTCCACTCGCTGAATATTCTTCCCTTCTCAGAGCTACGCCATCACGTAAAGCCTGGAGATATTGTGATATTTGTTCAGCGCGACACTAGTCAGTTCTGGCAGGAACGTAATTGGCCGCAGCTAGTGCGTCAACGCGGCCGTCACGCAGAATTGATAACTCGGGAGAATGAGGAGCTCTTCATCCGTTCGTTCTGGCAAGCGCCCAAGACCATGCGTGTCCCCATCGATGATCCAACATCGCACAAAATGCTACAAGAGCGACACGATGTTAGTGAATTCTTTCATTTTCATATCTTCCGACTGGTGAAGCCAGAACATATCAGCACATGCTTTTTTGAATCGAACCTTGAGGCATGGGTTAAGGTACTTGAAATGGTCGATAATCCCGTGGGTACGTGGGCGTTTGACCCAGTGGATTTCACAGATATAGATAGCTTGCGATCACTCGGTGACGGACTACTTGCATCCAAGGATGTGCACATGATGACCTGCATTGAGTGGACATATACGATCCTATGCTTGGCCTTTTGTTATCCCATGACAGAATCATTCCTTCAGGGGCGTGGTGTGCTAGAGCAATTCCATCAACAACATGCCAATGGCATGCTTGCTGAGGGGGAGGAATGCGCACTGGATACGTTGCCCTTGGCTCCTTACACTGTGGCTGATGTTTTGCGTTCATTTGTCAGTGTATACGCAGAAAATGCGCTTTTGCATGAGGTCAGCGATGAGAATATTGAGGGAATGGCAAAACACTTCTTTGGAAACAAGCTTCCGAAGAAGACGATGATGCCAATCGTCCCGCTTGCTGAGTGCTTCCGCAAGGCTCACTTGGAGAACCTATCAGTTGAATACGTTGTGACTGCATTAGATGCTGTCGAAAAGTCTAGCATTTCTTAGTTGGTCGGCGCAGAAACCATACCAAACACATGACAGCCATATCCTTTTCGACCTCATCAATAGTCCACGAATCCAATTCAATGTGCCAAATATCGGCGACATGCTGTCAGGCAAAATCAGAAATACTCCAGAATTCACAGATGGAAAATCGACATTTGATCATCGGATATACTTTAATGCCTGATAAGGTATATCCGCCGTTATACGGTGGATTGTTGTATCGACTCGCAGATGTGCCGCTCTCAGATCATCAGCTTAAGCATGGTCTTATTATCTGATTTTTGTATAATACAAAAAGGAAGTAGGTCACTATGTGGCCAACCGGGCAGCCGCGTAGCGACTGCCCTCCAGATGTGGGAAAGGAAGGATAGTAATGATGAAACTGTTTGAACGTTTTAAGAGATATTCAGGCGTAATGCACACAGCACATAATGCCAGCCAAATAGTGATCTTCCTGAGAATATTGTGCATGCTTTTAACTACAATCGCGGCTGCACACGCGGCGGAGTATAATCCACTCTCTGTTCAACCACAGGTCAAACCGAAGGTTGTGGATCTCACAGTTAACGACAAGCAGAGGAATCGCGAGATTCCCATACGTGTATATCTTCCTTTGGTCAAGTCATCAGCTGCCGTTATTCTTTTCAGTCATGGTCTGGGTGGATCACGGGAGGGCAGCAGTTTCCTTGGAAAACATTGGGCCGCACGCGGATATGTGACGGTTTTTCTGCAGCACCCAGGAAGCGACACCTCGGTGTGGAAGGACAAACCAACGGCACAACGCATGGCAGCAATGCGGGAGGCTGCAAACGGGCAGAACTACATGCTGCGCGTACAGGATGTTTACGCCGTGTTAAACCAGCTGGATTTATGGAACAAGATGAAGGAGCATGTGCTTGAAGCAAGGCTTGACCTTGGAAAGGTCGGGATGTCAGGCCATTCATTCGGAGCCATTACCACCCAGGCGGTAAGCGGACAGACGACGGCGAAGGGCAAGTTTTCGTTCACAGAGTCACGCATTAAGGCAGCAGTTGTCATGAGCCCCAGTACCCCGAAGATCGGTAAACCCCAGACGGCATTCGGAAAGGTATCGATTCCATGGTTGTTGATGACCGGGACGAAAGATACATCACTGATCGGCGATGCTGATATGAAGTCGCGTCTTGCGGTATATCCTGCCCTGCCGGCAGGAAGTAAATATGAGCTGGTTCTTTACGGAGCCGAACACTCTGTGTTCACTGAGCGTGCCTTGCCGGGCGATCAGGAGCCGCGCAACCCGAACCACCATCGCGTAATTCTGGCGCTCAGTACCGCCTTCTGGGATACATATCTACAAAAGAACAGCGCTGCAAAAGAATGGCTTGATGGCGATGGACCGAAATCAGTGTTGGAAAGCGATGATTCATGGAGGATAAAATGAAAGAACAATACAAGGGCGAAAGCAGCTTCCTCCCTTAACCGATTCCTATTGCGACTGAGCTGGAACTACCAGCTGCACAGGTCCCAGCAGACCGGATGAGAGCAAAGGATCATCCTTCTTATATTTATTTATATTTGTGCGTGTCAGACGTTCTTCCGGAGCAAGGGCCTGGTCGCCGATAAGTCGATTCGGCCACAGATTGGTCACCCGAACCTCAAGTTCATTGGAACCCTCTTTCAAAGCCGAGGATATATCAATCCGCCAGGGAGCCGTCCAGAGCGTACCCATTGTTTTGCCGTTCAAGGTAATCTCTGCCACAACCTCAACCCGACCCAGATCCAGAAATACAGGACCTTTTGAATCAGCAACAGCCTTATCAGTATTGAATTTAATGCGATAGACCGCCGTACCGGAATAGTGGCGGATTGCGCCCTCCGCTCGTTTAGTCCAATCCTGCAGCTGAGTAAACTCGTATTTTCCATCCGCAACTTTATTGTCCCCATCTTCAGGGCCGAGCCACTTTGTTTCAAATGTGACATTCCACGGTCCTTTTATCTCCTGCAGGGGTTTAGCAGTAAGAGCATGACCTGAGTTCAAAGTAGCAGACTTTTCACTTCTGAATACAACAAAACAAGATCCGCCAGCGGGTAATGACAACGGAACACGGATTAATCCATCCTTCTCGACAAAAGATGTTGAACAGCGCTTACCTGTCACCGCATCCCAGAGTTCAGGAGTCCGCTTGATTACACGGAAGGAGGCTTTTATCTGTTGTGGCTGCATTGATTCATTTGCCACAAAATAGATCTCGGTTCCATTGTCCATAGTCCTGTGAATCCAGTCGATATGAGCATCAGTACCCTCCATAGAGAAATCAGGTTTCAAACCCTTGCCTTCCATGATTTTCCGTGCTGCTGAAAGCCTGGGAATAACATATCCCCTGCCGACTTGTCGTGCGACAGCAGCCGGAGCTGTTCCACGTGGGCCCCAAAGCTCATCCGCCAATTTATGGTAGCGCGAACTCTCATCATGCATGGAGGAGGGGCCAGACGGACGTTCGCCGGCAAGTGTCGCCCCGGCTTTGACCAGAACCAGCAGTTTAGCCATGACAGCCTCGGTCATCGCATTGTGTACAGGAGGCAGAAGTTTAACCGGTCCGTACGTCCCGGGCTCCATACGTGATGCTTTTGAATTGCGCTCCGAAAGCATCAGAACGCGGTAACGAATACCGGAGGGCAGAACAATAAAGCCATCTTCAACACCGGCTTGCAGCAGCAGCTCGGTGTTCACAAAATCATAGTCGTAACCGTCACCCAGCGCATCGGATGGAGTTTTCAGGTTGCCGAACATGTTGATTCCATCGCCATGATACAGCAGTGCATCTGCGGCAAAACGCCCCTGCTGCAGCATCCATGAACAACGGCTGAGATAAAGATTGAATGCCTTTGACTGCTCCCACCAGGTTGTCTGAGGGTTATAGTGGGTTCCGGCACTCCGAATATATCCTGGTTTATCAGTCAGTGATGGCGACAACATCATCCCATGGTAGCAGACCCGGTTCAGACCATCACAGAAGGCCCGGTCGGCACAGGGCTTCATGGTGGATGGTTTCTCAATCCAGTAGGTGTTGATCGTAGTAAACGACTCCGCCAGAACCTCACGAATACCATAAATATGAGCAGCCATGGCAGCATCACGGACCAGAAATCGCTGGGTCAGCCCGGGACGATGTCCATTAGGCATCCAAAACTCACCCATTGCCACATCACAGCGCCCCTGCAGACGAAGGACATCCGCCTGATGCTGGTGCGGTCCTGCCGCCTCTGCAATAGATATCATACCGTGATTCCCTGCAACCTCAGCCTGATATGAGTAGTGATTCTCAGCCAGCAGTTCACTGATGGTCACATTGAAATCACGCTGAAAACGCGCTGTCTGAGGCATGCCGTTAATAACAACCCCTGTCAGGGCAGGCAACCAGGATTTGATATCATAGCCTCGTCGACGCCTGAACTCACCGGCAAAGGTGGGAGTCCAACTGACATGCCCGGCCTCCCAGCTGTCGCACATCACCCCTTTCAACGCACTACGTTCATCAGGTGCTAATTCCAAAAGAAGAGGTTTCATGGTCAGGTCCCAATGCACATCAAAGGCTTCGCGACTCATGTGATCTATATAACACCCGCCCCAACCGAAAATATTAGGAGCATAACCCACCCGTATCAAGCGCCACTTGCCCTCAGGTGCGTCCCAGGTCACCTTATCGGTTTGCGGATCAAGAGCGAAAGAGATATCACGAACATCTTCAAGCTTAACCGATTTTTGATCAGGAACTGCAAAAACGGCGATATCCCAGAAGTACTTAGGAGATCCATCCGCATTCTTCGGGGTCTTGCTGGCGCACATTTTTGGCAGCACCGCCTCAACCCGACCGGGCCCCTTGACATGCGCACTGCTGAAAACTATCTCCTTCTGCGCGTACTCCGGTTGAGTATTTTTTGACTCACATCCTGCCGAACCGAGACAGATAATCACATCCAGATCAAGCCGTGCGGCTTCATGCAGAACCCATCGCACCTTGTTTTTCCATGCGGAAGTGGGATCATTAGATCCACCATAAATATGAAATCCTGAAATACCAACCCTTTTCATAGCTTCCAGATCGCGGGTGATACACT
Organism: Kiritimatiellia bacterium; assembly: GCA_027858965.1. Classification (GTDB taxonomy): domain Bacteria; phylum Verrucomicrobiota; class Kiritimatiellia; order RFP12; family UBA1067; genus M55B167. Next base: position 16,972 of record JAQIBS010000111.1, read on the forward strand.
CGTTGGAGGCTTGTTTGTAGGGAGAAAACCACCACCAGACCTGCGGGTGGTTATCGTGTGGTGGCTCAGCAAAACCGCTTTCAAGATCCAGTGCCGATGCGCACCAGACAGAACATACCACCAACATCATCCATAATAACTTCATACTTCTCTCCCAACTAAAGCTGCTTTCAGCAGCAACTAAACTAAGCTCTTGTGATACACGAAACCATTCTCTCTAAATGTTCCGTTATGTGTTAAACGCCACAGCTTTAGAAAAAAACGCTGAGCGTTTTAAAACGTTAAATTGTTTCAGATTACAGAATAGTTAACAAGCTGTTTTTATTTTCCAAATTGATCTTAGCTTGAAATACCTATATACTGACATCTTTGGAATTACTAAGGGGGAACAAGTATGAAATGGATCGGTTTATTATTTACAAAAAAAAGCGCTGTCATGTTACTGGCTACAGTAATGATAGTCTCTATTGGGTGTCGGGAATTTTCACTGACAAATGAGCCGCCGACAACAAGAATCTATGTAAGCCCTAATGGCAGTGATGCCCATAGCGGAAAATACGCTAAAGCCCGTTCCAACAGCAATGACGGTCCGTTGGCATCCCTTACCGCGGCGCGCAATGCTGTGCGCCAGCTCAAAGCCGATGGGCAATTGTCCAACCCTGTTAAAATTATAGTAGCCGACGGCACCTATACAATCACAGAACCGCTGTCACTGACACCGGAAGACAGCGGCAGCGCGACAACACCTATCTCATACGAAGCAGCCAGAGGTGCCAACCCGATCATATCAGGCGGACGTGTTATCACAGGCTGGACGCAAAGTGATAAAGGACTATGGACAACAAAAATTGATGATGTGGCAGCTGGCAAGTGGTATTTCGAGCAGTTGTACATTAATGGAAATCGAGCAACCCGGGCCCGTCACCCAAACCAATTCTATATGTACATGCAGGACGTATATGAAGAGGTTTTCAAAAAAGGGAAACGGACTGCCGAACACGCCAGGCAGACAATCAAAATCGACAAAGATGAGTTTGAGAAAACCCTAGGACAACTCTCCACCGAGGAACTTAAAGATGTCCAGATGCAGATCTACCATAAGTGGGATAATACATGGAGATTTATCAAGCAGGTTGATGAAGAAAAAGCATCTATAATTACCGAGGGGCGCGGCATGATGCACTGGAATAACTGGCACAGCAACACCCGTTTCCATCTGGAAAATTTCCGCGCTGCACTTGATGCCCCGGGCGAATGGTTCCTGGCTCGTAACGGAACTCTGTTCTACTATCCCCTGCCGGGCGAAAAAATAGCGACGGCCAAAGTGGTGGCTCCTACCACAAAACAGTTCCTTGTTGTTGCAGGTGATCCTGCAAACGGAAAATTTGTTGAACATATCACATTCCGCGGATTAAATTTCCGGCATGCGGAGTGGATCACACCTCCCGAAGGGTTTGAAGGAGAACAGGCCGCCTCCTCACTCGAAGCAACTCTGCAATTTGATGGAGCAAAGAACATTAACATAGAAAACTGCGAGGTGGCTCACACAGGAATTTATGCGGTATGGTTTCGCAACGCCTGTCAGAATTGTTCACTCGAACACTGCTACATACATGACTTTGGAGCTGGTGGTGTCAGGATCGGGCAGAAAAAAATGCCAACAAATCAAGCCGAGACAACAAGTCACATCACATTCGACAACAACATCATCCGTCAGGGTGGCTATATCTTCCCATGTGCTGTAGGTGTGTGGATAGGATTCAGTGGTGACAATCAAGTTACACACAACGAGATTGCAGATCTTTTCTACACAGGCATCTCCATGGGCTGGAACTGGGGCTATGGGCCCAGCACTGCCAAGAGAAATGATATCGGTTTCAACAACGTTCATCACATTGGAAAGGGCGTACTCAGTGACATGGGCGGCATCTACACCCTGGGCCTCTCCGAGGGCAGTCATGTGCACGACAATGTATTCCACGACATCTACTCTTACTCTTACGGAGGCTGGGGTTTATATACAGATCAGGCCAGTACAGGAATCACTTTCGAAAACAATCTGGTCTACAACACAAAAACCGGTGGATTCCATCAGCATTTCGGAGAGAACAACATCGTCAGAAATAATATCCTCGCCTTCGCACAACTCTACCAGATCCAGGCCACACGAACAGAGGATCACCTCTCATTCTCATTGGAGAACAATATTGTCTACTACAATGAAGGACAGGTTCTGGGCGGAGGTGCATGGAAAAAGGCACAGTTCGGCAGCAGCAGCAACTGCTACTGGAATGCTGGTGAAGAGGATGTTTCATTTATGGGAGATACGCTCAAAGAGTGGCAGGAGAAAGGCCATGAGGCGGGTTCTATGATTGCCGATCCTAAGTTTGCAGATCCAGAAGCTGGCGACTTTACTCTGGCCAAGGATTCACCGGCGCTGAAGATCGGCTTCAAGCCTTTCGACTACAGCAAAGCAGGAGTCTATGGAGAGAGGAAATGGAAGAAACTCGGAGCTGAATTAACCGCACCTGCTCTACAGATTGCCCCGGAGGCTCCACCTCTGACATTTAACTATGATTTTGAACGTTGCAAACAGGGAGATGCTCCTTCAGGAAAGTCATACACAGAGGGCAAAGGCGATTCTATTGCTGTCACAGATGAAACATCTGCCAACGGCAAACAGAGTCTCAAGATTGTTGATGCTGAAGGACTCAAACACAGCTACAACCCTCACTATGTTGTCAGTGGCATGAATTACAACGAAGGTAGAGCCTGCAACTCCTTTGATCTGCGAGTCGATGCGGGTGCCAACCTCAGTTTCGAATGGCGCGACTACAAAACAAAGTCTCCCTATATGATCGGTCTAAGATTAAATATTCGCAATGGCAGACTGGAACTCCCCGGAGGAGAAAAAACAGATCTTCCTCTCAGCAAATGGGTAAAATTTGAGATCGAGGCAGAGATGTCTGAAGAGAAGGGTAGCAAGTGGAAGCTCAGTATCACACTCCCCGATGGCACTCAGCGCAGCTGGAGTGATCTTCCTTTTGTCAATCCCGAGTGTTATAAAGTAGACTGGATCGGCTTTATGAGTAACGCAAAGAAGAAAACCTCGATCTACTTAGACAATTTCACAATACATCCGTAACCCCGTAAATCAAATAACCTCAAGGAAAAGAATACGGTCTGAAGCGACGCGAATTACTTAAAGCAGCTTCAGCAGCGGGAATAGCCGCATCGCTAGGCACCGGTTGTCAAACCAGCAAAAAAAATTATTACAATAACCTGGGTCTTCCGCAGAATCTGTGGGTCAGGATGTACTCCTGTGCCCCTGATTATGCCGAGGAGATTTGCGTGTACGAGTAGGTGTACGAGTACGGTGTTTGCGGTCCTGACCTGTCATTTTTTCTCCAGATTTCGTTCCCACGCCACGAGCATGCGCACGATATCGATGAGGTAGTTCTTGCCCTCGGTGGCTTCCTGGGTGCACTTGACCTGCCACCCCACAAATCCGATTGCCGCCTGATACACCCTCAGATCTTCACGGTCAAATAGTGATCTTTTCATCGAATTTCTTACTCTTACACCTACTCGTACACGCAAATATCTCTTAATCTACGCCCAGGATTTCATGAAACCTTTTTTCTATCCAATGGGAACGATTATAATGATTCTCTAAAGCATGTGCTATTCCACCCTCAAACGTTCCCAATCGGTTGTAATCGCCAGCAACGCTTTTGGCAGTGCTCCTTTCAACCCCTGCACCACACCGTGTAACCGACCATCGGTGCCTCTTTCAAATGCGAGATCAAGACGCTCAGTCAGGCTCAGGTCAAAACCCTCAATCTGAATACTCTTTAATCCACCTGCGGCAAAAGCCAATATCTGACCATCAGCAGATAAGCGAATTGCCACCACACCAACCGCATCCACTGTCACAGGATGTCCCTGACAGGAAAATGTTTTCTGAATAGAATCACCTTCGGGATCATTGCTACCGGCAATCTGCACACAGGTTCCATCAGTGAGTACCGTAAACCCTGTCATCGGAGGAGATGAACAACGACCTCCCCCTACCTGCCCCCATTTTTTAGTACCGCTCGTCCAACCCGTCACTCGCGCCACTCCAGTTTTCTCAAGAAACTGCATGACCTGTTCCAAGCACACCTTGCTCTCTGCACATGCGTTAACCGAAGAACTCAGCTCTGACACGGCCGCCAAAGGATGCGCCTCAGCATCACAGCTCCAACCACCAACTTGGAAAATCTTACTCTTTCCCTTTGCGGCAAGCTTGAAAAAATCAAGGTCATCTGCGCTGCCGAACTCCGGTTCAAATAAAACCACCGCACGATACTGCTGCTGTCCCAGAGCCACAAAGCCCTTCTCATCAATGCGCAGAGCTGAAGATCCAATCAGCGAAGATGGAATCAGATCGGTTGGATAGCCCTGGGAACACAATACCGATGCAATATCAAGCCCCACGCGATTGTAAGAAGGTGAAGTCCAATTCATGGCACAGGCATGACCAAACACCACTGCCACCGGAGAATTTACCGGAGCCTTCGTAATAAAATCAAGCATGCGTAGACGCATCAGCCCTCTCATAAATGGCTGCCTCATCAGAGTGCAGTGCCTCTCATAAATTGAGACATCTTTAAGCGGATACAACGGATGAAAGTTCAACCGTCCTCCACCCAGAGCTCCTGCCCACAACTCTCGTGCATACGCATCCGCTTTAGGGGAATAATATTGATTATACCAGAGTGGATAACCCCAGCGTTTTGCCAGCGAAGTACGACAAGGATAAGGCGTACTCTCATCACACTGGCCGATATCGCGTGTTGCCTCCCACCAATCCAAACCATGCTTGCGAAACTCCTGTGCCCCTGGATAAGGAGTCCATGTGGCGTGGGTTACAATAGCGGCATCCTTACCAAAATATTCCTTACCCGCATTATAGAAGTCATCCTCAATCACAACATTGCGGTCCCGGCACAATTTCCGGTAACGGTTAATTGCACTCTGACGTTCAACCTCACCGCCCTTACAGCCAAGATTCATTAGAAGAGCATCACGAATCAGATCGCGACCATTCGAGCAAGCCGCATACGCTTCAGCCATCGGCATTGAATACCAATAGCGATCATGTTTTGGATTTCCCGAATGATCAGGAGGAAAACCCCATTCATCTTTCATCACACCGACCAATGGAAGATCCGCGTACTGCCGCATAATCTCGCGTTGAAATGCTAGTAAATGGGGAGCAAACACATCAGGGGTCAGATAGGCGTGAGCCGCCACAACGCAAACAGAGCACCCTGGTTCAGCAGCGAGCTTCACTATCAACTTACAGGGTCCCTCAGAAACCGCACTGACATGTTCAGTTGAAAGTTGCTTAAGAGTAGCAGGATTAAACCCATCCTCATCTCCCACAAAAGAGTAACACCGCACCAGACGCGTTGTCAGACAGGTATAGGGAAATGTTCCTCCGGTCATATGATCGCTCAAATCCCGCCCTGAAAACTCCACTGTCAATTTTCCGGAGGATGGGCACACAACGGTTTTCAGCACTAGCTCCTCCTGCTGTTCGGAGGGATAACGAGCACGAAAGGCCCGACGGGCCAAACGGATATCCAAATCAAATGCAATCCGCAACCCCAGCTTTTCAGCGTAGTTTACAGCACGTCCTATCTGCGCACGGACATGCGGATCAACGATCTCGCCTTTGGAGATACGCAAGCTGGTTGTGAGCAAAGTATAAGGTGATTCTGCAGCGGCCGCATCTAAAAATGGTTTATATCCATAGGTCTCCAGCTGTTCATCTTTCCAGAACCAGGCACCGATCACAGGCGGCCACTCTTTACCCGCTGGACGCAACGGTATCTCTTCCGCAAATCCTGATAGCAATAGACAAATTCCAACCCCGATAATACAGCAACGTTTCATCATAACCCCTGCCCTTTAATGTGTGATTTGTATCTCTGAAAATATGTTTATAGTCTAGCATATATATAAATAATAACAACTGTTGCTCTCCAGGCACAATTCTGTTGATTAAATTAATAAATATTAAATATTTTATCAGCACACATATTAAATTCAATCGGCTCTTCCGGGTTTTTAATGGGTGAATCATCGCTACTCGGTATCGGGATCGCTATCGCTATCGGACGCAGCCAGCATCGGTTTAAATTCGATACCGATTGCGATCCAGCACACGTCCTGTAACTCGGCGTGTCTGTAGCTGGTAGCGAAGATAGCAATGCAAACTACAGACTACAGTTTACAAGCCAAGCTGCAAGCACTGGCTGCTGGCTACACGCTACAGACTACAAGCTGCATTACAGGCAAAGCCTGCTTTAGCTATTTCCAGAGCGAATCGGCCCCGACAGATCCACCGTCGGAACGGAGTTTTCTGAGAGGGCTGTCAGTTGCCACACGGTAATCACCATTCGCCGGATCAACAAGCTTAGGATCTCCGAAGAATGAGTTTTTGTCGAGACCGGTCTTCTCACGATAACCAGCAATGTCATTGCCCTTGATACGATCTTTGAAATAAAAACACATATCACCTTTTGGAACAAACCAGGCATTATAATCCATATCAGGCAGAGGTTTCCAGCCACTGCTATAGCGGCTGCCCCAATCTGTCGAATTATAAAAAACATTGTGTTTAACCACGATGCCCTCGCTATCAGCGGTGTTTGAGTATAGCATAAGATGGCTGCCATTTGGATTGGGACGCTGAGCGTGCGCCCAGACCACACCGGCATCAACACACGTGTTATTAACAAATTGAATGTTACGTGTACGCGCTGTCTTCGGATTGTTCCAATACTCAAACGAATATTCACAGTTCCAGATGATGTTGTTCCGGTAGATAATATTCTCTTCAATGGATGTCGGGCCGCGTCCCTGATTGGTCAGCGCAGCATCATAGACCTGCCATATCCGGCACCCCTCCACAAGATTGTCTCTGCACGCGCCCCAGAACTCGATTGCATTGCCGAAGCGAACCGGGGTACCGTTTTCTTTGGTGAACTGATGGCCACCACCGATGTAGCCCAAATCACAGTTTCGGATAGTAATACGGGCAGTAGTTCCGCCACCAAATCCATGAGCAGCACCATAGAGCAGTTTCAAACCGTCATACACGAGATCATGCCTACCGCCCTGATTGATTATGGTCCGCCGCAGGGCCAGCTCCATCTCGCCGTATTTCTCTGCCGGATTCCTGTCGCAGTTGAGATAAACACGATCCTGCACAGCATCGTAGAAGTAGTCATGTTCGGCCTTAACATCCTCCACCTTCCAACGTTTCCAGCCACAGGCCTTGCCACCATCAAAGATGATGTTACCTACGTCAACGGGAAGCTGTTCGGACTTCTTCAGGGAGCACTTTACTGTCACCAGTTCAACCGCTCGGAAGTTGAAAATCGATCCTGCAGGCAGAATTTTGCCAAGATCAATATGAAGACGCGGCATATCAACGGGCTTCACGACCTGAAGTGGAATCTCATAGTCAGCCCACTCAACACCGATCTCAGAAAAAAATCCCTCATCGGAATTTGCACCGGTGGCCCACGGACTATTGCTATCCATAACCCGAACCCGGCTAAGCTTGAATGGCTTCGTACACTTGGCTTGAAAGCGCAGCAGCAGATATCCGGCATCACCAACCTTATCCCAATTGATTTTTGGACCCCAGGCCTGAATATGATTTCCTTGACTTCCAGAGTTGCGGCACTCAACGACAAACACATTTCCCTTTGGTGTTTCCTCGATGGTTGTTTTGATATCCGCATCTTTTTCCCGATGAGCACCCCACTTTCCCTGCTTCAGATCTGCCACCTGCACACCAGGCAACCAGGAAGGAAGCGTCGTAGCCCATAGGTTTTTGCCCTCTTTCACCCAGTCTTCAGAGCGGCTTCTGGCTGCAGAACCGAGGAAGATTGGTTTTTCACCCTTGCCATAACTGGTGTAGGTGATCGGCGAGCCCTCTTCACCGCTTACGGGAAACAATGTTCCGCGCCAACTTGCTCCACAGGCAAAACGTACAATATCACCTGGCTTTAATTCCGCTTTGCTGACACGATCCAGAGATGCCCACGCAGTTGCCGGAGATGCAGCATCACCCGCATCACTACCCGTCCGTGAATCAACGTAGAAGGTCTGCCCTGCCCATAAACTGCCACATGCAAACAATACCGAAAGAATCAAACTCTGCCCTACCTGTAAACTCATCATGTTTCCCCTATGTTTTATACACATTAAGTTATTTCCGCTCCCAGCTTTTTTTCAGTTCAGTAATCAAACGGGTGTTATTTCCGCTCGGTCCTTCGACTGTATTAGCATTAACCGTATAAATTGCATCCTGATCATCCACCTGAAAAGCAACCGGAGAGGTAATTCCTGCATCCCAGAAGTAAGCATGATTGCGACGCAATACACTCCCGCTGCTTCCATGCCCCATGTGATATGCCACTGGTGCATCCCGCACCACATTGAATTCCACAATTGTCCCCATGATCGAAGCCGCGCTGTCGCCTTCTGTTTTCGTTCGTTTTCGACTGGTTATATTCACCCCGTTACCACGCGATGAAACAAAGGAGTTATGCCGCAGCACATTACCCAGGGCCCGGGGAAATTCTATAGGAAGCCCCCCCGAGTCGCCACAGGTCACAAGTGCCCCCTCACTGCATGTATCCGTTCGGTTTCCTTCCGCCAGATTCCAGAACAGCGGACTGATACCGCGATTCCAGGTCCGCGGCATTGAGGATGCCAAGGTCGTTCCATTGGCATACAGAAAAATTCCCGGTTTGCGCTGCCTCGCTATTGTATTGCCTGAAACCACGTTCTCAATACACGAAATCCAGAGCTGAATACCCGTCATTCCATCAGAGGTATGGTTACCTACAATCAGATTCTGATAAAAGGCTGTGCCCACAGCGACCACTGATCCGGCCTGCGGTTTCACCCGCCACGGATGGTCCAGTAGCAGACGTTCCCGTACACGTCCTGTAACCCGGCGTGTCTGTCCCTGGCCCGGCCCGGCAAAGACCGTTACATAATACTCACTGATGGGCGGCTCGCCGGTCCCGTCATCCAGATCGGGAGGCCAGTAGGGCGTCTCGTTTCCATCAGCGTCATGCGCCAGCTGTTCACGCTTCACACTTCCGAGTCTATCATCAGGAGTGGCAGGAAGGGTTTGGGGCAGCGTAACACTCTGCATATTAGCATCAGCCAACGCCCCGAAAAACATCGTACGGTGATTCCCCTCAAAAAGGATCATCTCCCCTACATTCTGCTCCGAACCTGCAACCCCTCCGAAGCGGGGCTGTCCTGCATCCCCCTCCTGCTCAACACCATTTCCAGCCAACCAGTTGCGGGAGATCGAACCATGTCCCGTTGAAAACCAGATCAGCCTCCGTGCTGTCGGACCACCTGCAGTGCTACCAGGCGGAGATGCCACCAGATTATTTTCGATTATACACTCTTCAATCGGCTCATTGCGCCCCAGAATGGCGGCCTCTGAATTACCTCCGTACCGAGTAACGGAAACCAGACGGTTTTCCGCATAAACAGATTGACGGGTTCCGGAGAGAAAAATCGGAGTACGTCCCCATAGTTCATTCGAACGGATCACACCGCCATGCAGATTATGTACATACAGCGCACAGTTCTCCGCCTGCTTTCCTTCACAGTCAGCCACTGTCACCTGCTCAACACGACACCCAGTGACCCATGCGGTCTTTTCCGGAGGCTGAATTGAAATGCCCCGATTGACCTGCGCATTACCCAGCACCGTCAGATCCGAAAGCGATGCACCATTGCCGGCAAGCCATACCGCCGACCGGTCACCACCTGGCAACCGTCCATCCTTACATTTAAATTTCACACATGACTCCCCCTGGATCACCAGACACTCCGCGGTATTTGTCGGCCAGGGTTCATCCGACGGGACCGCATCCGATGAACGGGTCAGAACAAAGGCATCAATCGATATTCCCCCGCCCTTGAGATTACGCCACACCATATTCTGTGGCCCGGCATCAAGCTTGATTGCGGCTGATCGGCTCCACCGATATATTCCAAAACCACCTGTGTTGGGCAGGTTATCAAGCAGCGCCTGCGAACCATCACCGATCTGCAGAGCCATTTTTTTGCTGACGCCTTTCTGATTCCACGGAGCCATGTTGGTGCCGTAACGCAGCCAGACCTGCCAGAGACCAGCCTCAGGAACATCAATCTCATATGTCATGGAATCACCTTGAGAGTGCACCGCCGCGGGAGACAGTCCCCAGCCTGTCATAGCAATGCGGGGGAATGCAGCCAACGGACTTCTCTGTAGATCAAGAAAGGTCTTATCCTGACCCGCGCCGACTACCGTCACATTGGCTGGAACCCGTAAAGTTCCGGAAAAGGGATACCGGCCGGCTGACAGACGCACTATCCCCCCACCCTTGCGGGAGATGGCATCCACAGCTTGCTGAACAGCCAAGCTGTTATCTGCATCAGGGCTGATTCTCTTCTCACGCTTAAATCGTTTCTTTTCACATATCCTGAGTTGCAGAGGTCCGCCCCAGCCCCACATACCACCATGCCCGGCATGCACCCAGATTGAGTACACTCCTGATTTCAGCTTTGAAGGCAGTCGGGCGGCAAGGGCATACTTGCCTGTCTCGAGTACTTCAAGCCACTGCGCCACCTGACCTTCAGAGCAAAGGCAGATATAAGCCCTGCGGAAATCAGGACGACGTGACAGATTTCGACCGAAAATGCGTACAACATCCCCCGGCTCAGCAATATCAGGTCCACACCACCATGGCTGTGGTGCATTAAGCACAACAGGAGCGGAGAACCCCGCGCCGTTCTTAACAGAGAGCACCATAAGCCCATCATAGGCTTTGTCAGAGATCGTAACCGCAAGAGAAGATGGTGTTGCAAGCTGAACCTGAACTTTCACCGGAGCCCCCTCCGGATGATCTGGATGACTCCCCCTGACCAAGAGTTTTTCTGTCAGGTTAGTACCAACCAGAAATACAGTTTCATCCGGTCCGGCTTCCCGGCTGTATTCATAGATTGCAGGACTGCCGACTCCGGTTGCCAGCTCGGGCCACTCAAACATATCACCAGGTGGAACAACCCCTTGTGGATGCTGCGGCAGTTCCGCATGCAGAGCCAACGCGACACATATCAGACAACAGCCCCATGTAAGTTTTTTTAACATCTGTGTTATCCTCAACATCATCATCCCCCTCTTTTGTTCAAAACTTACAGCCATAATAAAATAGTAGCTTAAGCGTATCATACGACCGATTTTGAAAAAAGCTGATATTGCAAATAAAGTAATCCCGCAAACTCAGATCAGGGAACAACACCTCATGGAATATCGACATGGATGCAAGCGGAAAACCCCGTCTCCGTATCGATTCCAATCCCACTGAAGATACCAGCAATGGAAATAACGTATCCACAACCTCCTCAGTCGACATCAATGACGGCAAATGGCACCATATAGCCTTTACCTACACCCACAGTACAAAAGTAGCACGACTGTATGTTGATTATGCGCAGACCGCCTCAATGACAACCTGGAGCAATCTCGTCTATGAGACCCTTGAGATGCGCATTGGACAGGGCTGCGGCGGTCGTGCCTTTGACGGCTGGATTGATGAAATACGCCTCTCCGACGAAGTTCTGCAGCCGGAAGATTTCATGATATTTGCCCCGCAGGGCGACACCTACTGCTACTGGAATTTCGACGGAACTGAGGGAACCGAAGCTGATATTCAGACCAATCAGGTTTTTGCCAACCCGTATATCAACATTATGCACGGCACAGCCGGCACCACTGGGACGGCCGGTGTAAAACCGCAATTCACCAACTTCCTTCCAGCCGCAACGCAGATGATCGTAAAAGACGGCGCAACCGGAGAGACCGTCAATTCCAACAGCACATCTCTCTTCTTTCTCTGTAGCGACACAAATGATATCCCTTATTCGTCTATCGGCAGCGTTGTCACAGTCACGGCTCCGTATATGCCTGCCTTCCCCTCCAACTTCACAGCAGAAGCATTTGTCAAAGCCGATCGCAACGCCAAATGGCCACAGATCATAGGCAAAAAGAGATCAGGCGGAGGCACCTATAGCTGGAGTTTGGGTGTAGAGCCCACAGGAAATTTAAGATGCCGTTTTGATACTACAGACCCCGTTACCTTCACAAATCATGTCGGCAACCAGGTTTTCAACTCGGGTGTCTCTATCTATGACGGCGAGTGGCACCATATTGCTCTCTCATACGACTACCCGACAAAAACCGCCAAACTCTATGTGGACCATGTCCTTAAAACAACCGGTGTCACCACATACCCGATGTATCTCGATACCGGCTCAATCCAGATCGGCGCAGGCGACGAAGCATTTGATGGATGGATTGACGAAGTGCGTATCACAAAGCGGGTGCTTGAACCTTCCGAATTCCTCTATCTGACCGATCCACCTCCGCCGCTCTATCCGGCGGGAACCATCATCATTGTTAATTGATTGTTCTGTGTAATTAAGATCACAAATTATAAAGAGGCGGTACTGCAACGCCTCTTTTTTAATTTAAAGTTTACGCGACCGCATTGCATCATACGGGCCTATAGGTGTCGTAGCTAAATATTCCGCCTTTCAGCGAAAGCGTATTATTTGAGGAAACCTCGGCATAGAGCAAGTCAGTTCCGTTGAAGTGTAAAATTTGCAATAATCCTGTACCGATGTGCAATTTTAACGTAACCCAAGCTTCCAGCTGTGTCGGGGCGTAGCCCGGAGGGCGAAGACTGGCTTGGCTTATCGTATGGAGAGCAAGCTGGAAGCTTGCATTTTACTTCAACGTAAGAAAATACTCAACATAAACTGAAATGCGCCCCCCTTGAACAAAATCTGCACAGATTAGCATATCTAACAAACATATATGGGAACGTACATTTTTCATTGTCTATCAGCAATAATTGCTCTGGAACGCAATTCACACGCAGTGCATAGACCAATCTTTTCACCATTTTTCATTTTATGTGCACCACGTTTACGACGAAGTCTGCTGAATTGATCTTTATGCTCATCCAGCATCCGTTCAACATAATCTTTACTCCCAATAATTACACCGTCTGAAAAATATCGGACCTTGCAATTAAGAAGCTGAATCACAGAAAGCTCACCACCCTCCTCCAGAATCTTATCCACTAAATCTCTTTTAAAACCCGGTTTTGTTACGGCACCCGTATATTCATGAATTCTCCGGGCACCCTCATAGTAAAGGTGCTGACGGTATTCCGACAACACCTGCCTGCCTGTTAAATCCCTGTTTATAAACAACTTGGATATTCTTTCGCGAGAAAAACCGCCTTTAGCTACAGCCTCAGCATAACCTGACCAACGATAGTCTTTCGGGTCCTTAACCACCCCCGCCCGAACCGGATTAAGATCAATATAGGCTGCTACAGTCACCTGCGCATTTTCCTTTTCTTCAACTAAAATACTCTTAAACCTGTCATGCCACAAAGGGCCTGCACTGCGACGGTCGTGATTGGCGTTATAGTAAATAGAAAAACGCTGTTTGAAGGTCTTCATGAATTCAGAAAGATCATACATCCTGACTCTGAATCCATCCAGTTGCGCCTTAACCTTCTCCTCGCACGCCTTCTCAATCCAGAGTTCCCAGCTCTTCTCCATGATAGCAAACTTCTTTTTACCATAGAGAATCTTAGCCCTGCGCTTAACCTCAGCATCGGAAAGCACATGATTCTCCGGCACATGCAGAAGAACATGAAAATGATCATCCATAAACGCGTAAGTCCTTACCTCACAACCGGTAAAACTCTCCAACCGACGCATCAGATTATACAGATAACTCTTCTCAGCATCCCCGAATATAAACCGATGTTCAATTACCCGACTCATAACATGATAAGTCGCAGCCTCTTCCAGCTTTATTCTGTGCAGTCGCATAAAACCACCTCCCAAAACAATTCATAGATTTTTTATACACCTTATCAACACTAATGTCCAGTATTTATTGTCTGACACTATTTTTGATGTATTTATTGCCTGACACTATTTATTCCTCTGATAATCGGCAATCGGCAAATCGCGAAGTGACGGCGGAGGAACGAGCTGGCGTATTGACATGGATAACACAGGAAAACCACGTGTGCGCATCGACAGCCAACCTATCGGTTCTGGTCCTGGCACCACCGGTTTTAACCAGTCGTGGACATCACCAGTGGGTGTAGAAGATGGCCAATGGCACCATCTGGCTTTCACATACCAGCACGATACTAAAACCGTCCGCCTATATGTTGATTATGTAGAAAGAAGATACGGCAATTCTCACAGCAACCTTGTTTACCAAACAGATGTACTGCGGATTGGACAGGGCGCAGGAGGCCGCTCCTTTGACGGGTGGATTGATGAGGTGCGTATCTCTGACGAAGTACTGCTGCCACAAGATTTCATAACGCAACATCTCTATCCAACAGGAACAATGATACTGATTTTCTAACGCGATCTCTGACCGCAACCCAACTACGTTTTGCGCGGCCTTTCGCTTCGCGAAAGAACCACGCCCTACACCATTGAGCTATATTGTAGGACGTGCCTCTCACGCGAAGCGAGAGGGCGAGTCTACTCCAAAACTCGTGCGATTTCTTGTTTTTGTGATAGAACTATTTCTTAAGCTTGGTAATTTTCTCTGCCTCAGAGTTGCCGAACTGCATCGCCGGATTACTGAATTTCACATCGTTATGATAGGTAGCATACTCAGCAACGATGGCGCCATTCTTTCCGGCACGCATAAAATGGTATGATTCAGGATCATTCAATGAGTAGAGCTCTCCGGCGCCGAGCTTTTTGACATACTTAGACTTGAACCATTTCTGACCGTAGCCCCAGGGCTTATCACAATCGGACATATCCGCAATAGCGGTTTCTCCGGCTTCGCCCTTGTACTCGCCAAAGAACTCAACTGACCCGTGACGGATATGCCAGGTCTCCATCTTTGGCCCAAAGCCCTTTTTGCTGCCATTGCCGAAGTGGTTGTGCTCAGGGAGCATCTGACCGGGCAGCAGGAATATCTCGTGACCGAGATAACCGTAGCTCGCATCCTTAAACTCGCCGGTGTATGCCTTTGCACCGACATCGCCATATTTTCCTTCAACATTCTTCCAGAAAATTCCAGCCATCCCTAGTTTCGCAAAATCTCCCTCCATGAAATCGGCAACCCAGAACTCATCGCTTTTGAGCATAGCCGGGATAGGATAGTGATAACTCTGCATCATCTCATAATAAGCATTCTTGGCAATATCCTGATCAAAAGCCCCATCCGCTTTGTAGAAATCAGAGTTTTCCATTTGAGAAACAGGCGAAAGTGGTTCAAGGCCTGTATAATTTTTTGGTGATTTGCAACCTGTAAATGCGAGTGCCGCCAGAAACAGCAGTGAAAGTGTTGAGATCTTTATCATATTGATTTTTCCTTATTTATTATCAGCAGTATTTGACGAATCAATATAGAACCAGAATATTCTAATCAGGTCAACAAAGAAGAGGATTAACATAAATTTCAATACTCACAATTAACAATTGCACTAGTGACAAATATCGAACATTCAACTACAATCTGTTAATCAGTTTTAAACAGAGGAATAATTTACTCAACTTGGGAATTTAAATGAACAAGACTATTAGAAAAACAGGTCTATTGATAGCTGTTGCGGCAGCCCTTTTTATAACAATTGTAAGCGGTGCTGCCCCTGCACCACGCGCCTTTGCGGATGGAGACCGGGTATGTTTCGTTGGCGACAGCATCACCCACGGGGGGCTTTATCATTCATACATCACACTTTTCTATGCCACCCGCTTTCCTGACCGAGATATAAAAACCATCAACAACGGCATCTCCGGAGACAGCGCCAGTGGCGCAACACGCCGATTTGACTGGGATATCGCTGAGCATAAACCTACTGTATCGACAATCATGATGGGCATGAATGATGTCAACCGCGGTCTTTACGGAAAAGAAAATCCGGATGAGACGAATCTCGCAAGCCGCAAGTCGGCACTGGACCGTCACAACGCCAGCATGCGTAAGCTTTCAGAGCAGCTCAAGGCAGTCAACTCCGAGATTATATACATCACCCCCTCCATCTACGACCAGACATCAACAATGGAAAAAGAGAATCTCTATGGAGTCAATGATGCACTTGAAAAATGCGGAGAGGAGGCCCGCAAACTGGCAACTGAATTCAATGGCAGTGTGGTGGACTTTCATGGTGTGATGAGTCGCGTCAATGCCGAATACCAGAAGGCAGACCCTAAACGCACAATCGTGGGTGGCGACCGCGTACATCCCCATGCTCTGGGACATCTGGTGATGGCCTACACTTTTCTGAAAGCCCAGAAAATCTCCCCCTGTGTATCCCAAGTCGTGATTGATTCTTCAACAGGCAAGCTTGCTGAGAGCCGGAACGTAAAAGTCTCCGAACTTGTTGCTAAGGCTGATGAAGTCCGCTTTTCAAGCATCGAAAAAGCACTGCCTTTTCCCATACCATCCGGTTCCGAAGGAGCTCTTGAACTTGTTCCTTTTGTGGCAGATCTGAATCAGGAAACGCTTGCAGTGCGCGGTCTCAGCAAAGGAATTTACACCCTGACAATTGATGATGTAGCCGTTGGTGAATATACAGCGGAAGCTCTGGAAAAAGGAATCAACCTGGCGGAAAACACAAAAACACCGCAATACAAACAGGCCCAGAGCGTAGCAAAGGCCAATGCCAAAAGACACTCACTGGTATCCGGCAAGCTGCGCAGTTTTGTGCATACCGAGATCTACCTGAAATCACAGAAAGATCTTGATATGAACAACTTCAAAGCTATTGAAGATGTTCTGAACGCACGGGTGGCCAAAATGAAGGAAAAGAAACTCAGTTACGCCGGTTACTATGCGGGACAGACTAAGATTTACCTCAAAGAAAAACCGAAGGAAGCCGAGTATATCCGTCAGATAGAAGAAGCTGAAAAAGTAATGGAAACAACGAAAACTCCTGTTAAGCACCAGTTTGTTTTGAAACGAAAATAACCGATTCTTTTTTTAGACAGGATTACAGTGCCTCTATGAGAGATTAAAAACGTTAACTAAAAAAGAACTATCATGAGACATTTAATAAAAACCATAGTTATTCTCTCTCTTATTCACCTTGTCTGCAACACTTACTGCATAGCCGCATCAGATACAGGCAAAAATTCCGCAACCGTTTTTACCCACGGAAACTATGCGGCCACAGTTGCCGCTGATGTTTTCCATAACGAGCCTGGAAATCAAGGAAGGCCGTAGTATAGCTCCTTCTCTGCCCGCGTCGGGTCACTGCCGACAATGCGGTGACGAGCAAAAGATGGATACCGGAGATCGATCAGCCGCTTACCCTTGTACTCGAGCAACACAGGCCCGACACTGAGAGTGTCTTTGCTCTTGCTGACGGCCCGTAACGTCAACCGGTTCAATTTCATCAATCTCTCTCGATTGACCTCAAAAGCATGTGTTTGGTCTCCGGTCGTACCAGCAGGAATCACCCCCAGCAATTTTCCGTTTAGCAAAATTTCACCAGCACCATGAACCCCGTGCGTCTGCAGTTTCACTGTCGCAGAGTTCTCAGCCGTGTATGGTTCCGCACGGTCGTTGCAGGCCAGATACCGGATCGCAAAATCACTTGTATTTTCTCCATGCCGCGCAGTCACCTTCAGCACCCGAGCACCGTCAAAGGCCTTGCGCGTATCAACCGTTCCTTTCCAGGTCGACCACAGTTTTTCGCGTGATACCTGAGACAAACCGAACGAAAGCCCCTCATACTCAGCCTTCACCTCCACCTTCTCTCCGAAATCAACGATCACAACCTCAACGCTCATCTCACCTGATTGAATTTCCACAGCACGGGGCGAGACAATCGAAATGGGGTGATCCCCCTCCCGACCGGTATATGCCGTCTTCAAGACTCCGTCTTTGACCTGAATCAAACGGAAGCCCTGGGGCGTTCCGTCGATATTCGGTCCGCTCCACCACGCACCGCTTAATGCGCCGGTATGATACACAGGGATACTACCCAGTTTTGTCGTGAACGTTGTGTGCAGATGTCCGCAAAATCCAGCAAGAACAGTACGCCCCTTTAAAACCTCCTGCAACGCAGCGGCATCACGCAATTGCGGCAGAGACTGATGACAGAACAGAATCAGGGGTTTGTCCATCGGTTGCAGGCGCAGATCATCCGCCAACCACTTCAACTGCTCCTCCCCCAGCTTCTCCTGGTATGGCAGCGAGGTCCCATCCAAAGCCAACAAATGAACACCCGCCCAATCCCAGGAGTAGTGAGTAGGGCCAAAAATTTTCCGGTAAAGTCCCTTGCCGTAAAAAGGATGAGCTTTGTCTGCCTCTTTTTTATTTATGGAAACATGCTCATGATTGCCGGGAAGCTGGAAGAAAGGGAGTTTAAAAGCCGTTAAGGCATCAAGATAGCGATCATACTGCAACTGGGCTTTTTCCGGCATGACAACATCCACACCCCCGACCAGATCACCGGTATTAATCGCAAAAGCAAAGGGTTCTGGCAGTTCCGCGAGATGCGTTCCCAACAACTTCATCAAATCACCGCGTCCAATGTGCGAGTCCGTGATCTGGACAAAAGTGAAGGCATCGCTCTGGGGATATGGAAGCAAACCGAAATTTTCGACACCTTTGCCTTCGGCAAGCCGCCAGAACCCTTTGGAGGCGGTATGGTCACGCGGAACACAGATCCATACAGGCAGCGAGAGATCAGAAGATTGCAAACAATACGTGCCTGCAGCATCCGTGGACACAACACTTAATCCGTCACTGACCGAAACACCGGCCACACCGGGCTCATCCGCATCAGAACGACCATTCCGGTTCGTATCGATATAAACCCGCCCCTGAACCATCACGGCCAAACCAATAGAATGCAGCATGCCCATCATCAACAAGACCGCAAATAACAGATAACTACGTTTCATAATGTCACTCCCCCTTTTTTCAGTTCATAATCGATGTAAAAAAACTAAAACCTGAAACAAACATACAAATAGGTTAACATATTTTATACTCAGAAAGGGTGACATTATTCAAATACATTTGCTATCATTAGACGGCAACCGAACTTGAACATCCAATGTCGAACATCCAACAGGTAGCGCTCTGCCATTCGACTAAGCTTATGACAGACACGCTCTGTTCAATTATGAGTTTTTAAACTCTGCTATTAAAAGGAAATATCATGCGATATTCAGTTAAAACCACAGTTATTCTCTCTCTTATTCACCTTGTCTGCAACACTTGTTGCGTAGCCGCATCTGATGCAGGCAAAAATTCCACAACCATTTTCACACGTGAAAAATACACTGCTACAGTTGCTGCAGACGGTTCCATGACAAGCCTGAAAATTGACGGCAAGGAGTTTCTGCATGAACGTGGTTCAAACCCCCGTGGTGTCTATCTGTTTCAGGGAAAAGCCTTCGGACTGGAAAATATCTCGCAGCCTGATAAAGACCGGCTGGTGGCATCCAATGAACAGGCTGTGGTGACCTATACCTTTAAAGCAGATTCCATCGACTGGAATGTACGCAACCTGACAAAGAAAAAGCTCACTCTGCTGATTGCGTTCGCACCGGATGTAGAAGCCGTCAGACATGCAACCGGACTCTATGAGAAAATCCCTTTTGGAACCAGTGTCTCAACGACAACGTGGTTCAAAGCTGGGTTGAAGCTCAACATTGACAACGGTGGACGCATCTGGGGTCCATGGGGTGATCAGAAGCTACAGATCTGGCAGTTTGACATAAAGGGAAAAGAGGAGCATACATCAATCTTCACACCGGGCATCGCGGACAAAGATGAACTGGCCGAAGTTAAAGTGGCGCTCAACTATGTGGCAGAGCCCCCCACTGATCCGATCGGTCCCATGTGGGATCTCTCAAAGTTATCCAAAGCCCCAGCCATGCATCCTGCCGAGGTATTTAAAGCAGATGGAGTTGACGCAATCTTCTACGAGAGCCTGTCCTACCGGGGACACCCGACTGAGACATTCGCGTACATTGGCATGCCTGATGTTCCGGAAGGCACCAAAGTTCCCGGCATTGTTCTGATTCACGGAGGAGGGGGCACCGCCTTTGCCGATTGGGTGCGACTCTGGAACTCACGCGGCTATGCGGCGATATCGATGGACACCTGCGGGTGTCTGCCGGGAGGCGGGCATGGCAAACGCATCCACCACACAAAGGGAGGCCCCGGCGGTTGGGGCGGATACAATCAGATTGACTGGCCACGCACTGACCAGTGGGCCTACCACGCGATCACCGATGTTATTCTGGCCAACTCTCTGCTGCGTTCTCTCCCGGATGTGGATAAAGAGCGCATAGGAGTGACAGGCATATCCTGGGGCGGATATCTATGCAGTATGGTTTCAGGCGTAGACAGCCGCTTCAAGTTTGCGGCGCCGGTTTACGGATGCGGTTTTACTACAGAGCATGCTTTTGCACGGAGTGTGCTCGGACTGGGAGAAGAAAAAGCAGACCGCTGGATGCGCTGGTGGGACCCATCGGCTTATCTAGCCAACGCGAAAATGCCGATGCTGTGGGTTTCCGGCAGTAACGACTTCGCCTATACGCTCAATGCCTTGCAGAAGTCCTATCAACTGCCGAAAACTCCACATACTCTCTGTATCCGCCTGCGCATGCCGCATGGACAGGGCCAGGGAAGCAAACCGGAAGAGATCGCGGCATTTGCGGACAGCGTGGTAAAACAAGGAGCCCCCCTGGTAAAATTCAAGTCACAGCGCGAAAAGGACGGCAAGGTCTGGGCCACATTTGAGAACAGCGTTCCCGTCGTCAAAGCTGAGCTGAATTACACCTGCGACACCGGCAAATGGCAGGACCGAAAGTGGGTGGCACTGCCGGCAACTATTCAGGGAAACAAAGTCACAGCAACTTTGCCAGAAGGAACCAAGGTTTACTATATCAACCTGGTTGATGAACGGAAGCTGGTTGTCAGTTCGGAACACGTTGAGGTCACACAGTAAAATCGAACCCCGAACTCTTTTAACTACGAAAAACACGAATAACGCGAAATTTTTTGCGACGGCGTATACAAGCCGTTGCCGGACGCTGGGTGTGCCGGGTAAGGGTACCCAGCCCACAGTTTAGGTTTACCCAGCATGGTGATGCTATTTGATCTGGACACAATTTTAGATCAGTAATTAATCTATTCATTATCTATTCATAATTCATTCAATAATAATCATAAATATCTTTGCATTATGGATTTAAGTATTATATTATCTATTCATGAATCAGATAAACAACCAGATTTGTGACTATCTCAGAACCAGAGGTGTCTCTACCGCATCAGATCTCTCCGCAGCCCTAGGGGTAAGTCAACCGACACTTTCACGCGCTCTGTCTTCAATGGAAGCCCGCATAGCACGCATCGGAAGAGCAAGATCAACCCGGTATGCGCTACGCAGTCAGCAGCCCGTTAATGAAGTTCCGGTTTATCTGATTGAGAAATCGGGGAAAGCTGCACATCTTGGCACATTATTCACTTTGACAAAGGGTGAGTATTATTTTGAGCAGCATAGACCTTGGGCATCCTTAAGAATGGAGGAATTCAAAGATGGACTTTATCCTGGATTGCCGTGGTTTCTGCAGGATATGCGCCCCTGTGGTTTTCTGGGACGGTGCTTTGCCCGTTCGCATGCTCAGATATTGAATGCGCCTCTTAATCCTTTGCAGTGGTCAAACGATCACGTTCTGAAATCATTTATGCGTTTTGGCACAGACATGCCGGGAGCGCTGGTAATGGGACAGGAGATGCTGGCCCGGATTCAGGACCCGTCAGAAACGGTTTCGAGTCTAATACAGGAAGATATGGTCGGACACCGTTATACGGAACTGGCAGAAAAATCTCTTTCCGGTGAGTGGCCGGGATCGTCCGCAGCGGGAGAGCAGCCGAAATTCACAGCATCGCTCAGCACTGCTGATGGAAATATTAAGCACGTCATCGTTAAATTCAGCGGAAAAGTCAATCTTCCCGAAGCTCAACGTTGGTCTGACCTGCTGCAAGCTGAAGACATTGCAAACAGAGTTCTTTCATCTTCCGGATTATCCTGTTCATCAAGCAGGATAGTCCGTGCATCAGAGAGGACTTTTCTTGAATCTGAACGATTTGACAGATGTGGGACCAATGGGCGGAAAGCGATTGTTTCTTTAGAGGCATTGGATGCCGCTTTTACCGGCATTAACGGCACCCCCTGGAACAGGGCTGCCAGCATATTACATAAAGCCGGATTTATTGATACTGAGAATGCCCGTTGTCTATCACTAGCCTGGTGGTTTGGAACACTTATCGGCAACAGCGATATGCACTACGGGAATATTTCCCTCTTTCTTGAACCTGAGCCCCCCTTACAACTTACTCCGCTTTATGACATGCTTCCTATGAGATATAGACCGGGAGCTGAAGGATCACTGCCTACAGATACCTTGAAGTTCATTCCGCCACCACCGGAAGAGCAGGAAGTCTGGAATAAAGCCGCAACTCTAGCTTTGCATTTCTGGCAGGAAGTGGGGAATGCAGATGGTATTTCAGCTAGCTTCAGGGAAATTGCACACAGAAATCTATCAGCCCTGCAATCCGTTAAATAAAGTGAATGAGTAATGGGTTCACTATTACTGGGAAATATGGCATTATGTAAACGTAAAGCAGGCGACGGCTGTTTGTGACAGGAGCTGAGAAAACAATTTCACGGCATATGGGACACCATGTGAATAATCGCCATATTTATCTTTTTCGTGTTTTTCGCTTGTCACGGCGGAAGACGCAGCGAGCGAAGACGGATGGTTAAAAAACAGGAAATTAAAGGTTAGCAACTAATATGAAAACAATCTTCAGAGCGCTTTTGCTTACAGCTGTACTTACTACACCGGGATTTTCTAAAGAAATGCCGATAGAAAACCTGATTACACCAGGCAAACTGGAAATTGAATCTCCACTGCAAGGTCTCAGCCCTTTTGGATTTAACAAGCTGCTCTTTGTTAAGAGACACACTTTTACAGCCAACCACTACTACACCGAGTTTATCAACAGCGCATGGACGCCCGGCGGAAACCTCTGCCTGCTCGACCTGAAAAGCGGTGCCGTCACAGAGCTGGCACCGGAGCTGAAAGAGGGCGTCTTTGAACGTTTCGATCTCGATTTCGATGCCCGCCATATAGTCTTTGCATGGAAGGCCGAAGCACAAACCGGCTACCGGTTGTACGAGATTGAGATTGATCCACAGACAGGTGAACGCATCGGTGAACTCAAGCAGCTGACCTTCCCACAGAAGGATGAAGCGGAGCTGGTGAAGCTCTACCGGGTGAACGACCAATACCATCACAGCACCGATGACATGCACCCCTGTTATCTGCCAGATGGCGATATCTGCTTTATCTCAACCCGCTGCCAGTATGGGGTTCTGTGCGATGGATCAGATAATTTCACCACAACCATTCTCTATAGACTCAACAAGACCAGCGGTTCCATACGGAAACTCACAAATAGTGCTCTGAGCGAAGCCTCGCCCGTTATCCTTCCTGATGGGCGCATCATGTATACCCGCTGGGAGTATGTGGACAAAGGGGCGGTCAGCGTTAAATGCCTATGGGCAATGCAGCCGGACGGATCCAACTCCGCCGAAATCTATGGCAACGACATAGCCCTGCCACCCACATTCCTTTACGGACGTCCCATTCCCGGCAAGTTGAACCACTACTCCTTCCTCGGCACCCCGCACTATCCGCAGAACGGAGTGGGCACGGTTATCACCATCGACATGAACAAGGATATCCGCACCCGCGATCCCATGACCTGCATCACCCCCTATGTGGATATTCAAAGCGAATCGGGTTTTGCATTCAAAACAGAGAACGGCCAATGGATAACCGATGCTAAAGGACAAGGAGTACTCTTTAAAGACCCCTACCCTCTCTCTGACAAACTCTTTCTGGTCTCATACAAACCGAATGGTCCGGAATGGAATGATCTGCATGCCTACGGCCTCTCGCTTCTCAACGAGAAGGGCGCCGTGGCAGATATCTATCGAGGTAAAGAGTTCTCCTGCTGGATGCCCTATCCCCTCAAAACGCGCACCCGTCCGCCGGTGCTCAAAACCAATACCGAAAAAGAGCTTGCCGCAAAGAACCTGGCCCGTTGCATTGTCACGGACATCTATCACGGCATGGAAAATGTTAAACGGGGCACAATTAAATACATCCGTGTGATTGAGCAGATTCCTCGTCCCTGGGCCACCCGCCGGCGATGGTCCGGCGACAGCTACGACCAGCAGCATGCGGTCATTACCAAAGACACCCACCTTGGATTAAAAGTACAGCACGGCATTGTGCCGGTGGAAGAGGATGGTTCCGCCCACTTTCTGGTTCCAGCCAATACCGACATCTTTTTCCAGACACTCGATGCCAACTACATGGCAGTGCAGACCGAGCGCACCTTTGTGAATTACATTCCGGGAGAAATCCGCAGCTGCATCGGCTGCCACGAAAAACCCAATGACGCTGCACCGGTCGGTTCCCGCGGCACCGCTCTGGCGATCAGACGGGAAGCATCAGTGCCCGCTGCACAGCCAGGTGAAGAGAACGCACAACGGCCGCTGGATTACATGGCCGATGTTCAGCCGGTGCTCAACAGGCACTGTATTGAATGTCATAGCGGCAAAGAGCCGAAAGCTGGGCTTAATCTCAGTGGCGAACTGACAACACTCTTCTGCCGCTCCTACGAAAGCCTGCTCCCGGAACGCCGGCGCGGTAAGGGACGCAAACCGTCATGTTTTCCACTTGTCGGACCAACCATCGGCGAGAACCATCCCAAGACGGGCAATGTTCACTATCTACCGACCCGCTCGATAGGTTCACACAACAGCATACTCGTGGCCATGCTTGCACCGGAGAGCGTTACACTGGAGGATCCTGAAGAACGCAAGATTGCCGCAAAGCTAGCCAAGCAACATGCAAAGGTGAAACTATCAAAACCCGAGTTGCTCAAGATAACCAACTGGATTGATACCAACAGCCAATATTACGGCATGTACTGGGGACGCAGGAATCTGCAACACAAGGATCATCCCAACTTCCGCCCAGTACCGACCTTTGAACGGGCAACTTCGTATGTGAGTGCGATACCGGAAGAGGAGAGGTGATGCGGCAGAGCCGCATTAACTTGTGGGACGTGGGATGTTGGATGTGGAATGGTTGTGATTCTTACGAATTATGTATGGATACACCTTCCGGGATCTCCATATTGAAAATCAAACACACTGTTATCGATAAAGGGTTTCAGGTTATCGGTCGATGTATCGGTTGGATCAGGATCTAATCCCGTGAATTGAATTAGAGAATAGAGTTCCTTAACCGAAGGCAGTCGCCAATCCGTGTATCCTCCCACACGACAGGTTTCAGCATATTTAAGATAAACGAGGCTAATGATAAAATATTGATTTGTTTAGAGAGAACATCTTATAAACATCTCCTATTCTTATCATTACGGGTGCCGAGGACGCACCCCTCCCGCAATGCATAGTGGGCCACCATAATATTCAGGGAGGGGCTCCGTCCTCGGAGCTCGGAAAGCCTGTTAGCATTCTGCTATATTCGCCAATTATGCTGATGCCAGAGAACTCTCAACGGAGCTGAGGAACGCCCGAGAACTTCAACCCTCAAAATTAGCATGTCAGGAAAATTCCCCTTATGCTAAGATATCGGACAAACAAAATTACAAAAAAAAGAAAAATCTAGTTTATGAGTGAGCAACAACCGAATAATCCTTTGCACGGCATTACGCTGGAGCAGATCATAACCGCTCTGGTTGAGCATTATGGTTGGAAAGGGCTTAGCAGGCTCATCAACATCCAGTGCTTCTACATTGAACCGTCGATAAGATCCAGTCTGAAGTTCCTGCGCAAAAATCTCTCTGCAAGAGAGAAAGTTGAGGCATTGTACGTCGCCACGCAGAAGGATCTGCGTTCGTAGAGCGTTTCTATTTGACCTCATGACTTAGTGATCGGGTGACCTGATGACCTGGTTGTTAAATCCCACGCTTGCACCGTAGAATCCGATCTGTCACGGCCAAATTCAAGCGGTAACACATACTGCCTTTATTTGATCGTGGAGGTTTAAGTGAAGCTTCCGTTTTATCACATGACTGTTGTGGTTTTTTGGAGCCTCCCTTGCCCCTTAAACCTCGGGGTCCGGGGCAGAGGCTGCGGGAGAACGGTTGCGTTCTGGCTCTCGGACACATTGCGAGGGCGATGCCTGCAGGCGGCGGCCCTGATGCGATCTGGCTGAACTATATCTCCGCTGCTGGGAGGTTGAGCATCGGAATAATTATCGAGCCAAAGCGTCTTAACTAAGTGCCATTCACACCGATCCCCTAATTCCCCTTTTTCCGTGAAACAGAGAAATCCGGTACGCGCTTCCCTCTGAAGGCCTTACGGAGGTGCTTGTCTGAGGAGCTGGAAATTCGGCGGGACGGGGAATCCAAACCGAGTTTGCGAAGCGTCTCACGCTTAGCCTCGCGTCCCGCCTTCCATTCCTCCCACGTTACGGAGATGACCTTATCCATTTTCCACCTCCGCCTTGAGACGTTTAAATTCCAGCAACACCTTGAAGTCGTTCATATCGGCAAGACGCTCGACTTCCACCCAATCCATGGACGGATCCTTGAGGCTGGACGCCATCATTTGCTTTGCGACCTTCAGAGCCTCCACGGACGTCTGCGGGTAATAGGCCGCAAGCACCCGCTCCACAAGAGCCAATTCGCGCGGAACCAGCGTCACAGATCCATACGGGGTCTCGACCGTCCGCATCGGGGAAGTTGACTCGTTTTCCAGAAATCCAAGCATGTCCACGAAAAGGCCGCACACCTGCCAGCTCCTAGGCCCCCCGGTCGCACAGAGCTTAGCCATGACATCCTGCGCCAACCGGAGGGGAATGTGGGAGACCTCCCGCCGGCAAAAATCGATATCACCCGACATGTAGCCTCCCTCGGTGTAAAATTCTACCGCCGATCCACCAACAACAACGAGAGTGAACCCGACATCGGCGAACAAAGTCGACACCAGACCGGAGAGCTTGAGCGCGCGCTCAAGCAAATCTTCGGTCGAAGTTATGTCCGCTATGGCATTTGCAATGTTCATAATTACATCCTAGCACAACGCAATTCTGCTCGGCAACTCGAAAAAGGGTGCATTTTACTTCCATTGAGTATTCTCTTGCGTGAAGTAAAGTGGATTAAAGTAATGCAAGCTTCCAGCTTGCTCTCCGTACGATAAGCCAAGCCAGTCTTCGCCCTGACACGGCTGGAAGATTGAGTTACCTTGAAATTGCACATCGTTGCAGGATCTGTCCTTTACCCCAGCCACCGTAGCGACCAACCCACGCAAATATTCTCATAACCAAGGTTAATTGGTTCTGAGAACCAACGCTACAGTTTGTATAGCATGATGACGTAACAGATCTCGCACGGACAGAACGTTCAACATCCCACTTTCCACGGCGGGTGAAACCCGCTTACGGCAATTTCACCTGCAGTTTATAGAACTCCTGCGTTGGTGCGTTGGTGCTGGCCATCGAATCCGACCCGCCGAGCCCGAGGCGCGGCGCGGCGACGGGTTGCCAATTAGCTTCGACGAGGTTGGTGCAGCCGAGCAGTGTGTATTGACGGAAAGCGGAGGAATCGAAAAAGACGGTTCCGGCTGTGTTGCCGGTGATGCGGAACCAGTCGTTGCTGTTTAGAATGCCGGTGTCGGCAATATATTCTGCGTAGTCGCTGACCTGATCTCCATCGGTATCTACATCCGTGCTGGCGAATTCATAGGCACCCATATCGGGGATCGCACTGCCATTGTTGTCGCCATCGAGCGGACGGGCGGTGCCGTCGAGGTCATCGACAAATCCGAGATCGATTCCCGCATCGATGCAAGGGGAATTGGGCAGCAGATGACCTGCCGCATCGGCGAACATAGGGGCGTTGGTGATGCAGCCCGCGACGCCATGGGTGGCATCCGGTGAACACGAGTAGGATACTGAAGTCATGTTGGCAAAATTGTTTCCGCCCGAAACGGCCGTATTTGCATAGATGATGCAGTTGTTCAACGTGCCCTCGGAGCTCCCGCCGCCGTCGCCGTCGATGGCCGAATTACCCGAGAGCGTGCAGTGGTTCAGCGTGCTCTGATAACTCCCGCCGCCTTCATCGGCTGAATTGCCCGAGAACGTGCAGCAGTTCAGCGTGCCGCCGAAACTCCCGCCGCCCAAGCCGCCCAAATTGCCCGTGAGCGTGCAATGGTTCAGCGTACTCTGATAACACCCGCCGCCTCCGCTAGCCGAATTGCCCGCGAGTGTGCAGTGGTTCAGCGTGCCAAAGGCGATCCCGCCGCCGCCAATCTGGGCCGTATTGCCGACAATCACGCAGTTGGAAATCACATGGCTTTCGTCACGGCAATAAACCCCGCCGCCTGTAGCAAACATCAAGACAGAATTAGCGGACCCGTTGGTGATGGTGAGCCCGCTGAGTCTGCCATGGCTGCCTTGCAGATTGAAGCAGCGGTTGGTTCCGCCACCATCAACCCGGGTCACATCCGGGCCGTTCACGCTGCGGATGTGCAAGCCTCTTTCCTCCGCGATCTCAGAGGAAACGGCATAGACTCCATTGGAGACCCACACGGTTCCACCGAAGAACGGCTGCGCATCCACTCCCGCCTGAATCGTTTTTCTGGCCGTCGCCCAGCTCTGCCCATCGGCATCATCATCGCCCGTGGCAGCAGAGACATAGACGGCTTTGCTCTCCCCGGCAAAGGCCTCAATTGCCCGTGAAAGCGAAACGCCCTGCGGGTAGTCATCGTTGAAGGCCGTCAACGTCAGCTCATAGCTCCCGGGTTCCGTCCAGACATGGCTTACCTGTACGATGGCGTTTGTGGTTTTCGTCCCGTCGCCATAGTTCACCGTGCATTCGCTGATCCGCCCGTCGATGGTGAAATAATGAGGCGTGAGTGCCCCCGCGATGACCTGCGACGGCCCGGAAATATCGAGGCCGATTCCGCCAATAAAACTTCCAGCTCCGTACGATTCGTCGCACCCGATGGACGGGGATGGAAGCCAGATCTCGCCGTCGATATCCGTTCCGACGGCATAGGCCGGGCTACCTGCGCCCCGGCAGGGGGAGTTGGTGGAGATGTGCGAGATCGAGACCAGTTGTGGATCGTCATCCAAATTTCCCGCCCCGGCAGGTTTTGGGTCCGTACAGCAATACTCGATGATGCAGGGATCCTTAATCATGGCCCAGTTGTCGTTTGTGGTGCCAGCTGTGTTGCCATAGATGATTGAATTCAAGATGACCGCATCCCCTTCGCACCAGACGCCGCCGCCATCGCCCGCCGAATTTCCGCTGAGGGTGCAGTTTTTCACGATACTGTCGTCGCAGTATACTCCGCCGCCACCCGTCGCAGAGAAGTTGCCGCTAAACACGCAGCTCTGCGCGATGCTGGATCTTAGAAGGGTCAGACCGCCACCAAAAAACTGTGCCTCATTGTCAAGAAAGATTGAATTCTTCACCGTCGAAAACCCGTACACTATGCCAACGCCGCCCGCCGAGTCCGACTTGTTGCGCTGGATAGTACAGCTCTCGATCGTTGCGCCCCCCCAGGTGAAGATACCTCCGCCTAACGTCGCTGATTCGTTGTCGCTAATCAGACAGTCCCGTATGATATTGCCAATGCTACAGTAAACGCCGCCTCCATATTCATTATCCCAGCCATTTTGGACGGTGAAGCCCTCGAGCGTACAGTTCTCTTTCAGGTTGAAGCCCCGGCATGCGTTCTGTCCGTCGACGCAGGTGGCCGAAGCGCCGCTGACGCCGCGCACGGCGATCCCGCTTTCCACGGCGATTTCCGCGGTCAAAAGGTAAACCCCATTGCTCACCCAAACCGTGTCTCCCCATTCGGCGGCATCGACGGCATCCTGGATGTTTGTCGCTGCGGAGACCCAATTTGTGTAGGGCCAGATGGACGCGCCATCCGGGGAAACATAGTGTAATTGGGTAGCATACTCATAGGCACCGATGTCGGGAGCCGGGCCAGTCGGGCGCGCGACGCCGTCGAGATCCTTTGTGTCCGCCACCATCCAGCTCAAGTTGGTTCCTGTGTTGACACAGGGCGAGGTCGGCAACAGCCGATAGTCGCCGCTGGCGGCGTCGACGAACTGCGGGGCATTCGTCAGGCAGCCGGTTCCGGTGATTCCGGGAGCACAGCAGTATTCCACCTGCGCCCCGCTACCGCTGAAATAGATTTCACTCGGGACTTCGCTATCGTCACGGTCACGGTTACCGTAAACGATGGTGTTGAGCAATTTTCCGCTGTCCCCGCATAGAACACCGCCGCCATAGCGCTTGGAGGTGTTGTCGGAAACCGTGCAGTTCTCCACCGTTCCCGCGATACAGTAGATGCCTCCGCCATCGTAGTCGTCCGTCTCATTGTCGATCACCAGGGAGTTGCGCAACGTGCCGGCTGGCGCAAAGTACACCCCGCCTCCGTGGATCGAGGAGCCGTTGCCTTTGATGATACACGCCTCAACGGTGCCGCCGTAGATGGCGACTCCGCCGCCACAGGTCGGATCGAGCAAGTCGCCATAGCTCCGCGTGTGTCCGTTGGTGAGGGTGAAGCCGATCATCGTTGCGCCGCTGCCGACATAGGCGCAGCGGATGGCGGCAGACCCGTTGGGCCCATTGCCCACGATGGACGTAACGTCCGGTCCATTGACACTTTGAAGCGTGACCGCCTTGGTCAGCGCTACGCGGTTTGCAATGCCCTCTACCCAAAGACTACCCGTATCGTACACCCCGTTGGTCACCAGCACCGTGTCGCCGGAGTCGGCGGCGTTGACGGCAAGCTGAATGCTCGTCGCCGCCGTCGTCCAGTTAGTATAGGGCCAGATGGATGCGCCGGTGGTAGAAACATAGTGTATGGGAGAAAACGCAATCGTGTAGTGTGCCGCGATGCGCTCGAGGCTAAGCACCTTTGTGTAGATGGCGACTTCGTCGAGCGCGCCGATCAGGGAGTTGTTTCCGAGGATCCAATCGCCGTTTGCGGCTTCGGCGGTTTCGATGCCGGAACCGGCGGACTGGCCATCGATGTAGAAGCGGATGGTATCTATCGCGCCAGAGGTATCCTTCTCCACGGTCATGACGATATGGTGCCATTCACCCTGGCTTGCGGTAGACGACGAAGTCGTTGACGACCCGCCCAGATAGGTGCGCAGGGTGCCGCCGCCCGTCCGGTAGAACAACGTGCGCCCCTGACCGGTGCCAGCCTGTTGCTGGACCATGGTTCGATTGATGTCGGTGACATCAAAGCAGGCCAGCGCCTCGATGGAGAAGTCGCCCGCGGCGGGATCAAGCTGAAGATTGAGCTGCACAAAGGCGTTAGAGAATGCCCCGCCGTTCCCGATGGCACCGGGCTGACCGAAATCCACATTCGAAACCGTTTTGCTGTTGTGCCCGTTGCCGGAACTGTCAGCAACCGATGTTGCCCCGGCGCTCTCCTCAAAGCGATAGTACGCCTCCGGTCCGTCCACCATCACCTCGCTCGCATAATCGGCGCGGGATATGAGGGCGACGGAAAGAAAAATGACAAAAGCTGAAAATAGAAATTTCATAGACTCACCCCAAAAGCATTATTCACAACGAAGTAATAAGGATAGCACAAATCAAGGATCAGTACAAAATGTAAAATGTTGCTTTGTGTGTTGCCAAAACGCTGAATCTGGGATATGTTACGGTGCCCGCTGAAAATGGCCATGGCAACAATCGAAAGAACGGAGCCAATATGGTATGTCTTATTGTTTGTTCTAGGATCAGGTTGAGCAAATAAAAAATCAAACAAAGAGAAGTTTAATTTATGAGCGAACAACAACCCAATAATCCTCTGCACGGCATTAAGCTGGAGCAAATCATAACCGACCTGGTTGAGCATTATGGTTGGAAAGGGCTTAGCAGGCTCATCAACATCCAATGCTTTTACATTGAACCATCAATACGATCCAGTCTGAAGTTCCTGCGGAAAAACCTCTCTGCAAGAGAGAGGGTTGAGGCTTTGTACATTACCACGCAGAAGGATCTGCGTTCGTAGTGGCTTTCATTTAACCTCATAACTTAGTGACCTGGTGCCTTGGTGAAACGATAAAAGCTGAATGATAAACGATAAGTTTTTTACTTCACGGTCCTACATCTAACTTCCAGTTCAATGTTTTCTCTCAGCGCCTGTCTAATGCATGAAAGAACATCAAAACATGAACATCCAAATTTGAAGTAGAGGTTCAACATTCGGCGTTGCTCTTCATTTAGCTTTTAGCGTTCAGCGCTTATCGTTTATTCCTACCCTCCTTCATTTACTATGGCGTGACAAATCGCGCTCTAACAGAACGTCCCACGGCGGGCGAAGCCTGCTTACGGCAGTTCCGCCTGCAGTTTATAGAACTCCTGCTATGAAAGCAACTTGGGGCGGGCAACCAAAACGCGCGCCGACTTCGCTACTGCCGGACCTTCCGCCGTCGCCCTCCGGGCTATGGCGGACGCAGACGGTCGTTCCTCCCTAAGTTCCGGCGTTACTTTTTCACAGCTCCAGCGGCAGCGATGCTTTTACGCGGTAGAAGCGGTTGGAACTACTGTCAACTGTCTGCGTAACATTCTGATCGGAACTCGGGATAAACGGTGTGACAGCCGTGTTCCAGCTTCCATCAAGCACATCGGCATGCTCAAGGGTATAAACACGCGTGCTCTTTGCAGGCCAGGTAACGCTGTTGGCGGAATTCGCAGTTTCAAAGGCAGTGATGCGCAGCTTTTCAGTAACGTCAACAGGATCGGTATCAGCAAGATATTCATCCACGTCGGAGACACCATCGCTGTCACGATCCGTTGAATCGCTCAACCAAGTCAGATTACCGTAGCGGCGATATTCCCATGCATCAGGAATGGTGTCGTTGTCGGTATCCGGACCGGAGTCGATGGACAGCGTTTTTATTTCGGCCAGGTTGATCCAGCCACAACTGGCGCTCCAGGCATATCCACTCATTTCACCGGTCATGAGATCGACCTTAGGTTGACCTTGTGTCTGCTCGAAATTGATCCAGCCGATGGCTGCGCCGTAGGCATAGCCGGTCAAGCTGCCGAGTCCATCGTGATTAACGCCGCAGTCGCCTGCAATGTTGCTGTAGGCTTGTCCATCGACAGGTGATCCGTCGCCCAGATTGATCCAGCCGCAGTTAGCGCTGTACATAAATCCGGAGCAGAAATCCTGGCCCACCACCATACCGTTGGCACCGTCGGCATAGCCGTTAATCCAGCCGATGTTCGCGCCGTAAGCGTAAGGGTTGGCCGAATCGATGGTGGTATTGGCATGAACGCAAAGGCCCGCCAGAAGAGTTAATATTGTTAATTGTGTTTTCATTGATGATTCCTGTTTTTTGAAATTGTCCAGCGGATGCGCACCGGCACCGGTCGTCGGCAATGCGCCAGTCAAAGAAAATTCCGGTCCATACACATCATCTGAGTCTAAACGAAAATTATCCGTCTGACCTACACACCCATTGCGAACTACCACACTTGAATTACACTGTTAGTTTCACAATCTATATAGATACCATAGTCAGTGCCACTATCATCTCCACTGATAGTAAAGCATTCAACATCCAACTTTCCACATCCCAATTTCAACAGCAGGCGAAGCCCGCTTACAGGCAGAGATGATGCGAAGCCAGTCATTGCGGTTGGTGCCGCTCATGCTGGTCGCTGATAAGAAAAAATGCTGATTACATGCTGCGAGCGAGGTCAGTAATCAGACGAACAAGCTGCAAGTGCTTGCGGCACAAATTCTTCGGCAATCAGGTGGTCAAAAACGCTGGTCATGATGTTCTCCATTTCCTTCGCTTCTCTTCGAAAGTAATGCTGCACACCGGGAAAATATTTCAAGAAAACCCTCAACGCCATGCAGTGTGGATAAATATAAACATCCGCATGGTAAATCAAAATATTTGAGGTTGGGTCTTCCGAACGTGAAACCTTCATAGACAGTAATGATTCGAACATCCCGAAATTGCGTTTCCCCTGAACATACATAATTCGCCCAAAAGAATTGGAAGTCGGACTACCGCTTAGACAGATATCGTATAGTTCAGAACGTTCATTGCTCGTATTAATGCAGTAGTAGTGTCCATTGCTAGTGCTGTGTATAGCAAAATCACATTTTTCCCCTTTGGGCAACAGTGCCTTATAAACCGCATCTACCCTCTCCAATACATTTGAACTCTGTAACACAGCGTAAGCCTTGCTGAAATCACCTGTCACAGACCCAGTAACCGGAATGTAGATTGTATGGTGTTCTAATAAGCGATCAGCAACATCCTGACCAAACGGCGGGAT
Organism: Kiritimatiellia bacterium; assembly: GCA_027858965.1. Lineage (GTDB taxonomy): Bacteria > Verrucomicrobiota > Kiritimatiellia > RFP12 > UBA1067 > M55B167. The sequence goes on from JAQIBS010000111.1 coordinate 51,524, forward strand.
GGGCAATTCAATTGCAGATACGCAGTTTACAAGAACCACTAAAGATATTATTCCAGCTATTACTAATTTCATGATTCTGAATATATCACAAACTTTGTCAGAATTTAATTAGATTCACTAAATTATTTTACAAGCATCCCAGAGGATGCAGAACTAAATACTTATTCGCATAAAGTGCAAACTCGGTCAAAAAGTATAAAAAATGGGGCAGAATATACATGGCCACAAGCGCATAACTAGGCTATAATTTTAATTTTGTATAAGTAGTGATTTTTTTACGGACAGAAGTTCACCTCTCCAGTTAGGCAAGGATTCAAATATAATGCATCGTGCAAATGTTTCAAAAGGCCATTCCCTGATTTATATCGTCATCATCGCAGCTCTTGGCGGTTTTCTTTTTGGTTTCGATTCCGGCGTTATTTCCGGTTGCGAAAAGGCCATTCAAGCTGAGTTCCAACTGTCCGGTTTTTGGCATGGGTTCACCATTTCCGGCGCACTGATCGGCACGATCTTCGGAGCCTTTACCGTGGGCTGGCCATCTGACCGATTCGGTCGTCGTCCCACGCTGATGTTCACTGCTGTCCTTTTTCTTATTTCGGCAGTTGGCTGCGCTTTTGCCGGAACTCAACCCGTTCTTGCATGGATGCGTTTTATCGGAGGTCTGGCAATTGGCGGGGCCTCCGTTGTCGTGCCGCTCTACATTGTGGAAGTGTCGCCGGGGCATATCCGCGGCCGGCTCGTTGCCATGAACCAACTGAACATCGTCTTCGGCATCTTGATTTCTTACATTTCTAATTACTTCGTCGCCAAGGCGATGCTGACCGATGGCTGGCTTTATGGCGCGTGCGAGAGCCTCGCAAGCCTTTTCACCTCTTCGCCCATGGCGGCCGAGCAGGTAATGTGGCGCGTCATGCTGGGAGTGGAGAGCATTCCCGCCATTGCCTTCCTGCTGCTGCTATTCATCATTCCCGAATCACCGCGATGGCTGGTGCGGGCAGGACAGCATAAGGCTGCGCGTGACGTACTCGACCTCATTGGCGACGCCACTCCTCAGAAGACGCTCTCAGAGATTGAGCTAACACTCGCAGAGGCGGAGAGGACCGGTCACGTCACTCTTTTCCAGCGACGCTATATGAAACCGATCCTTCTGGCGTTTTTCATCGCCTTCTTCAACCAGGTTTCAGGCATCAATGCAATTAACTACTATGCTCCGCGTATTTTCGAGAACTTTGTCGGCGCGCAATCCGCTTTAGCCGCGACGATCGGCGTCGGCACCGTTAACCTGATATTCACGATTCTGGCATTCTTTATCATCGATAAGTTCGGACGCCGCCGCATGATTATCGGCGGTTCCATCGCCATGACCCTGATGCACTTCCTCGTGGCCTGGCAGCTCTCGCTCGGCGCAGAGGCAAATGCAATTCTGGCTATCGGGGGCATTCTTGGCTTCATCGCCTGCTTTGCAATTTCATCCGGAGCCGTCATCTGGGTCTTCATTTCGGAGATTTTTCCCAATGCCGTCCGCGCAAAGGGTCAGGCGTTTGGTTGCTTCACCCACTGGTTCATGTGTACGCTCATCTCCTGGTCGTTTCCCTCCGTTGCCGAGCGAGCCGGTCCCTACGCCTTCGGATTCTTCGGGCTGATGATGCTTTGCCAACTCGTTTTTGCGATTTACTGGATGCCTGAAACTAAGGGCGGGACAATCGAGGACATCGAGCGCCGGCTGGGGATTGGGCCAGAGAACGTAAAAGAGGTGTAAATCTTACTAACATCTTTTTTTAGAATCTCAGTAAAAAAGGAACAAACGCAAAACCCCAAGGAGGTAACATGTTTATGAAACAGTCAAAAAATCGTCAACAGGACATTGGTTTATTTTCGACTTTTCTGAAAATACTTACACTATGCATGCTTCTGCTACCCTTATCTTCGGTTGCAGAAACCTACTTTTTCGACAATACGGCCAACAATAACGCAGTTTTAACCGATTCCTCATACTGGATCAGTTCTTTGGGCGCCACCGGAAGCTCAATCAGCGCAGAGAGTGATTATATCGCCGGAAGTGCGGTCACAACACCAACCGTTGATTTCACCTTTGCAGGCAACACCCTGCAGCTGGTTTCACCTTCTGGACGGCTGCGCATGGATGTCAATGCAGCCAGAACTCTGACCTTCCAGGACCTGATCTTCAATGGAGGACAGGACCTCTATTTCATGGGCTACGGCAGCCCGATCACGCTTGCATGAAAACTCACACTCCTGTCGGACTGTGTCTTCACAACATACGCGCCCACATCAGGCCGAAACAACTGGGGCAAAACGCAAGCCGATATGGTTGGAACCAACATCACCGTAACCTGTCTCGGGCTAACGGGATCGGCAGGTCCGAACGCCATCAAGAAATTCGGCTTTTTCGGAAACAACTCAACACTCTCCAATTGCACCTGGGTCGCAAAAGCGGGAAGTGCCGTACTCGCGCTGCATCCAAAAATTCAATGGGTCTCTGAAATGCAGCTGGGTGTGCCGCCGGCAACCTTTGATGCTGCTGCCATCACACTCATGGGGGCACAGATCTGGGCCACAAACAACACCGCATTCATCAGTGACAAGCGAGGCATTACACTGGCCTCCGCCAGTGCCACTCACACGCTTCAGGGGGGCGGGTTTCATGTTGAGAACAATGCGACAGTAACCTGTGCTTACCCGATCACGGGAACAGGGCCGTTCGTCAAATCAGGAAACGGCACCTGCATACTGACTTCTCCCGATCTTTCGTATACAGGCGAAACACAGCTGAGGGAAGGCGCTCTGGTTATTGCCGACACATCCTCCCTGACGTCGGATACCCTGGTTATAGAGGGCGGTTATCTTTCGTTCTCCACCAACCAGTGCACCATCGCTTCAGTCCTTTTTAAATCAGGCGGCTTCAAGATTCCTCTGACAGCCCGGACCAATGTGTCAGATGTCGCCTGCCTCCGGGTAACAGACACGTTTACAGTCCCGTCGTTCACGAATTATTACCCTATCCGTATTTCGATTGTCACGAATGGACTTGACGGAGCGGTCACGCGCTTCAAACTGATGGACCTTCCGCTTGACCCCGCCCTGCAGGACTTCCATTTCATTGTGAAGGATAATCCATGGCTGGGCACCCTCTCTGTGGAAACGTCGGGTGGCCGACAGAGTGTCTGGTTTGACTGGATCAAACCGGAAAATCTGGTTTTTAAAACAGCAGCCGATTTGGTAAACGGCGATTATTCCTTTATGGATGCTGAAGGATGGTCGGACGGGTTAACGCCCCGGCCAGGAAAAACATACATATCACAAAAAACATTGGTCTCGCCCGAAAATGAGAATGTGACCTTCCCCGGAGACGGGCTGCATCTCTCCAGTTTAAACATGTCCTTTGAAAAGACAACAACCCCCACCCTGACGAACTGCACGGTGTTCAACAGTAGCTTTCAGCTGTTGTCTTCCCTGACGCCCGGAATCAGAGGTGATCTCCTGGTGCTGCCGGATGCTGTCCCCGGAACACCATCAATGCGCATTACATCCGGCGGAACCTGGAAATGGAAAGAATTCCATATGGATGCTTCGCTGCGCGGCTTCGGAAACTTGCTTTTCTCCTTCTATGCAAACCACCACGAGGACTCCCAATATCTGCTTTATGGCGACAACAGCCGGTTTTATGGAACGATTGCCATGCAGACCGCGACCAACTATTTCCTCTGTATCACAAACGAGTGCAATCTGGGGGCGGAACTTCCCGCATTCCGGGAAGACGCTCTCAGCTTTGCCGGAGGCAATTTCAAAGTGACAAACGATGTCACCCTTGCAGATGTGAACCGAGACATCCAGCTGGATGCGGTCAGCGCAAGCATCGGAGTGAGCTGTATTTTCAGGGCTGAAGATGCGACGTTCGATATTGCCTCACCTATTTCAGGCAGCGGTTCGCTGATGATCAATTCGCCGGATGGATGCGTTGTTTTGAAGGGGGATAACAGCTACACCGGAGCAACCACGGTTGCCTGCGGATCACTCAGTCTGGAATCAACAAATGCACTCGGCGGCAGCACCGCGCATTTTTCGTCCGGCACAGCCCTGGTTGTACGCTATCCCCAAGCGGAAGCCCTGGACAACGGTCTGCCTGTCAGTGACAGCCAATTCTCTTTCGACTCAGAAGCCCGAGTCAAAATCACTGGCCGCCAGACCGGTGCTAACCTTGGCCAAAGCTTTAAACTGCCGCTCTTCTGCGGCACCGCCGATGCTTTGAGTATGTTCGACAGTGTGACCTTCGAAGCTCCTGACAACACCTACAAGATCACCTTCAGCACGAAAACGCTGCCTGACGACACTCAGGTGCTTTGGGCCTCTGTAAGCAAAGTGGGACTGCTCCTGATGATTCAATGAACAAACCGATGTTCCTCTGCGGAAGCACCTGCGAACCGCAGAGGAACATGTGTGCCCCTTTTTTATTAACATCCTTATCCTGAATCAAAGAAAGTCTGATCCATGCCCTTAAAATACACTCTCATTCTATTGCTGCTTTCCTCTTCACTCGTCTGTCCGGCTGCTGACAGAGCAAAAGCCCCGTCACGGCCTGCCTCCGGAAATACATATGGACACATACAGGGAACCGTAACCGGACCGACAGGAAAGCCGGTTTCCAGCGCATGGGTGATGACCCATACCGGCATTCTAAAACAAGCAGGAACCGATGGCACCTTCCGCTTCACCGCACTCCCTGAATCCCGGTATACGCTCAAGATTCTGGCTCCAGGAATGGAAGAGATGATCCATTCAGGAATAGATGTTGCCGCTGGAAAAACGGCACCGGTCCGCATTGCCATGAAAACCGCAACAAACGCGATGACCCTTGTCTCTGGCCACGTAACCGACAAGACAAGCGGCGCAAAGCTGGCCGCGTATTTTGAAATACAGGACACTGCGGGGCCTATCCGTTGGTTCGACGCCGCCGGCACACCTTATGGAGGAAGAACCGATATTCGCAAAAAAGTCTGGCACCAGAAAAACAAACGCTTCTGGACAACTGGCGATTTTGCATTCAGCGCCAGACCCGGAAAACTGAAGCTGACAGCACAAGCGGACGGTTATGCAACAGCAAAGATCTCCCTTGATTTCAAGAAAGGACCTGCCCAGCCACTTGAAATCAAACTGGAGAAACTTTTTGATCCGGCAGACGAAGGATGGTTTAAAGGGGATTTTCACGCTCACGGTGTCCACGGCGAAAGAATCTACAAGGTGAACATACCCTTCATGGCGTTCATCATGCGTGCTGAACACTACCGATGGTTTTATCTTTCCACCAGTTTCAACAACGATGGATTATCCACCGACCCTTTCTCCGTTGCAAAAAGTGTGGCGGGTGAAGATCTCTTTCTTGCGCTGAACGCAGAGTATCCCAAAACCTATAGCGGTCATGTCGGCAGTGTGGGTATTGCACCGCCCAAACACCCGCGCCCCTATCCCTGCTATTCAAACATTGAGACGATCAAACACGACATTGTCGATAAAGGGGGCATCGCCATACCGGTACATCCACTCACAGGACACATGAAACACAGAACACTGCCGTTACTTATCATGGGGGCATCGGAACTGATCTGCGGATTTGACTTCTATACCTCATGGAACCAGCGGGTCGAAAACACCTGGACAATGATCCTCAACAAAGGCTACAAGCTCTGCCGGACGGCAACCAGCGATACAGCCTTTGATTTGGGACGAACCCCCGGCACCATGGGAGCGACTTTCATCCATCCTGAAAACGGCACGTTAAACAGAGAAAGCATTATAGCCGCCTTTAAGCAGGGAAACACCACTCTCTCATGGAAAGGAGCCCTGATACTTTTCACGATTGACGGCAAAAATTGCGGACACACCTTCCCTGCGGATAAAACAAAAAGACAGGCCGTCCTCAAGCTGTACGACCAGCCGGGAACACAGACGATCATACATGTTATTAGAAACGGCAAACCGTTCAAACAGTTTGCGGAAACACTGCCGCCATCAGGCAGACTCGAACTGCCCTTCCCGCTGGCTGAAAAGGAAAAAGCCTGGTATACCGCCACCTACTCAAGAAAGGGTGCCGCCAAGATCATAGCCGCGTCCAGTCCCTTTTACTTTGGCGACTGGAAAAGGCCTGAGCCTGTCTCCGCAAAAATCACGGTGCAGCTTCTTGATGCCGCAACAAAAAAACCGATCAACGGTACGATCACTGTGGTTGATGCCGAAAAGGTCATTACATCACAGGAATCACACCACGGCAAACTGACACTGGAAACACGTATCTTTCACCGTCTCAGGGCTACAGCCAAAGGATATGCCCCTGTTGAAAAGGGCATTCTCGATAATCCGATCATTGAATCTTTTATCGCATCAGTCTCAGAAAAAGATCTCCAGAACTGGGATACATACGAAAAAGTTGCAGATCTGTTAAGACATCTGGTGGTTAAAATCCCGATGAAACGAAAATAAGACGAGCACGGTTGATTCGGGTTTCGAGTTGATATGCTAGCGGCACATACCCTGTCTCTTGCTGAAATACCCGAACGATCATACTTACCATTTTTGTCATTGATATATTCTGCACGATATTTCACAATCATCGGCCACAAACGGCTTGTAATGGTTTACGGTGAACATCCAGAAACAGATGCGCAATACATTGCTGACAGTATGAAAGCCGTTTACAGTGTAAGAGTACCGACGAAACATGGATTTGGACAACAACGCTTCGCGTTGCATAGGAAGCAACTGAAGGAAGCTTCAATTGATGTTTTTGAACATTCATCCAAAAAAGAAAGATGCCTAGACACCTTTTCAATAATGAACCATTGACTAAATTCTGATGTAAGTCTATTATTCCTTTTAGAGAATATGAGCTTAACTTCGTGCCATTCAAGTCTAATACCCCGCCACAGGAGAGAACCTTCACATGCCGATGACCAATGACCATCGAACACCTGACGAGAAACCAGCGAGGAAGTGGGCCAATCTTCGGGACTCCACGGCCGTGGGCCTGATGCTGCTTATAGGCCTGGCCTTATCCTTGATTCTCCACCAGTACCTGAACAATCGGGAGCAGGACTTACTACGCAAAGAACTTAACCGGCGCACCGAGACGTATGCAACTGTGCTGCAAAACATGATCTATGCACATTGCGAGATCGTTCAGGCCGTCGGGAGTTATTTCAACAGCTCGGAAAACGTAACCCGCGCAGAATTCCGCAGCTTCTGCAGCGGCCCCCTCCGCAGGCATGCCGATTTCCATGCCCTGGAATGGGTTCCGCGCGTACCGGACGCCCGCCGTGAGTCATTCGAGGCCGCCGCGAGAGACGACGGCGAGCCCGGATTCATGATCACCGAGCGCGTCAAACATGGCACGCCGATCCCGGCGGCAAGGCGAGATAATTATTTTCCAACGTACTACCTTGAAATGACGACTGGGCATAAGAATGCCATGGGAATCGACCTTGGGGCAGATCCCGCAAAGCTGGCCGTTCTCACAAAGGCGCGGGACACGGGGACGCTGACGGCTGCTGCTTTGCCGCCCAATCCGGAGAGCGAGTTGGCTGGCAAGGTAGAACTCCTGCTTGTGCTTCCGTTATACGAGCATGGTGTGGTTCCAGTGAGCATGGCGGAACGCCGCCAGGCCCTGGTCGGCTTTGCGGTTGGCGTAACCCATGTTGCCGACATGGCAACGGAAGTGTTTAGCAAGCTGACGTGTGCCGGTTTGGACATATGCCTGATCGATGATAGCCTGACGGCAGACAAGCGCTTACTTCACTTTCATGCATCGCGATCCCGATCTCAGTCAACCAACGCCCTGCCGACAGCGCTCGACGATACCGTAAGCCTTGAGGATCGCGTGGACCTGGCGGTGGCAGACCGAAAATGGACGTTGATTGCCCGCCCCACCCCAGCGTTCATTGCGGATTTTCCGCAATGGCAGAACGAGTCCATGGCCGCGGCCGTACTGTTTTTTTCCATTCTCGTCTGTCTGACCATGGGCGGCACCCTGCGCGCGGCAAGGAGACAGAGGGAGCTGTCCAAACAGCGCGTCGAAGCACTCGGCAAGCTCGATGCCGCCTACGTCGCCCTTCACAGCAACGAGGAGCGCTTCCGCTCGCTATTCGAGACCTCTCGTGATGCGATCATGACGCTGGAGCCACCTTCCTGGCAGTTCACATCATGTAATCATGCGTGCGCTGAGCTTTTTCACGCCAGGGACGTAGCCCACTTCCTGTCACTAGACCCCAGGGATATGTCGCCGGAGTGTCAGCCGGATGGATGCCCCTCGGCGGACAAGTTGCGTGAGATGGTCAAGACAGCCATGCGAGACGGCAGCCACTTCTTCGAGTGGACACACTGCCGTGTCGACGGCGAAGCGTTCCCCGCCACGGTCCTGCTAACGCGGGTAGACATCGACGAGCGGCAATTCCTCCAGGCGACGGTGCGGGATGTCACGGTCCAGAAAGATGCGGAAGCCGCGCTCGTAAAGACTAACTCGCAACTCCACACCATTCTGGCAAAAGCTCCGTTCGGTGTCGTCGTGATCGGGCTCGACCGCAAGATCCGCTGGGCAAACGACTATACCTGCAAGCTGGCCGGCGTTGAAGGCCCCGATTTCTTGGTCGGCAAGCAATGTGGCGAGTACCTATGCCCGGCCTTGAAGCAAGAATGCCCGATAATCGACAAACATCAAATAATTGACAACTCTGAGCACATCCTCCGGCGGCACGACGGCCGCGAGATTCCGATCCTCAAAACCGTTGTCCCAACCGAATTGAATGGAAAGTCCGTAATACTGGAGACCTTCGTGGACATCACCGACCGAAAATTGACGGAGGAGGAACTGAAAAAGGCCCACGAGGCGGCCGATGAGGCCAATCTTGCCAAGAGCGAGTTTCTTGCCAACATGAGCCACGAAATCCGCACACCCATGAACGGGGTCATCGGCATGTGCGGTTTACTGTTGGAAACGGAACTGAGTGGTGAGCAGACTGAATTTGCTGAAGCGATTCAGACCAGCGCAGACGCGCTTTTGACCATCATCAACGAGATTCTTGACTTCTCCAAGATCGAGGCGGGCAAGATGGACATGGAGGAAATCGAGTTCTCGCCACGCGCCGTTGCCGAAGAAGCAGGGGATATCGTCAGCATGCAGGCGCGCGCGAAGGGAATTGAGCTCGTGATAGCCGTCGACCCGCGGACGCCGGACTGCGTGGTTTCCGACCCCACGCGCCTGCGCCAGGTCCTCGTGAACCTGGCCGGTAACGCCGTGAAGTTCACCTCGCAAGGCGAAGTGGTGGTCCGCGTTGAAGTGGCGCAGGAGCACGCCTCGAAAACGCTCCTGCGTTTCTCGGTCAGCGACACAGGGATCGGTATTTCCGAGACAAATCAGCGTAAGCTTTTCGTTGCTTTCACGCAGGCCGACGGTTCGACGACACGACGATACGGGGGCACCGGCCTCGGACTGATCATCTCAAAGCGCATCGTCGAGTTAATGGGCGGCTCGATCTACGTCGACAGCCAAGAGGGCCGAGGATCGACCTTCTGGTTCGAGATTCCGGTCCGCCACTGCTCGAACAACCATGATTTGGCTGTCGCCGAACCGCGCACGGTGGGCGGTAAACAAGTTTTGATCGTGGACGACAACGCTACAAACCGAAGAGTCCTGCGCCTGCAACTCGAAGCGTGGGGGGCGTCGTGCGTTGAGGCACCGGACGGCTTCACGGGGCTCGATGCCCTGCGTGAAGCCGCTGGCTCTGGCGCGCCGTTCGACCTCGCCCTGGTGGACATGCTCATGCCCGAGATGGATGGCGGTATGTTCGGGCAGGCGGTTCGGGCGGATGCCACCATTCGTGCCATACCGATGATCATGATGTCCTCTGCTACCCGCCCAGGACTGGCGGAAGAAATGCGCGCAATCGGGTACTCCCAGATCCTCGTAAAGCCTGTAAAGGCATCCAAGTTGCACGACTACATGACCGATGTGCTCAACACCCTCACGTCGTCAGCCAGCCCATCGCGTCCGGCCTCTGTTACCCCGCGGGAGCCGATGACGTCCCCAGCTTCCCGGCTCAGAGTGCTGGTGGCCGAAGACAACACGGTAAACCAGAAAGTCGCGCTGCGGATGCTCGAAAAGATGGGACACCGCGCGGACGCAGTTGCCGACGGAAAAGAGGCCCTGCTGTCTTTGGAGTTAATTCCATACGATGTCGTCTTGATGGATGTGCAGATGCCGGAGATGGATGGGCTTGAGGCAACGCGCCGGATCAGGAACCCTGAATCGAAAGTGCTGAATCACGAGATCCCCATCATCGCTCTAACCGCGCACGCCATGGCGGAAGACCGTGGACGCTGTATCGCGGCAGGCATGGACGACTACCTGTCGAAGCCTATCGCCCTCACGAATCTGCATGCGGCCCTGGAGCACATCGCGCAACCGCCCGCAGACTCCGCGGCAGGCTCCGGCTCAGTCGCATTCGATCGTGAGGACTGTCTCGCACGGCTTGGCAGCGATCCGGAGTTCCTGACTGAGATCATCGCTGTCTTCGTCCGTGAGACCGCGGAATCGCTCGACGTTTCCCGCCGCGCGCTGAAGACGGACAACTTCACGGTGTTAACGGAACGCGCACACGCTTTGAAGGGTGCTGCCGGGACAGTCAGTGCCGGCGAGCTGCAAGACCTCGCTCACCGGCTGGAGCAGGCAAGCAAGGCCAAACAGGGAGAAGAAGCCGGCAGACTTGTCGCCGCGACTGCGGATGCGCTTGACAGGTTCCGTGCCGTCGCCGAGCCGAGTGAGGCCCGAGCCCCGACCGACGATAGAAGGAGACACTAGGCATGAGCACGACCAAACGAATTCTCTGCATTGACGACGATGTCCAAATACGGGATATGCTGAAGCGGCTTCTGACCGCGGCATCTTATGAAGTCTGGGAAACCGGAAGCGGTCGGGAGGGACTGGAACTGGCCGGGAAGAGCCCAGACCTCATCATTCTCGACATCGGTCTGCCGGACATAGACGGCTTCGAGATATGCACACGCCTGAAGACATGCGACACGACACGAACCATTCCCCTCTTGCAGATTTCAGGGAAGTTCACCGAAGACGAAGATCGCGTGACTGGACTGGAGGGCGGAGCGGATGCCTACCTCGTCAAGCCGGTCCCGAATCGCGTGCTGCTGGCCACGGTCCACTCCTTGCTGCGGCTCCATGATGTCGAGCGATCCCTAGCGGCAGCCGTGAAGAAGGCCGAGGCGGCCAGCGCCGCCAAGACACGATTCCTGTCCAGGATTACTAGCCGACTCCGTCTCCCGCTGAATGCCATCATCGGGTTCTCGGGACAGCTTGAGGATTCCGCGCTGACCCCCCGGCAACGCGAGTGCGCGGACAATATCAGGGGCAACTCCCAGCGCCTGCTGGCGCTTGTGAACGACCTGTTGGATGCAGCACGCCTCGATCTTCACGGGGTAGCACTGGAAGTCTCCGATTTCGATCCTCGCGCGGCGTGTGCGGATGTATTTGCGATGCTGCGTAAAGAGGCCGCGGCCAAGGACCTCATTCTTGAATGTATCTGTGCGCAAGAGATACCGGCGTCCGTCCGTGCCGATGTGGGCCGTTTTCGACAAGTCCTGGTGCACCTGGTCGAGAATGCGATTCGATTTACGCCGCGCGGTGGTGTCACCGTTCGACTGGCGAACAATGGAAGTGTCGCGGCCGCCGAGGGCCTTCTCGTCGAAGTGGAGGATACCGGCCCCGGTGTCCCGGCCGATTTCGTATCCTCGCTGTTCCAGCCACTCTCCATACTGATGGATGAACACCCGGCGCCTGAGTCAGGTTCCGGGCTTGGGTTGGCGATCGCGCACGCCGTCGTGAAACTGATGGGCGGCAGCATGGGGCACCGTCCGGCGGAGGGAGGAGGAGCGGTATTTTGGTTCCGAATTCCGGTTCAGTCCTCCGCGGCTGATGCGTCTGAGCCGTCTTGTGCGGCATATCCACAGCCGGTTACTAACGCCCGCATTCTACTGGTCGACGACAATGCCGTGAACCTCAAGGTTGCAGGAAAGATTCTAAGCAGTCTCGGATACGACGTGGTCTCAGCAACCGGTGGAATGGAAGCCGTGAAAATGGCCCGGCATGAGAAGGTCGCGCTTGTGTTCATGGATCTGCAGATGCCGGATGTAGACGGGTTCGAGGCGACACGGCGGATACGGGAGGGTGATTCTGAATACGCGGGCGTCCAAATCCCGATCGTCGCGCTCACAGCTCAGACCGACGAGGATTCGAAACGCCGATGCGCCAATGCGCGGATGGACGGGTACATTACGAAGCCGGTCAGTCGCGCAGCCATGGACGAGGCCATATCGCGTTTACTACGGCAGCCGCCGCCAGCGCGAGCGGTCGCGTCCCCCTCCGACCCGGCGAGCCAAGGCGCAGCAATTACACCACCGGTGTTCGACAGCATCGCGCTGCTTGAACGCATGGATGGCGACCGGGCCGTAGTGCGGGATATCCTTGAGATATTCCTGACTGGAGTTCCCTCCGACCTGAAACTGCTCGATGACGGCATGTACCAATGCAACGCGAAACTCGTCGCCCGCCAGGCCCACTCAATCAAAGGGATGACTGCCAACGTCGGAGCCGAGGCTACGCGGCATGCGGCCGAAGCTCTGGAGGCGGCAGTAAAGCAGGGAGATTGGGATCATGCGCGTGCACTCTTCAGCCAATTGACAACCACTCTGCATGCAGCATCCGGTGCCATCCGAAAGGAACTGGACGTGATGACACGTGTGCTTCCACCGGTGGACGGCAGCCGCACAGCGGACGATGCCATGAACCAAACCGCGCCCCCCCCTGTCCAGCGACCTTCTGACGGACCAATCCGCACACTGATTGTCGATGATTCCGCCGCCATGCGGGGCATGCTAAGTCGCTTGCTCGAGCCATTCCCAATCGAGGTGATCGGGCAGGCGAATAGCATGGAAGAAGCCCAGCGCCTGACAACCGAACTGGTGCCTGAGTTGCTCTTCCTTGATGTGGTCATGCCAGGAGGTTCCGGTATTGATCTCCTGCATAAACTCCGTGATCTTCCGATTCCGCCGGCTGTGGTCATGCTTTCATCCGTTGCGGAACGCGCGACAATTGTGGAAAGCAAGCGGTGCGGCGCGATCGACTACCTCTTAAAGCCCTTCGACTCGGATACCTTGCGGCGCTGTGTCGCGCGTGTCCACGCCAGACTGAGGAAACCATGATGATAAAAACATGTTCTCGATGCGGTGCGGAATACACCGACACCCGGATCTACTGCGGGAAATGCGGCACGAAAATCGGTCGGCTGTGCGACACATGCGGCGAAATCGTGTCTGACGACCACGCGTTCTGCGGCCGGTGCGGCTCAGCGCAAGGCCTACAGAAAAACGCCACTCCAAATGCATCCAGCCACAGGGAACCAACCAGCTCAGAGCAAGACGCCAACGACATCTTTGCGGAAGTTGAATTGGACCGTGCGCGGTTTGAGCGAATCTCCCCTCGTTTACAACAGCAGGAAATCGCGCGGATCTTCGAATCTCCCGACACGGAGGGCGACCATGAGTAGGAGCGCCAAACGCCGAAAATTCGTGGATTACCTGCTTGAGAGAGGACTTGTAACCGAGACGACATTGGGATTTCTCCCTCCCAAGTCGCTGGAGTTGCTTGATGAAAAATTTGCCGAGATCCTACCTGAGTACGGCATCCTGGCGGAAGAAGACGCGTACCGTGAGTTGGCGACATTCTTGGGGGTTCCGTTCGTTGACCTATTGAACACGAACATTGATCCATCGGTTGCCGGTCTCATCCCCTCGGAGTTCGCGCGAGAGCATGCGGTGTTTCCCTTCCTGCGCGTCGGCAACGAGGTATCGGTGGCCTTCGCAGAGATAGACCCGACGGTAATGGACGACGTCGAACGCTTTGTCAACGGGCAGATGCTGTTTCATCTGGCCCCGCGGTCTCAGATTCTCAAGGCCGTTGAGCTCCAGCAGTTCACATCCGACATCGAAGGCTCCTTTGCCGCCGTGGGGACCGTCGGAGCCGTCGGTGACGGTGAGAACACGGCCATCATCGAGCTGGCGAACGCGATTCTGTTGGAGGGACTGAAGATGCGGGCCAGCGACATCCACATCGAGCCACAAGAGCACTTCACACGCGTGCGCTGCCGAATTGATGGCCTGCTGCGCGAAGTTCACCGTTTACCCGTGCAGATCCAACGTCCGCTGATCTCACGACTGAAGGTGATGGCGAAGATGGATATCGCCGAAACCCGACGGCCACAGGACAGCCGGCTTCGCGTCACGTTGGGTTCCTTTCTCTACAAGTTCCGGGTTTCAACCGCCCCTTCGTTGCACGGTGAGAAGGTAGTTCTGCGCATCCTCGGCGAGACAGGTCCCCCACCCACTATCGACCGAATGTATTTTTCACAGTCTATCGAAGACGGTGTCCGCGACCTGATCACATTGCCCAACGGAATTATCCTGGTCACCGGCCCCACGGGCAGTGGTAAGACCACCACATGCTATGCGCTGTTGAAAACGCTTGCCGTTATGGAACGGAATGTTGTCACCATCGAAAACCCCATCGAGTACGAGATTCCCATCGCGACGCAAATCCAGGTTGAGCACGGAATCGGGCTCACGTTTGCCAATGTGCTACGCTCGGTCCTGCGTCAGGATCCCGATATCATTCTTCTGGGCGAAATCCGTGATGTTGAAACCGCACGCACGGCGGCGGAAGCCGCACTCACCGGGCACCTGGTTCTCTCCACTTTACACACGAACAACGCCATTCAGGCCATGGTCCGTCTGGTCGAGTTGGGCGTCGAGCCTTTCATGGTGTCGCCCACGCTGGCGGGAGTCGTCGCGCAACGGCTGGTTCGGCGAATATGCCAACAGTGCCGGGTGGAATACTCCGCACCGGCCCAGATCCTGCGAGGCCTTAATTTCGACGTAACAAGGGAGGAGGTCACGCTCTATCGCGGGCGCGGATGCAATCAATGCGCAGGCACCGGTTTCAGGGGCCGCATCCCAGTACACGAGCTTGTGAGGGTTGACGCACGGATGCGCGACCTGATCATTCATGAGGCCCCGGTCAGCGAAATAGAACGCGCAGCACGAGCGACCGGCTACCGCTCGATGCGAGTTGACGGATTGAAGAAGGCCCTTGCAGGTTTGACAACGCCGGAGGAAGTCATACGCGTGACTCCCTGCTGAAGTTCGACCTGAACCTTGTAGAACTCGCTCGGAACGTCGTTGGTGCCGGTCATGGAATCCGCGCCACCAACACCCATACGCGGGGCAGAGACTGATGCGTCCTATGCGACGCTACTGTTATAAAACATACTGCCGCTGCCAACAAATTTATAGCTGGCAACGGCAGTATATTTACTGAAAAGTCCTGATTTGCAGTCAGCTGAATTACCGCAGAATCAACAGGGTGCCATACAGTGAACGCAAATTCACAACCACCTCACCATCCGCAGCTTCAACGATCTTTTCAAAGCCCCTCCGCCCCAGTCCGGTCACATCCCAGTCAGCAAAGTTTGCCACGCCTGAGATAGTGTTGTAGGTCATGACCGTCACCGATATCGTTCCGGCGAGCGGATTTGCCTCTGTCCGGCCAAAGTCAATCACACCCGGACCATCCACAGTCAGAAGGCCTTCCACCTGCGTCAGATCGCAGGATACACCGTCACAGGAACAGGCATAGACCATATTTGAAACCAGCGTCAGATTCGAGGCTGTCAGCAAAGCACCCGGAACATCGTCATCAGCATCACCGACGGCCAGTTGATCCTGCACCACCAGTGTGCCGTTAACGAACTCACCGCTGCCAGAGGCTCCTGAGACCTGTTGTGCTTCGCCCATCAGGTCAAGTGTTCCCAATGCAGCCGCGCGCACACTGACCCGCGCCAAAGGCGTCTCGGCAGCCAGTGCAGCGACCTCATCGTCGCTCAACACGCGCTCAAAGAGCATGACTTCATCCATCATACCCCTGAAGCCCTGACCGCTGGTTGTTGTGGTCTTGCCTACAGTGATAATTCCTTTACTACCCACAGGCATCAGACGGATATCACCCTCGAACGGCCAGCCACCTGGATAAGCCTGAATCGTGCCACCTGTTCCCACAACCTGTATCATTGACTGCCTGACACCATTGAGGTACATCGCTGCACCCTCCGGTGTAATGGCTACCGCCACATGAATCCATTGATTAATCGGCACCGGATTAGCCGTCCGAAGCTCCTGCCACCAGCTTTCAGAAGAATAACTGTGCTGCAGAATCCTCAACTTGCTGTCGCCGCCATTCAACTTTATTTCAAGCGCACGACTGCTGCCCGTACGAGCACTCATAATGGACTGATCCGAGTCCGGTGCGATGAACGAAATCCGAATCCAAGCGGCAATCGAGTAAGATGCCACATTCGTAAAGATCGAATTGTACGGCACAGCAAAACCACAGGATCCGTCAAGCATCAGAGCCGCTGAGTTTGCCGTCCGATTGGTTTGTGAACACCCGCTGCCAAGTGTGCTTACCGCAAACCCGTTCCCGGAAACATCCTGATTATCGATGCTGTCCATGGGCAGCCACAGCAAAGGAGTAGCTGGCAGATCACGATGAGCGAAACGGGCCTTGAGCGTGCCCTCCTGAACATCGGCCAGTCCACGAACCGCATTGATATTGCTCAGCGTCAGTGTTCCAGTTCCTATCTTGGCGATACCACCAGAATTGGTGAGAGCCAGCAGGTTCTGCTGAATGGTAACCGTATGTCCCATCGTATCGATCGCACTTCTGTTTGCACCTAGCGCCACACGCCTTAAACCGGACAAATAGTCATCGGCGGCAGTGCTATCCAGCGCATCCCCAAGCAGTTCAAGCGTGCCTCCATTCAAGGTCAGTCCTGTCCAGCGTGATGCATGTAACCCATAAGTTTTCGTTGCAGGCAATGACAGTGTACCGCCATTCACAGTCACATCTGTCAGCCGCGGATTGCCGTCACTCATCCACGACCAGGAACCGGTGGTCTCCAGACGACCGCCGTTTACAGTCACAAACGCATTACCTGACCCAGCCACAGTCGAGCGATTCTGATAACCGGGAGCAAACCGTCCCAGACTCATCACACCACCGTTCACCTCAATAATTCCCAGACCAGAAAGACCAACATTAGCCCAGGAACTCTGCGGCATGGAAAGCGTCCCGCCATTCATCACATACGTAGCTGGTGCAGTACCTTCATGCCGGACAAACAGTGCATCTGAATGCGTCAGGTGCACGTCCCCACCATTCTGAACAATCAGAGCATCGCACCCCGGCACTGTGTTTCCATCCGACTTTGCGTTGATTCCTCCCGCCGTCAGAGATGCCCCTTCTTCAATTGTCATCGACGTTGCCGCACCTGCTCCCGCACCCAGCCGGATGGATGTGCGTATAGCCCCATCAAGAGAATAATCTGCACCCGATGCCAGCGTTAATCCACCGGCACGAACATTGAGCGAAGGCGCACCGGAGGTGCTTCCACCCGTACCCGCCAGTATCAGCTCATTCGTACCGACTTTTGAGACCACCTCAACCGCAGATTGCCAGTCAAGTGCCCCTGAGAGGGTCAGATCCGCATCCTGTGTATCGATTTCCGTATCTGTTTTAAGGGTAATATCATTGGCCAGCACCGTAGCCGAAGAACCGCTAACTCGCAATCCTTGAGCGCCATTCACCACCAATTCACCGGCACCCGGTGTGCCGCCATCCTGCAACACAAGCGTGCCTGCTTCAAGTTCAGTCAACCCGGTACGGGTGTTTACCTCCGTCACACTCAATTGTCCTGCACCCTGCTTAACCAGAACGCCGCTACCGGAAAGCGCACCGCCCAGAGTCAGTCCACTCCCGCTAACAGCATCAACTGTCAAGCCATCTCCGGATAATATTAACGGCAAATCCAATGAATGTGTTCCAGACTCGACCGAGACCACAGCCTGTGTGCCGGAGCCGTTGTCGAGACTCATCGCCGTCGTCCCTGAGAGGGTGTAGGCATGGGTGTGATTGAAAGTAACTTCACCTAAGGTCACCGCTGAGTTCACAGCCACAGTGCCGGGTGATGTCAAGGCATTGTCAAACAGCACAGGGGTACCGGCTCCACCGGCTCCAGGTGCCAACGCCCAGTTGCCCGCCGTTTCCCAGGCACCACCGGTTGTAGCCGACCATACATACGAAGCCCCTGTATAATCAGAGCTGATCGTCAACGTTACACTGCCCGATGCCGCCGCAAAAGTATAGATCTTACCATACAGCGGATTGGTAACAGATAATCCGGTCACAACGGGATCACTCCCTGTATAAGTCATTAGCGTATAGGTGCCATTAAGACCGAAAGCATCATGCGCAACCAGACGCTGCAATGTAAATGCCGCAACTCCCAGAGACACATCACCGTTGACTGCCAGCACATCATGCGATGTTCCATCCATGGCAAACGCAAGGGTTATATTGGCCGCAGCTGCAGCGGGTGTGCCAAGCGTCAGGCCACCCAGCGCCAGCGTTTGAACCGCATCCTTATTCAGCAAAAGCGTTGCACCCGGAGAGACCGTCAAAGCCGTAACATTTGAAAGCACACCCAATACCGGCAGAACAAGTGTTCCCTCTGAGATCACTGTCGGCCCGTCATAAGCCTGCACAACGTCAATGGTCAACATACCTGTACCTGTTTTAGTGAGACCGCCATCGGCAACAGCACCCAGTGCCGCTTCATGCGTCAATGTTTTATGCAGAATAGTGTCGTCGATAAGTGAAAGATCAATAACCGCACCACCTGATGAAACCGTTGCACTCGTCAGCGTTCCCAGAAGATTATTATGCTCCGAAGGACGCAACACACCACCATTAAAGACAAGATACCCCTCTGCAGCCTCGCCAGTATCGAGGTTCTGGGCAATAACAGTGCCGCCATCGAGGTGAAGTGTAGCTTTGGATCCGGCTCCGTATCCGATAAAGAAATTCATTCCACTGGAGAGCACGGCTGTGCCGGAAACCGTAATATCCGCTTCCCCACCATACTCACCAAACCGCAGACTCGACCCTTGGGCCGCCAGATAATCGAATGTGCCACCACTGAGCGTCACCGTGGCCACAGCACCTATCTGTTCGGGGATATGACAGATACCGGTCACCGTCACTTTTCCGCCGGTCATCTCCAGTTCCGGTGCGGCATTGTGGTTGCTCGCGTTTTCAGCACGCCCCATAATCAGCGATTCGACAGTAAACTCGCCTCCCGTTACTTTCAATTTAGAGGAGCGACCTACCGGCGCTGTATTGGTATTGCCATTACTGTTGCCGATAATCAGGCTGCCTTCAAGTGTGGTAACACCTTCGATGATCTCCAATATGCCGGCTGTTTCAGCATCGGCATTCGTGGTTGAATTCAAGCCAACCACCAAGGGACCGGCAAAGGTGTTTGTCTGCCCGGCAGCACCCAGCACAACAGTGCCATTGGCAATGCTGAAACCACCGAAGCCAACAGTCGGGCTGTCACCATACTCACCGATATCCAGAACTGCCTGGCTATAGCCGGCACCGAGATCCGCACTGAATACGTTCTCGCCCGATGCCGTAAAGGTCACCGTGCCCGGTCCTGTCTTGACCAGTGCCCCTGAGAGCGCACTGACATTGCCCTGAAAGGTGATGTTACCATCCGCCTGCAGCACACCCGCACGCGCCGCATTGCCGGTATCCAGCGTATAACCGCCGGCAGTCACCGTTGAACCACCAATGTAGTCAAGCGTACCCTGACCGAAACTAAGTCCGCCAGCAGGCAACGTATCCAGCCGCAGTGTGCCTGCGTTGGCCGTAGCTATACCGGCAAAAGTTCCATTGGCATTGGTCACCATTAGAAAACCCGATCCATCCACAATAAGGCCACCGCTACCGATTACAGACCCCTGCAAGTCAATCGTCTGACCCAGCCCTGGAACAAAGGCACCGCCTCCGCTGCCAAGAGCCACCGGCAATGAAAAGACCGTGCTGTTGGAAACAACAAGCCCCCCCTGTCCGGATAGTGCCAGATCAGTGACGGATAACGCCGCACTGTCAGCAACCGCCAGCGTACCGGGCCCCGCAACCGTCAAAGTACCAGAGACCGACACACCACCATTCGCGGCAACGCCTGCACCCTCTGCCACCTGCACTGAAAAATCGCCTCCGGCGTTCAATGCGGAGTTGATTACATGCATCCCGTTTTCGATCGACACTACAGCCGGTTGGCTATTGGTGTTTTCCAGTATCAGCGCGGCACCGGCAACGGTGTATGCCGCATCATTATTGAAAGCCAGATAACCCAGCGTTGAACTGCCAGCCAGCGTGACTGTTGAAGGTGCCGTTATCGCATCGCCCAATCGCACTACCGCACCGGTCGCATTACCCGGCAGAGCCGTCCAGTTGCCAGCCGTTTCCCATGCGCCGGAACCATCGGTCGTCCAAATCGCAATTCCTGTTTCATAGGCCACGCGCAACACAATATTGCTGCCAACAATCACAAAATCCGCTGTACGTCCTGCAGGCGGATTCAGTAGGGTCCAGCCGCTGACATCCGGTGCACTTCCGGCAAAAGTAAAAATCGCATAATCACCGGGCCGTGACACCGATTCCTGCGTATTGATCTGCAAAATAGCGATAGTGAGGTCGCCGATTGAGGCTCCTGAGGGCAAACCGATCTGATCACACGCATTTCCATCTGCCACAGCCTCAAATGTTAACATCGCACCGCTCGTTAATGTAGCGGCATCCAGTGTCAGTGTCTGAATCACACCGTTGGCCAGATTCAACATCGCACCGGAGTTTACAACCAACCCTGTCGATGCATATACAGATGGAATAAGCAATGAGCCATCATACACAACTGTTGCACCCGTGAAGTTGCAAGCGCCGTCCAGCGTCAGAGTTCCGGCACCCAGCTTAGTCATTCCTCCGTCAGGAACTGCCCCTTGCTGAAGGGCCTGTTTGATGGTTACATCGAGTCCCAGCGTGTCAATGCGTGCACCGCCTGGTCCCACATAAACCTCTTTAGCTCCATACAGGTAATCGGAGAGAGAGGAGCCACCTATAGAGGCCAGACCCAGCGTTTCCAGTATACCACCATCAAAGGTCAGAATCGGCATGTTGTTGAGAGCATAACGGGGATTGGCAGTCGCACAGGTGCGCCAGACACCGCTGCCCGGAGTGCTATTGCCGAGCGTCAAACGGTTGGTACGGCCGACTGTTGAGCTTCCCATCCAGTTGAAAGTGCCCGAAACTTCAAGCACACCGCCGTTTATCTCAACAAAACTGCGAGCCGAAAGATCCAGATTCATATCACGTGCGCCAAGTGATACGCGGCTCATTGTGCTGGTACCGCCATTCACCGTTAGATAGGCATCACCAATGCGAAAGCCAACGCCGACCCATGTACCGTCACTGCAGACCACACTGCCGCTATTGACAATAAACCGGTCAACACCAGTACCATTGCCTTTCATGGCAATGGCATCGTTCGACGCTCCGCCACCCAGCAGTGTCAGCTCTCCTCCATTCACAGTTACCGTGTTGGCGGCGCCTGAATCCATGTCAATACCCGCCACGGTAACCTGTGCGCCGGAATCAATGACAACTTCACGTGTAAAAATGTTGGCCGCCTTCATGTTGATCACATCACGTGTGCCGATAGACAGCAAATTAAAATCAGCCCCGGCCGAAAAACGCAGAAGGCCGTTTTCAACCTTAAATCTTGCAATTTCCGTCTCGTCACCTGTACCGCTCAGCACCAGTTCATTTTCATTATTTTTCGTAATCCCGCGGCTTGAAGAGTGCCAATCTATTGATCCTGTAAGAGAGAGATCATTTGACACCGTATTGAAGATAACGGATTCGGCAATCACCCAGTCGTTCGTCAACGTCAATGGCGTTGATGCAACCATACGGAAACCGCCATAGCCATCTGTTGTAATCTGACCGGTTCCCAGCGACGCATTTTCATCAAGCAGAATCGCACCTCCCTGAAACAGAGTGCCCCCGCTGTAGGTATTGGCCTGTGTCAACCTCAGTTCACCGGTCCCTTGCTTAACAAGCATACCGCTTCCGCTTACCACACCATCCAGTGTCAGATGTGAGTAGAGTGCCGCTTCAACCGAGAGATCACCTGCCAGCGTTACGGCGGCAGCCACCGTATGTCTACCTTTTACGACAGTCACGGATGAATCATCGGAACCGTTATCAAAGGTATACCCGCCTCCTGCCAGCGTACAGGCATTGACAGAGTCAAGATTGATTTCACCCACTGTCACAGGAGCGGCCGCCGTCACGGTGGCCGGAGCAGTGATTGCATCGCCGAAGCGCACACTTGTTCCCGCCGTGTTCGGTGGTGCAACCGTCCAGTTACCCGCCGTTTCCCAGGCTCCACTGCCCGGGGCGATCCACTCGGAAACTCCTGCAGCATAAGCGATACGCATTGTCACCCGCTTGTTTCCGCTATCCAGAATGAAAGTATAGGCGCGACCGACCGCAGGATCAGCCACGGAAAACAGAGAGATATCGGGATCACTTCCCGAATAAGTTAAAACGAGATAGTCTCCCGGTTTTGAGGCACGTGTCTTTGTGCCCTGTATCAGCGGGGTAAAAGCCACACGACCCAGAGTCGCGGCAGCAGGCACCGCAAGAATGTCAGCCCCGGAGCCACTTGCAGCCAGTTCCAGTTCCAGCGTCGATGCAGACGATGCATTACCCATAATCAACGATGACGGCGCAAAGGTGGTCAATACACCGTCAGCCATACTTACCCCGGCACGTGATGCCACAGCCAGATCAGGGCGGAGTGTCGCTGCCACACCACTGAAACGCAGGAGGCCTTCAAGCACACGAGTCAGCCCGGTATAGGTATTGACACCCTTAAGCGTCAGTGTACCGCTGCCTGACTTAGTCAAACCGCCTGTTCCGTCTGCCAGCAGCGCGGGGGTATTCGTCACATCATTGACTCCGGTATCAATCAAAGCACCACCATCACCCACATTGACCGTCAGGGTGCTGTTGGCCGCCCCCGGTCCGTCAAAAAGATTACCTTTGCCGGTCAACCGCAGGATTCCACCATTCAGAGTCACAGTCTTAGAAACCTGTACGCTCTCCCCCACATAAAAGCGTTTAAGTGCCAACTCACCGCCGTTCAGCGTCACCTCTTGATGCCCGCTCGAACTGGCGCTATCGCTTGCGATTTTGATAATTCCGTTGGTACAGAAAACCTCTCCGCCATTCACCGTCAGCGAACCTGACCCACTTGACGATGCTGTGCTATCCTGATGATTGTTACCAATCATCAGCGCATAACCACTACGCACAGCGGTCTCACTACCGCCCCAGATGTCAAGCGTGCCATCATTGACCACGATCTCGCCACTTCCGCCATTGATCGCTTCGCGTAAATACTGCAGAGTGAGTGATCCGCCCTCAATAAACAGATGGCCCCACGCGCCGACGCCCACAAAATTCGCACTTGCCTCATCGTTAACCGAGCTAGTCAAATGAAAGCCATTACTGACGATCAGCGTACCGTTACCACTATTGCGTCCTATATATAAACGCGAACCACCACCCGTAAAAACAAGATTGCCTCCTACACCAGTCAAGACAGTAGTACCCTTTTCCAGCTCCAGCGTAGTGTTGAAACTGCTCAAAACAGGACCATCCATCACCATCGTACCAGTGCCCTTGGTCTCACAGGTCCCGGAGGCCGTAAAGGTAAAGAGCCCCTTGAACGTCAGAGTCCGTCCGGCCGCCACATTAATTTGAGAGCTACTAGGCAGCATCGTCAGCGGTGTTTCGACAGTCAGGTTCTGTTGAGCCGTTGAAAGATTGATGTCATAAGTAGCACCGCCGTCCAATGTCAGCATCTCTGTACCGGTCACTGTGATCGGACCACCGGGATCCGTTAGCTTCAGGCCGTTCCAGGTAACAGGGCCAGTCAATGCACTGCTGTTAGCCGCAGTCACCGTGCTATCCCAGACCGCCTCATCACCCGTACCCGGTACATTACCCCCAACCCAGGAAGAACCCGCATCCAGCGGATCTGTATTATTCTGCTTCACAATTTCTGCAGCAAGCAGAGGCAATCCGCAAAACACCACAATAAACACCGACAAACCCATAACCATTCGTTTCATCATCGTACACTCCTTCATTACTATTATCATGTCACCAGCCATACTCTGATAAGGTGACACAGAAAATTTCCTTTCCAACTCCATATAACAAGATACAACTTTTTATATTTTAGCGGATTTATAACAAGCACACAATAACAGAAACAGGATAGGGATAGGGATAGGGATAGGGATAGGGATGAAATGTGCCATAATAAATGTTACCGAAGAGAAAGGAGCATTACGTATGATAAAGGGGCGTTTCTGAGGCCAAAAGAAAAAAACTAACTTCTTTTCTAATCAATAATGACATGAAAGAGGATGCAGAAGAAGTGGCAGATTGTCCCGGCGAGAACAAAGAGGTGCCAGATGACATGATGAAAAGGCATAAACCGCCAGATATAGAAAATGGTTCCGAGAGTATAAAGAGCACCACCGAGAACCAGCCACATAATACCGCCAGAATCCATTGTTTTCAAGAGAGGCCCGCCACCAATAACCGCAACCCAGCCCATTCCAATATATGCCAACGTTGAAACAATCCGAAAGCGTCCGGTGATGAATATCTTCATGACAATGCCTACCATCGCCATTCCCCAGACAATGCCGAACAAGGTCCAGGCCAGAATAGGATAATCCGGACGCAACGCCACCAGCAAAATGGGAGTATAGGATCCGGCAATCAGAAAATAGATCGCCATATGATCACAGACTTCCATAATACGCTTAGCCTTGGGATTAATCAAAGCATGGTAAAGTGATGAAACCGAGTAAAGCAGAATAATGGAAGAACCGTAAACAGCGGCGCTGACAACCTTCCAGACAGTCAAGAGATCGCTCTGAGCCGCAAACACAACCATCAGAGCCAACATTGCGGCACCTAGATGGCTTCCAATTGCATGCGTTGAGCTGTGTGCAATTTCTTCAGCTATCGAGAATTCATCATGTTCGTGCTTTTGCATAGATGTCATTTAGGGGTTAGAGGTGTGAAAGTTCTAAAGTTCTAAAGTGCGAGAGTTCTAAAGTTATCAAAAACCAGCTCAAACTCGCGCACTCTCACATTTTAGAACTCGCGCACTAACATTGGTTGTTGCTCTACCGAGATGTGCATTATGCTTCTACTCGCTTAGCTGTGCATTGATCGCCTCAGCACAACGACGCCCCTCACCCATGGCAAGAATTACAGTTGCAGCACCCAGAACAATGTCACCACCGGCATAAATACTGTCTAACGAGCTCTTTCCAGTTGATTCCTCTACCACAATGTTGCCCCAACGGTTGATCTCCAATCCATCTGTGGTCTGGCTGATCAAAGGGTTGGATCCATTGCCGATAGCAACGATCACAGTATCAACATCCATTATAAATTCACTGCCTTCAATGGCAACCGGGCGACGGCGACCGGAGTCATCCGGCTCACCCAGCTCATAACGAAGACATTCCATCTTTGTCACTCTGTCGTTCTCATCACCCAGAATTTTGATTGCATTCTCAAGCATATGAAAGATCACACCCTCTTCACGGGCGTGAGCCACCTCTTCAACACGGGCAGGCATCTCTTTTTCGGTACGACGATAAACCAGATGCACTTCATCCGCACCCAGACGCAGGGCAGTACGTGCGGCATCCATAGCCACATTACCACCACCAAGGACAGCAACTTTTTTAGAGCTATACATTGGTGTATGTGCGTGTTTCACATCATATGACTTCATCAGGTTAGAGCGGGTCAGATATTCATTGGCGGAAAAAACGCCAACCAGGTTCTCACCGGGAATATTCATAAACTTCGGCAGACCTGCACCAGTTCCAATGAAAGCTGCGTCAAAACCATCGACTTCCAACAGATCCTTCATCTTACGGGTGCGGCCAACAACAAAATTGGTTTTCAATTCGCAACCCATCTCAACCAGGGTGTCGATCTCTTTTCTCACAATCTCTTTCGGCAGGCGAAACTCAGGAATACCATAGAGAAGCACCCCGCCTGGTTTATGAAAGGCCTCAAATATAGTTACTGCATGACCTTCACGACGCACATCGGCTGCCACGGTTATACTTGCGGGACCACTACCGATCACGGCAACCTTTTTACCTGTAGCTGGTTTAACATCAGGCACGCCCTGCTGCCCCTTTTCACGCTGCCGATCAGCCACAAAGCGTTCAATACGTCCAATTGCAACCGACTTATCAACATCTTTAAGTATCTTTCCCAGGGTACAAGGCAACTGACACTGACTTTCCTGCGGACAAACACGTCCACAGACAGCAGGCAAGAGAGAATTTTCACAAATGATTGCATAGGCTAGATCAAAATCTCCATCAGCTGCGGCCTTCAGAAAATCCGGAATACGAATACCGACAGGGCAACCAGCAATACAGGGGGCATTTTTACACTGCAAACAGCGCATAGCCTCAAGCTGTGCCTGCTCGGCACTGTAGCCAACAGCAACCTCACCCATATTATGACTGCGCACTGTTGGGTCCTGAGTAGGCATTTCCTGCGGGGGAATAGCCATTCGATCCTTTGGTTTTAAATCAACGCCCTTCAACTCCGCCAGTTTCTCTACTGCGGCGGCTTGCAAACTTTCTGGTGAAACATACATAATAAATATCCTTTGATATTAAATTGAAAACTAGTTTCAAATTGAACGTCCAACATCGGACATTCAACGTCCAACATCGAACTTATAAATTATAACGGCTCCGCAGCAGCTTTGCCCTTCCGCAATTCCGCCGGGTGAAGACACCCAGCCTACAGTTTGATCCAGTTAGAATAATCAGCTCTTGGCGGCAGCATCAAGCTTACAGTGGTGTTCATCATGATCCTTTTTCTCAATATCCTTATAGGCTCCGAGGCGTTTGATCATGTTATCAAAATCTACAAGATGTCCATCAAACTCCGGGCCATCCACACAGACAAATTTAGTTTCATCACCAACAGTAACGCGACAGCCACCGCACATGCCGGTTCCGTCAATCATAATGGTATTCAATGAAACAACAGTCGGCACAGCATAAGGACGGGTAGTCTCGGCACCAAACTTCATCATAATAGGAGGCCCGATTATCACAGCCATATCCGGTTTGGGAGATTGTTCACAGAGCTCCTTAAGAGGAACTGTAACGAGGCCCTGACGTCCGTAAGAGCCATCATCACTCATAACAATCAGCTCATCCGCAATCTCACGCATCTCATCTTCCATAATAAGAAGAGATTTATTACGAGCACCCATGATAATAGTAACCTTGTTACCAGCAGCCTTCATAGCCTTTGCAATCGGATGCAAAGGAGCAACTCCGATACCACCACCGACACAGACAACGTGGCCGAATTTCTCGATATGAGTTGGTTGACCGAGAGGACCGAGAAGGTCGGGAATAGAATCGCCGACATTCATCTCTGCCAGCAGATGAGTTGTGCGCCCTACACTCTGAAAGATAATAGTAATGGAACCTGCGTCAGGATTCGCATCGGCAATTGTCAGCGGAATACGTTCACCGAAATCATCATCCACCTGAAGTATAATAAACTGCCCCGGCTTGCATTCATTTGCAATTAGCGGAGTCGCAATCTGCATACGATAAACCTGATCCGACAGCTGCTCTTTTTTCAAAATTTTATTCATTATAATCCATTCCATTTAATATTAAAATAAGACAAACAGGTTAATAACCTGCACTAAACCAACCTACTTCACATCCATAAGATATACTTGACGGGAGCCCTCATGTACTGAGTTAAATCCAATGACCTTATCATCGGTGCGCCAGCGTGGGTGCAGATCGCAACGCCAGTAGGTGCCTGTGTATGGTTCAACCACATCATAGTGACCCATCGGCAGTATGGCATCATCCTCCATGCGCACCATCATCAATTTGCGCTGGCTCATCCGATCAGGATATGTATCAGTCAGCATCCAGTCATTGTCATAAGAAACAACGCAGTGCCCATCAAAATCCAGCACTCCTTTACCGACACGACGGTAGTCATTCTTGCCGGCAGTAAACATCACATGTGAATAAACTTTGTCCGCATACTTTGCGGTAACAACCATTCTCTCTCCATCAATCCAATTAAAGTGAGAACCACCCCAGCCATCAGGAAAACAGCGACGAACATTACTTCCATCTAGGTTACAGACAAAAGAGGTAGTCTGCCACTTGCGAACTCGTTTCTTTTTTGTCGCAGGAGTTTCAACCGAACGAGCCAACCAGAAAATCTGTTTTCCATCACGACTGATCACCGTATGACAGAAGTAGGCCAAGCCCTTGGGATCCTTGACCTCAGGCATCTGCTTTTTAGCAGCTTCAATAGAGACTATCAACTTACCCTCACCGGTTTCCAGATTAACCAGAAACAATCCGTCATCCTTCGGCCAGGTTGTATCAATCCGGGTATCCTGTCCATTGCCATCATAACCATAATCAGGACGAGTCAGGCTCAAGCGGGCATAGTTGATACTCACAGCCCATTTTCCATCAGGAGAAACAGCGCTGATCGGATAAGGAATGATCTTCTTTTCACGGGTTTCAATATCAAATATTATCGAAACAAATTTACCGTCCACCATGTCGTTGTAGATAAACTTACGGTTCGGATCACTTCCGAGCCAGTATGCCATAGTTCCCTCCTGGAAGTTCCAGCAGTGAGTCGTAGTAAGAGGGATATAACGATTATTATCCTTCAGATCAACAATTCCCAATCCAGCGGGTTCATCTTTTGTAGGCAACCTATCCTTGATATCGGTTTCAAGCACCGTGACATAGCGATTATCCGCACTCCATGAATTAACCGCATAATAGGATGCAAAGAAATGATCTTTATCACCCCCGGTAACAGCCCGAGCCTCTGAGAAGGTTGGAAACTCCTTAAGAGAGGTACAACTCGCACAGGTGAACATTAATAAAACAAAAAAAAACATCCCCTTAATCTCTGAAAACCGCATAACTTATCCCTTTTAGTTATTGAAAACATAAGAACTTGTATAATAACAAAAAGTATAGCCCCGACAACAGAAAGAATTTAGTATTTAAAATAACGGCACGAATTACTTTGCAAGAGCAATGATAATACTCTAATCTGATGTTGATTTTACCCACTTAAGCATATTCGAAACTATGAAAATACCATTTAATACAGTTCCCTTAAAAATTCGCATCCGCCTTGTAAAAGGTGTTTTAAGACGTTGGTCTCTTACCCATTTCAACAAAAGCTATGTCCGCAAGCAAATGGAAACCCGTAAGGGAGAGTGCAAGCGATGCAGCGTATGCTGTCAGCTCTCAACCCCCTGCCCTGCTCTTAAATGGGGTGGAGACGAATACTCTGAGTGCAAGATATACAAGTACTACCGCCCACCTAACTGCTGCAACTTCCCAATTGACGAACGGGATCTTGCTGACAGAGATCTTCTTTCATCGGATACCAAGTGCGGGTATCACTGGTAAGTTTATTACTTAACAATCTCAATTGTCCCCAGCTGATAACGCCTCTGCCCGTCATCATCTTTCAGAGGCAGAGCAATACGCGGAGTGCCATCGCGCGCTCCCACGGAAACATAAACATCGTATTTACCAGCTTTTGTTGTCGGGGCAACAAGACCAACCACAAACTCACTCTCATGGCTGAAAACAGGAGCTTTCTCCAAAGCGCCGGTTTTGAGAGTTTTCATATCCAGGGATTCATCACTCAGCACCGATACAATACCGCCTTTTTCATCTTTCAGCGTCAAAGCAGGGTAGCCACCGGGATAACAGGGCGACACTCCCTTATTAGCCCACTTCCATTGAACCTTGAAGTGCTGCCCGACCTTGATCTTCGCAGGCCAGCTTACATTTACCGGCATCAATCGATAGCCCATACGCAGGTTGATCTTATCTATGACATCTCGGTTTTCATTCAGCAGTATACGCGGCCACCAGTGAATCGACATAAACGAGGCATGGTAGTCCTCCACCGATTTAAGCAATAATTCCTTGCTCCAGGCCTTATTATTCACTGATGGTCCATAGTGTTGATGTTCCAGAATTACCGGCAGGGTTGGCCAGAACATCTGCGCCATATCAGCGTGATACCATGAACGCGGTGGCGGTTGCACCAAGATGCTGTCATCACGGATGGTAACTCCCTGTGATAGAGCGTAATCAACAATAGGCCATTTACCACTCCTGTTATCGTGCCCGGCAAAATCATCACTGATGCAGAGAAGGGTATTCCGAAAGTGCTTCAGATGCAGATCAATATGCAGTTTCTTTATTTCAAAGCTGTCCTGCGGGATACTTCCATGGGTATGGCCCTCACCCCACATACCATAGGTTCCGACATCGATGAACTCAACATCAGGATTCCCATCGTAACGAGCAGCAGCAGCGGCCAGGAATTTTTCAAGTTTTGCCAGAAAGACCGAATCATCAAAATACGGATCCCATGAGTTGCTCTTCTTAACAGGTCCCTTGCCATAGATATAGAAAGAGCCCTTGGCTCCTGCATTCTTGACCCACTCCGGTGTAGCATACTTCATCCAATTCTCGGAACAGGTCAAGCGCAGCGCGATCTTTTTGCCCTTAGCAATCCAGCGCTGGGCCGGGGTGTCAAGAATGGCCCAATTGAAGCGCCCCTCCTCCGGTTCTATATATGCCCAGGGGATACGCAGATATACAGTCGAGAGCCCCGGGAAATCATCCACGGTATCGACTGGTTCCAACTTTGATCCATAGTTCTTGGGAACATTGGAGTAAAAGTGCATAGTCCAACCCATGCCGGGGTTGACCAGTGCTTTGCCTGTATCAACCGGATTAACGGTCACCCGTTCCTGAGCGGAGAGAGTTGCAACAGCAAAGAACATCATTAAAACAAAAAAATTTGATTTCATGTATTTTTCCTATACAAAAAATATGGCAATCCGACAGCCATATTAATATTTTCGTCCACCGCATAGCTGCGGACATACTAAACATAACACAAAGCATATCCTCCGTGTCGCGTCCTGAAACTTTCCACATTCCACGTTCTACGAACAGTCTTAACATCAGTCACTCTCATCCGTAAACCAGAGACCAATTCTTATACGATCGCCATGCGACACCCCGACACCCTCGGCATAGGGCCATGAGCCCGGCTGAGTAATGGTTCCGGCATGAATCAGGGTCGCGGCCTTACATCCATCAGCCAGTTCCAATTCAAGACAGATGTTACGCACCTTAAAGCAGTCATTACCCGGATTGGATATTTCAAACACATTATGCATCTGCAAACTCTTCAATGCCTCTGGGCTTAGCAGAATCGTGACAGATTTACTCCAGATATTATTGCGCTCATCGCCACTCGCCGGTTTCATATTGCCAAGTTCACTTTCATTGAGCAATGCAAAACTCCCATAGACCGGATGTTTGCCGGCCATACCGATTGCCTGATAACGAATGACTCCACTTTTGGCACCCTGCAAATCCGCAACGGTAATCGCCGGCAGTGGATAAGGAGAAGGCTTCAGCATACTTGCGCCATCCGGCAACAGGGTCCAGACCAGCTCTTTCTGAAGTGTCTCCAAACGCATATCCACCCAGCCACCCCAGTCACCTGATGTATTGCCACCGGCATCGGTAATCAACTTGAGTTGAATTGACTGACCTGCCCACGCAGTGAGATCAACCTCTATCGGCAGCCATTTATGCGTGGCAAGATGCTGTTTGCAGGCCACGCTCTCTTTACCATCGGCATCCGTCACAACAACCCTGAACTCAATACCATCGCCAATATCACTGCCATCTCCCTTACCAACCATACAACGAAACGCAGCGGGTGTTTTCGGCAGAACTAACGATTCATACTCAACAAATGTGTATCCCTCTCCCTTTTTATAGGGCGGATGCATAAAGAGCACACTCTTCCTGGTAACCTCCCCGCAGGTCATATCCGGATAGTTTGAAACACGCGCACCGGAGTCGTCGCGAATAGATACCTCCTTACCGCTTTTCTTCAGACACATACCCGATGTCGGGGAATCAGGCAGCACTGCGAACTCCCTGTACTGGTTTGCCGCGGTCACCACAAAATGCTCACTCTGACAGAGAGGGCCGGCTTTAATATCAACCACAAAGCGTTTGATCATCTCCAGCCGACTCTGTTTAACGGGAATTTCAAACTGCTGGATTTTTCCATCCTTCATTATAAGTTTGTGCAGCTGACCGCCAAATTTCACAACTCCCTTCTCTGCATTGATATTCGGAGTTAGGGCAACGCGGAGCAGATCCCTTGAAACCGATGCAACCACTCTGCAAAGAGGTGCCACACTAAAATCAATCCACTCTCCATCAAATTCTTTCCAGATACGTTCACCCACTACGGCATCCACAGGAATTTTCAAATCATACCCCTTGGCCTGCCGCTTCACATGCACAGTTTGTCCGGAAATAACTTTCGTTATATCACAAATCAGAGAACCATCAGATTTGCTCACCTGTTCAAGTTCAACCCTGTAACTGAATGCCCCCTCCACCGGCACAATGTATGTCAACCCGCGAGCGCAACGCAGACGAGCCGGCCCCAGAGATTCCCCTACTTTATCCAGGGCCACAGCGCTCTTAGCACTGATGGCAAATCCGCACTCACGATTTTCTACAGGAATAATCTCAACCAAATCAGCCTTATCAAAACGACATACAGCAACCCCTGATGCAGCAGCCCTGTCATAGCGAGTAAACTCACCGCGCCCATCAAAGTAGATGTATTCCGGTGTTCTAGCGTAATCAATCCTGCGTCCTTTATGCAATCCGCTATAAACTTCGATCTCTCCATCATCGGTCCAGGCAGCATATCCGTTGGGAGGCAAAACAATATCACGTTCCTTCCAGCGCACCTTAAGGCTCTCTGTTTGATTGCCATTAACCACAACATTAACACCTCCCTCATATTCCACCACCAGCTGATTGCGCTTATACGCACCACTCGCAACCGCAGCGCTTGTTGAGAGCAGCTTTAATCCATCAAAATATCTGATCGTTTTTACAGGAACCTGAGTATAGCGTTCCTGAATCTGCTGAAGCATATAATAACTGCGCAGGGTACTCTCAATACCGCCTGTTCTCAGCATAAATCCGGGATGTCCAAATGCGATCGTGGCTGCAAGAAAACGATCAAGAGATTCTCTAATCTCCTCTTTATTTCTACCGAGATCAGCTTTTCGTCCAAAAAACATACCAATATTGCCAACGCCGAAGTTGCAGCAGAGATCATGCATCCTGCGCAAATCAAAATCAACCAGCCAGGGATTGTCGTTAAGGTTATAGCGTTGATCCTGCGCATAGTTACCATCGGTCAGGCCGCAATACAGAAAATGATTATTTCCCTCGGAATAAACAGGACCTTCCCAGGCCTTCTTCTGCAGCAGCATAATCTCGCCATAGGCGTAAAATGTCTGAGCAAAGGTTCCCGCACCCGGCACCCGCCAATCATAATCCGTGCGACTCCATGGTGTGACCGCCGTATGAACATCACAATAGGCAGTGCTGAAATGGAATTTACTTTCTATAATGGGCGCCAGCTTTTCACAGTACTCAACGGCCTTCAGAGGTTTGGGAGCATAACATCGCGCCCAGGCGGTCTGCAGCTGATTATCCGTCAGACGGCTGATCATATCCGTACTCCAGAATTCATTGACCGGAGCAAAGTCGGTAAAATTATTGTAAGGACCATACACATACCCCAGCTCATCCTGCATGATCCGAGCGTAATCAAACTGTCCCTTATCACCGCCTTTTTTGGGAGCGGGGTTAGTACGGAAAGTAAAGCTCTCATGTTCATCACGCCAGCCGGTTTCATGGTCGGTAATAATCAGCTCACGCAAGCCGTAGCGATGCATCTCACGCCAGAATGCGGTATCACTCTCACGGTTTGATGCACCATGCGCCCGCCAGATGCCCCGACCGGTCACATGCTTCCAGGGTGAAATTGGATTGGGAATCTCTGGCAGAACAGCGCTGAAAGAGGGCGACAGAGAAAAAACAAAACGTTCATAACAGGAGTTACGTTCTCCATTTGTTTTTTTAAAATATCGCGTTCCCCCGTTGATTGCAACGTCACCATCTTTGTTTTCATTTATAGCAAATGGAGTGGATGCATTAGAGAGAGTCCAGTCAACATGCTGCGCTAGGAAGAGCGGTTTCTCAACTGAATCTATAACTGCCACTGCCGGCCGAACCTGTCTACCATATGTATAATAAGGCAGTGTTACCAGCCGCGGATTCTTAACTCCGGCAATCTTTCCGAAGCGGACCTCTTCAACAACACCGCCTTCTACGGCAACATCCGCCACCAGGCTCTGCCCCAGCATCCACCAAGTAATATTTACATCCGCCTTTTTTCCTGCAAATTCTGCCTGCCACGAGCAGATGACTTTATCGCCCTCTATCTTCACATCAAGCAGCTTAACAGTTTCAGGAGCAACGGGCTTACCATCCACACCGACAAAGAACAGCCCACCCCCGACAGAGGGTTTAATCCAGCTACCGCTCTCAGTCCAGCGTAAACGAAGGTTATCCCATTGAAATGTATTGAGAGATATCTCCACATTTAATCCATCCGGCACCTGCATCTGCAAAACCTGTCCATTACGTTCTATAACAGGTTTTGCTGAGCTCTGAGGCTTCGGGACAATCGTCGCATTGCGATTAGGAAATGGAAGAGTTCCTTCACCGACATTAACTCCTTGATCACACCCAGGGAACACCTGTACTCCGCGTTTAGCACGCGGTTTAAACGAGATAGGCTTAAACTCCTCTTTGAAGAGAGAGAGGTTATCAAAATAGAGGACCCGTTCATCCGTATTCTTTCCTCCGGCAATACGAATACCGCAGAAAACAGCACCCCCATCCTTCACCCTTTGAATCTGTTCAGCACTCAATCTTCGATGACACAGAAACCACTGTTCCCAGCGCGTGTTTATCAGACGCAGATCAAAAGATTTACCTACCTTATCTTTAAAGCACAGATAAATAGTGACAGACGGAGTTGTCTTATCGCGAGCCAGAAAATTATTACCGTATACCCAGAGTGAGACAGCATCAAACTCATCCGGGATCTTTACCGGGGCGGGAGGTTTTATAATAAACGAAGGAGCTGATTTAGCTCCTTTATAGACAATCTTACCAACTGAATCACCCCAGATCTTCTGTTCCTGAGAGCAACTGAAAACGGCCTCCGCATTATGGCATTCAACGCTCCATCCATCCAGATTCTCAAACTCAATCAACGCAGGATGGTCATCACTCGTCCGTCCCGCCCAATCCAGTTCATAGGGCCGCACCCCTACGGTTGCACAATAAACCGGCACCGCCAGCAAACAAACCACAAACTTAAATAGATCTCTCATTTATTAACTCCTTTTGACGCACGACTCACGACCAAATGACGCAAATAATCATTTTTCAGATTATATATCCTGCATAACGGTTTCTACTATCCCGAAACTTTCCACATTCCCGCAATGCCCCCCTTGCTTCCGAGAAGCAACCCTACAGCCTCCGGCGTTAGAGCAAAGCGATGTAGAGTTGGTTCTCTGAACCAATAACACAGCAATCACTCGCGTACTTCTCTCCCTTTCCAAATCCCTGCAAATTCCAAACTAACGCACGGTCTATATTCCACTTCCCTTAATCTCAACGGGCTGGCTCCGCATGCTCCGTTTTATCAAAAGGGTTGAAGTAATAAGTTCCCTGCTCCCTCATATACGGAATATGCGTCTTAAGACGCGTCAAAAATTGATCATAATTTTTATTCTTACCCTGAGTCCAGGCCGCCTCTGAAAGCGCCTGCAGACGCGGATAGGTCATGAAGTCAACGCGATCTGATGTCGCCACCTTCTCGCTCCAGAGATTTGCCTGCATGCCAGCCACCTGTTTCTCTTTGATATTCAGTCCGGCGGGAAACTTGTATGTGAGATCCAGAGAACAAAATCCCTTCCAACGACGCCCCACTTTATGAGAGTCATCCTGAACAAAGTCAAAGTAACAGGGAATGCGTGGGCATAGAACAACCTCAAATCCTTTATCAAAAGCAGTCTGCAACGCATCAGACATATTATGTCGCCACCACATCACCAGAGTCTTATCTTTATCCAGACCAGCATTAACCACCTCATCCCAGCCAACGGTTTTACGGCCTAATCCATCAATCACCTTTGCCATGCGCCGGTTGAAGTAGAACTCAACCTCTTTAAGGTCTTTGAGATTTTCCTTTTTCATCAGCGCTTTTACTTCGGACATCTCCAGCCACTGCTTGTTGGCGAAGTGGACCTCATCACCGCCGTAATGAATCCATTTTGCGGGAAAGAGGGCGGCCACCTCAGTCAAAACATCGCTTAAAAACTGATATGTTTTCTCCGAGCCCGGATTAAAGGTAAAGTCAGGGTGCTTTTCACTGCCCCCACCGCTGATCTCAGGATAGGCACGCGCAGCTGCTGCGGCATGACCCGGCATATCGATCTCAGGAATTACGGCAATAAAACGCTGTGAGGCATAATCAACAATTTCCTTAATATCCTCTTGGGTATAGAAGGCCGCGGGAGCATCTGGATCACTCTTATTTCCAATGGCCCCGATAGTCGTCAGCTTCGGATATTTTTTAATTTCAATTCTCCATCCGGGAGAGTCGGTCAGATGCCAGTGAAAGCGATTCATCTTATACATTGCCATATAATCCAGCAGCTCTTTAACCTTATCCATACCGAAAAAGTGACGTGACTCATCCAGCATAAATCCACGCCAGCCAAACCGGGGCGCATCCTCAATCTCAAGACAGGGAATCGTCCCATCCTGGCTGAAGAGCACCAGCTGCTTAAGCGTCTGCAAGGCATAGAAACCGCCGGAGGGAGAGGGAGATTCAACATGAACACCATCTTTCGACACCTTCAGGATATAACTCTCAGACGCCCCTTGTCCACCGATATCAATCTGCAGTTTCACTGGTTTTGCCGCAGTTTCTTTTGGAATAACGGCAAAAAGGTTGGCGACATCGGCTTTAACACGCGGTGAATCCTTTAGAGAACCGGAGAGAATACACTCAGAACTGAGCGCCAGCCGACCGGGTTTCTCCACAACCTTATTCGGCTGCGGAATGATGTTAATATCAGCGACCACACTCAGTGCGATCAGAGATATCATATTGATGATTATTTTTTTCATGTTTTCCTCATTTACTCTCAATAACTTCCCAATGCCCGCCCTTCTGAGGACCAACATATTTCAACCGACCACTCTTAACCAGTTTACGTGCAGCCCGTTCCACTGCACTGGTGGATTTTCCAATTGCAACAGCGACCTCAGCAAGGGTTAACTCTGAATTTTTCTTTAACGCTTGAAGGATCATCTCAGGCGTCTTTTTCACCCGCGTTTTAACCTGCGTTTTAACCAGCGTTTCAGTAATCACATCCAGCATGAACTCAATAAACGGTGTGCATCCGTCATCACCACCGCTAACATTGATAGCTTTGTAATACCCCTGCTGGTTGGCATAAACTATACTTTCAACGGGGATGTTAGCAAAGAGCGGATTCCAATCACGCAGTATCATCATCTGCCACAACCGCCCCATACGTCCATTGCCATCTTCAAAGGGATGAATGAACTCAAATTCGTAGTGAAAGACGGCGGCAACAATTAATGGGTGCTCTTCTGTAGATTTAAGCCAGCCGAAAAGTTCTTTCATTAAATGCGGAACATTCGCGGCCGGCGGCGCAATGTGGACCATCTCTTTGACACCCATAACTCCGGCGCCCCTTTTCCGGTAAGTCCCGGGAGAATCAACCAGACCAAACATCAGAAGCTTATGCGCCTTGAACAAATCCTTCTCTTTCAGAGGCGACCATTCAGCACACTGATCATAAACTGATAGTGCGTTCCGCACCTCCTGCACCTCGCGCATAGGAGCGATCACCGGTTTCCCATCAAGGATAGTACTGATCTGATCTTCCGTCAGGGTATTACCTTCTATCGCCAGCGATCCCTGAATGGTGCGGATGCGATTGATCCGGCGCAAACGAATTTCCTGAACGCGGCGTGATTCTGAAAAACGCCCCAGCAATTCACATATATCTGCAACCCGCTTCAAAATAGCAGAGTTAAGGGTATATGGAGGCTGATAATCTTTCATAGCGTTATGATAATCTAATTAGATGCGGGAATAAACCTAAAAGAGCTGTTTTCTCCGTAACTCCATGTTAAATTTTATTGGGTTGCGGCACTGCTGCTTTAGCTTGTACAGAATACTCCCCTCGTGCTAAATTTGCTTCTCTATCCTCGCTATTATTCTATAAATGATGCTGAAATAAACACGCACAAAGGATACCCCATGAAGTTTTCTCAAATTCAAAACTCTATTTTAACGACGATTTTTATTATATCATCAGCCCTGATGGTTAACCATGCCACCGCTGACACACAGACCAATCACACAAAGATGTGCTGGGCACACTTTGTGGGATGGGGATTCGATCAGGTCAACGGCTATGACCATGCAGCTCTGGATTCGCACTGGATGACGCAGAAGTTCAATGACCGCAGTCTGCTGGGTCGCCATGTGCAGACAGATCAAGGCGCTGGTGAAGGGACAAAGAAACAGATCCGCACTGCCCTGCAGTATGGAGTCGACGGCTTCTGTGTTGATCTGATTATCAGGGAGTCACACGACGCCACCTTCTACGCCCGCGCCATGAGACGTTTCTACCGCGCCGCTGAAGGCACCCCTTTTAAGATTGCCCTATGTCTCGACAGCTCAGCTCCCTCCCCCGATGCTATGACCGATGCTCTGGAGACCTTTCTCAGACAGTGGGGGCATCACCCCAACTCCTGTCTTGTTGATGGCAAGCCGGTGATTTTCATTTACAACAGCCATCCACGTACTCTGAATGAATGGAAAGGCATCATAGCAACGCTACAAGAAAGGAAAGTGGAAGCCTACTGGCTGGTTCAACCGCAACGCGAGGGCACTCTATGGGGAAACTCAAAAGTTCTCGCTGAAAACCTGACGGTCTTTGACGGATTCTACGACTTCGGCATCAATGGTTTCACCCCGGAACAGATGCTCCTACGACTCACCAATGGACAAAAAGCCATTGCCGAACATAACCCCGGCGCAATTCTCTCAGCTGGCATCACTCAGGGATATCTGGGCAACGGCAACAGTTTTTACCGCCCCTATCTCAATACAGGCACCCTGCGCAACAACTGGGAGGCAGCCATTAAATCCAAAGCACCATGGGTATGCATCACCACATGGAACGACTACGTGGAACATACCCACTTTGAACCATCGGTTGTCAACCGCGATGCACTATTGCGCATCAACCGCGACTACCTAGCTCTCTGGCGCGGTACACCTGTTCCACCACGTCCCCCGCAAATCTTTATCAGCTATCACGAAGAGTGCAACCTGGGTGATGACTGGACCCTGGAAATTCTGAGTCTTCCCTATACAACGGCACCCGCTACTATTGAGGTTCGTTTGCTTAATATGGAGGGCGATCCCGTTTTTGAACCTGCCCCCACTGAACTGCCGACTGAAATCATCCATGCAGAAACCCTGCGCCTTCCTCAGCCGGGGATTGATGGTCCGCGCACCTTCCGGGTGCAGGCACGAATAATATCCGAATCTGCAGACTCCGATGAGTGGCGCGAACTCTATCCCATAATTGTCAGAGCCGGTCACATGGAAAGCTTGAGGACCATTCGTATTCCCCTAGATGAGCTAGCTGCCACACCTACCCTGAAAATTGTAAAGAACAAGGGACAGCGCGAAGCGCGAATCCGATTCAATCGATGGAGCCTCGCTGGGAAGGTTGAGCTGCTGCGCAATGGCTGGCCTGTTGCAGAGACAAATATAGCCCATAAAAAAGCTCCATCAGTTACAATCAACCTCCCCCTCCCTGAAACAGACGCCACACCTTCCGATATGTTCATTGCCCGATATAGCAATCTTTCAGGAGATGTCTCCTGGAGTACCCCCTGCTTTACACAGACAGAGAACTTCGAATGTACAACCAACAGCCACCCGGTC
The DNA here is from genome assembly GCA_027858965.1 of Kiritimatiellia bacterium. Lineage (GTDB taxonomy): Bacteria > Verrucomicrobiota > Kiritimatiellia > RFP12 > UBA1067 > M55B167. The sequence continues at coordinate 91,776 of JAQIBS010000111.1, forward strand.
ATTGTAACCGGCTCGGACTTTGATGAAGGCTGGGGACATGACGGCTGCTCCCGCTTTGACAAACCTCTGATTGTCACTCAGAAGTTCACGCAGGCAGAAACATTTGCATTAACTTACCGGATGAATGAAGGCAAAGGAGATGAACTGGTCTCTATTTCAGAGTGGAAAATTCCGGCCATACTGGGAGGGCAACACAAGTGGATGCACCGGAATCCCGAGTGGGTCCCCAGGTGGGTCACCCCGAAAAAGGGCCACTCTTCGCTCTGTTTTGACGGAACCAACGACTGCGTTATCCTGCCCAGCCGGATGATGCCCTATGGTCCCTTCACACTGGAAATGAACATCAAGCCTGAAAAATGCAGGGGAGCAATGACTCTTTTCTCAGATTTTTGCGGCATATCGTTACAGCTCACACCCAATGGACATATTCAATGTAAACGCAGTAAAAATAGTATTATCAGTCAACAAGCCCTGATCTTTGGAGAATGGACCCATCTGGGCGCTGTTTACAACGGCAATACCCTCAAAATATACATTAATGCAATTCTTGACAGCGAAGCACCTGCAGAAATAAAGCTTTTACGCATCAACTCCCTCCCTGTTATCGGCAACAACAACACCTTCAATCGCGGATTTTTCGGAAACATGGGCGGATTTCATCTTCAAACCGGTGTTTTAGAGCCTGAATCTTTTGTTCTGATACAACGCTAAAAGAACTGATCAGTTCCCTTCTACAGCAAATCTACAATAACGCGACTTACGCTTTCACATTTCCGGAGGATCGCAAACCTATGCGACCAAATATCCATAAGGTCGCAGAGGCCTGCGACCCTCCAGAATGAGCGTTTTTAAATTCATTGGAGGGGTACAATTTTCTATACCTGCTTATTACCAAGCTTTCAATGACGCAAAAAGAAGAAAGTTTGTCGTTTTTAACTGTTTTAATTAATTAGTAAATATTATAAGATAATAATGTATAAGAACGTTTTTATGTAGTTGTACGTAAGAGATAACACGTTGTTTGTTAGAATAAAGTCTCTTTGATTTCTGATTTTTTTTAATTATATCTCTGTTTGTACCGATCTTCATTAAAACTCTTATTGCGTCTGTTAAATTCACAGGAGTGTAAAATGAAATCAATTATTACCCATTCAATCAACGCAATATTAATTGCAACCATTCTCTCTGTTTTCACAACCACTACCTTTGGTGCACCCCCTGTACTTCGATGGAATGGGTCATCCGGCGACACCTGGGATGCCACCACCACCAACTGGTTGGATGCAGGCAGTGCATCTGTCGCCTGGCGGTCCGGATCAGAGGCAAGCTTTGAAGGATCCGGCGGTATTGTCAACGTCTCAACCGACGTAGCGGTTTCAAATCTGACCTTTACCGGTAACGGTTATACGCTAATGGGTGCTGGTCGTCTTAGTGTAGAAGGCACACTTTCCGTATACTCCGCCACTACCAACAGCGTAGCAGCCCAGATTATCACCGGTGACGGTTTAAGTAAAACTGGCGCAGGCGCGCTTTCTCTCGCCCGCTGCGCCGGAGTCCTCGCTGTGCAGGAGGGCACTCTGCTCGTTTCAGGAACACTCTTCGCCGACGCGGATGTCTCGGTCGCGGCCGGCGCGTCGCTGATCACGCTCGGCGAGCCCGATGCCGCAGCCAACCTCATCGCCAACCCCGGTTTCGAGGATCCCTCGCTAGCCAACGGCGCGTGGGCCTACCGCGACATCCCGAACTGGACTCGCTCCGCCAGCGCCTCGAACGTTGGAATGAAGAATACCGCTGCCGCAGGCGAATGGGCGCTCACTGGCGCATCCCCCGAAGGTGTCCAGATGGCCATCGTGCAGGGAGGCGGTGCTCTCTCGCAAACCGTCACCGTCTCCACCGACGGTCTCTACGCCGTTGCATTTTCCTACATATTGCGTAACCGGGCCCCTGCCAGAACTAATCAGGTATATATCAGTCTCGGAGGTGTCCCGCTTGCGGCCTTTGTCAACCGCGCCCCTCCGACTGCTGCCAGACGTTTCGACAGCGGTGCGATCTGGCTCTCCACCGGAACCTACACACTCACCTTTGCGGGAGAAATTGACCACGGCTGGTCCGACTGCACGACCCTGCTCGACGCCGTACGCTTCGCCCCACCCTCCGACGCCGAGCCTTGTCACGTCCTTGGAGGCGACTCGACGCTCACCCTCGTCACAGGCGCATCCGCTGTCCTGTCACACAGCGGCACGTCCGAAGCCACCCTCGTCACGATCGACGGCACATCCGTCCCCGGCGGATTCACATATGATTCCTCCCATGCATCCGGCATCTTCTCCGGTTCCGGCAGCCTCGCTGCTCAGCCTCCTGAGAACGTCTTCGCGCAAGCAGATTCCGGCAATTGGAGCGCCACTGCAACCTGGCAGAGCGGTTCCGCACCCGCCGCAGGCGGCGACGCTGACCTGCTGCTCCGCCTGAGCGCCGATTCCAACAACGACCTCGCCGGCAACTTCCAGACCAAACGCATCCAGCTTTTCGGAACGGGTACCGCCGCACTCAGCGGCAATGCCATAACGCTCGCGGATTCCATCTCCCAACCTCTCCCGGGTGACTGGACCATCTCAGCACCCGTCACTGCCGCTAGTGCATTCACAGTGGACAATACAGGCGACCTGACCTTTACCCAGCCGATCAGCCTTGCCAACAACGCTCTCTTCGTCAAAAGCGGCTCCGGTACCCTCACCCTCGCCGCGTTCACCAACGGCTTCAACACAGCATACATCTACAGAGGTACCGTCTCGCTGCCCTCACTTCCCGCCACACCGGCATCCTGGGCGCTATACTCATCCACTGACTGCCCAGCCGCACTTCGCTTCACCGCGCCCGGCTCCGTCACCCCCCGCATCAATATGTACGGCTCCGGCCTTCCCGTCATTGCCGTTAACGCGGGCGGCACGGTCACGCTCTCCGACTGGACAGTCGCTTTCGGAAATAATGCGGCTTTTGATGTAGCCGACGGTGACACCCTCTCGCTCCGCCAACTGCTCCGTTCCCGACTGTCCAACGGCATGGCCAGCGCGCCCATGCTCCTGAAAACCGGTCCCGGCACCCTTGAAATCCGTTCTGCCGGTGCCGACGACGAAAATAGCCGCGCCTACCCCGGCAGCACAATTCTGCGTAACGGCACTCTCCTTCTCTCTGAGGATGACTACGGAACGCTCAACAACTGGACCAACCCATTCAACGGACGTACTTATGACGGCAAAGGCGGATCACTGGGATACAACGATCTCTCCAACGACATGATCATCGGCGATGCCGGCACTGAGCTTGGCGATGACCTCGCAATCATTGCGGCCGGCGATGGCCGCTGGATCGGACATGACATCGAAGTCATGAATGCAGGCAGCACGGTCACCCTTGGGATGACAGAGGGCACAACCATGTTCGGCGGCACACTGACAATCCATAGAGACATCATGCTCGATGGTCCTTCCGATGGTATTATAGTGTTCAGCGACATCATCTTCGCCCCTGATTTCAACGGCACCGGGGTTCCGGTATTATCCGGTCTAAGCAAGCTCGTCTTTGAAGGCACCGTTCCCGATGAGCTATCTCTGCTACTGGGCGGACGTTCCCTCAGTTTCGGCACATTCGCTGCGCGTCAACAGACACTCAATGCGCTCGTGATCGGCAGCGCGGCAACTTCAGCCACATTGGATGTTGACTTTGCCCCCGGTATCAACGACCGGCTTGATACAACAATGACGGATGGTCTGACAATCAGCAACACCGTGGTCAACCTCTTCTATGCAGATACAGGTCTGCCTTTCTATGAAGCAGGCATATATACACTCTTCTCCTACGCCGGCACGCTGGGTGGCGACATTTCACTGCTTTCCGTTGGCAATATGCAGTCAGGTGCAGGCTACACATTCTCAAATGATACCGCCAACGCTCTGGTTCTGCTGACCATCAGCAACACCTCAGGCGGCACTTCTGCCATGTGGAAAAAAGTGGATAGCGGTTTATGGTCGCTCGGCTCCAACTGGGATGGAGGCAGCGTACCTGACGCCGCCGGCATAAAACCTCTTTTTGGAATAGCCATCACAAATAAAGCCACGGTCACCATCGATTCAGCGAGTACAGTCGGCGGACTGACTTTTAACAACTCCAGTTATGGATATACACTCAGCGGCAGTTCTCTGAACCTTGATGATGGAACATCCACACCCCTGATCTCCGCACTTACCGGGGCACACACCATCAGCACCACGCTGAACGGATCCAGTGGCGTAGAAATCTCCGCCGGAACCGGGGCAACGCTGACACTCAGCACAAACACAGTTGTTAATACGGATCTATCACTCATATCAGGTACAGTTGCCACACGCAACAACGTGGCTGTTAACGGAGCACTAACCGGTACATCCTCTTCAACATTTGAACTCACCGGCACTACACCGGCACTGACAGTCAACCAAAGTGGAAACAGCACCTTCTCCGGTACACTCGCAGGTGTCGCGGACGGCACATTGGCAAAAGAGGGAATCGGCACACTTACATTGGATAATCCGTTTCACACTTATGAAGGTCTTACAAAGATCAACGCCGGCACTCTGGCATTGCAGAGTTCTGCTCTTGCCGGCGCTCTGGAAATCGCCGCATCCAGCACACTGTCTGTGCAAACTCCCGTATCCGATGGACTAATGGGCTATTACTACAGCACCACCCCCAATACCAACAATTACTGGACATTGAGTGCACTGGAAGCTCACTTTGCTTCTCTCACCCCTGACGTAGTCTCTCCCAGCGGATTACAGGGGAGCGACTTTGATTTTGGGTGGAATGAAACATGCAGCTTCCCTCAGCCATACGGTGCGGGTGGCAGCCGCACTGAGTATTTTGAAGTAGTCTGGCGCGGAACGATCACCATACCTCAGAGCGGCGTCTACATGTTTGGAGTCTACTGTGACGACGGCTTCCTGCTGGCGATTGACAGCCAGACAGTGAATAACCGCAATTATAATCTGGGTGGGTGGTCAGAGGCATCCATCCGCCTCAATGCTGGTTCGCATGATATAGTTCTGGGCTATTTCCAGATAATCGACAGCGTCGGCTTGCGCATGCAGGTGACACAACCAGGCACAACCACCGCGATGACGGTACCGAATTCATGGTTCACCCCCTATTCAGCCGTCGGCACACTCTCAGGATCAGGAGAGCTTGATCTAACAGCAGCTGATGCCGAGTTACAGGTCAATCAGGATGCAGACTCAACTTTTGCGGGCACATTGACCGGCCCAACCGGTTCCCTTCTGGCAAAAAGTGGCAGCGGGTTCCTTTTCCTCACCGGCAATGCCGGTGCAGCGAATGGATTTAGCGGTGATATTGATGTACAGGGAGGATCAGTGGCGCTCACAGCCGATAACCGCATCAGCAACGGGTCCACATTACGGGTTCATTCAGATGCAACATTAGCTGTGTCAGGAGAGGAAACCGTTGCCGCAATCCAAGGCGATGGCACTCTGGCTCTGGGCGGCTACGCCTATGTAAAAGCCTTCACGGGGGATGCCGACAGCGGAATCTCCATTGCAAAGACTTATACGCATCTTATGGACTTCCCTCTCTCAACTGCCAACCCAACCGTCAACGGAGTGACTTTCGATGATCGTGGCAGCTATACAGGGACACTACCCGGTGGCGCGTGGAACAGTGCTACCGGCGACGCCACCTTAACTGGCATGGAAAGCCTGCTTTATGACTTCAACTACGGCTCATATAATTTTACATTCACGTTGACGGGGCTGACGGCCGGAGAGACTTACGAGACCCGCTTCTACTTCAAAAACTGGGCCGATAATCCGAGAGAGGTGGTCTTCACATTCTTCAACGAAAACGGCACAATCGACACCATCCAGCATAATCCGGACAGTGTGACCCGCAGCATTGTGGGTTGTCAGTATACAGCGGACAACAGTGGCGAACTTTCGATACGCATCAAATCCCTAAACGATGGTCACTCATGCCATCTCTACGGATTATCAAACGAATCAGTTCCCGGTGCATCAAGTGGATCGCTCACCCTGGCACCGGCATCCGGCACTGTTGCGAGTTTCATTGGTGCAATTACCGGCATCGGCACATTGACTAAGCAGGGAGCGGGTACGCAAAGCTTCGGTGGTGCTAACACGCTCTCGCTACCATTGGAGATAGAGGCGGGAACAGCTGTTTTGGAGTCGGGTGCATCTGTCGCCAGCGGAGTCTCTGTCGCCAGTGGAGCCACATTGCAGGCATCCTCCGGCAATGTAACTCTGGGTGGAATTATTGGGGAAGGCAGTTTTAATCTCGGCAATACGCCGACCAACACGGGACCGTATTTCGTTGCCATCACCAGTGATGCCGACTGCGACATTTCAACAGATAAAGACTACACGCATCTGCTGGACTTCGGTTCCAACGCAAACAAGGCCATTGTCAACGGGGTTGCCTTCACAAAAACCACGGCAACCTCCGGATCAATCAACGGCTACGGCTGGTCTGGAATGCCGACAAGCTACCATAACGGCAGCAACGCAAGCAGTATTGGGGTAGCCACAGACCAAGACATCTACAACCTGATCTACGATATGAACTACGGTCTAAGGGACGGCACCATGAAACTCACAGGTCTGACAGTCGGCAGAATGTATGAGATCCGCCTCTACAACCGCCGTTGGGAGCCTGACTTCAAGGACCGCGAGCAGACCTTCACCTTTGATCCGGACGGCACAGGCCCGATCAGCGATGTGATTACCTTCAATCCGGACGACAATACTGTCACACCCAACGATAACTACCTCGGCTACCGCTATCTGGCAGCCACCAATGAACTGGCCATCATAATTGATTCGCACAACGAAAACGACACCTACCATCTGTATGGATTGAGCAACGAAGAGACAGTCGATGCCCTTGCAAACCCCGTGACACTTGATATTGCAGGCAACAACGTCTTTGACGGCACCGTTACCGGTCTCGGCGCTCTGGTCAAGAGCGGCACCGGCACACTGACCTTCACAGGTGAGAATACAGCAAACGGAGCAATCGCGGTTAATGCCGGTGCATTCGGTGTGGCAGGAGGCGGCAATGCAACCGACGGTCCTGTAACGGTGGCGGCAGGCGCGACGCTCTTCGGTGATGGACGCATAGGCGGTAGTGTAACAGTTGTCAGCAATGCATTCATGCATGCAGGAACGGCAGATGCCTGCGGAACACTGCAGATCGGCGGCTATCTGATGATCAATCCGGGCGCACTGCCCTACTGGCGCTTCGAATCAGGAGCAAGCGACACCACCACGGTTAATGGAATCCTGATATTCCCGACCAATGGAGTTCTGCAGGTGGAGAGCTTGACAACGGGGCTGATGCCTCCGGCCAAAGGCACTGTCTATGCATCAACCCAAAGTATTGTCGGTCCTGACGATCTGACAGGCTGGTCGATTGAAGGGGCAACCCACTCAACCCTGATCTACAACGAAGACCGCACCAAAATCTACTTCAACCGTCCAAGCGGCACTTTGTTGATGATTCGTTGATCTGAGGTTAACTGAAAAACAAAAAGTCACCGGAAACAAACCCGGTGACTTTTTTATTTTAGTACTCGAAACTCAACCGCCCTAACGGCAAATTGACGGGCTCAAGTTCATCAAAACTTCACCACAACGCATTTCTGGAGGGTCGCAGGCCTCTGCGACCGGATATCCATACGGTCGCAGGGG
>JAQIBS010000128.1 GCA_027858965.1 Kiritimatiellia bacterium
GCTGAACCATGTTTCAATCCACGCGCCCGCGAAGGGCGCGACGAAGAGCCTGCATGGACATTGGTTCTCGCTGACCTTGTTTCAATCCACGCGCCCGCGAAGGGCGCGACGTGTCGGTGTCGCTGAATGATGCGAGCTCGCCAAGTTTCAATCCACGCGCCCGCGAAGGGCGCGACAAGCCACCGCGCGCACATCGAGGAACTTGTCAAACAGTTTCAATCCACGCGCCCGCGAAGGGCGCGACAACTGAAAAAATCTTATCCCCATGTGCCAGCGTGTTTCAATCCACGCGCCCGCGAAGGGCGCGACAGTCAATACCCGTGCATCCTCAATGCCGGCCGAAAAGTTTCAATCCACGCGCCCGCGAAGGGCGCGACAATCGGCCAGTATGTGGATCAGAAGCTCATCAGGTTTCAATCCACGCGCCCGCGAAGGGCGCGACCAGCGGCCTCAGCTGAGAGGTCGAGAGAGAAGGGTTTCAATCCACGCGCCCGCGAAGGGCGCGACGTTCCGCCTGGAAGCTGATGAGCCGGCCACCGTTGTTTCAATCCACGCGCCCGCGAAGGGCGCGACCTGTCACAAGTAGGTTATCCATTACGATAGACGATGTTTCAATCCACGCGCCCGCGAAGGGCGCGACTCTTTGAGTCTTTTGTTAAGTTCGAGCGTTGCATTGTTTCAATCCACGCGCCCGCGAAGGGCGCGACACCAAGGTTCTTCCGATGGGGTTCCGACGAGCGTTTCAATCCACGCGCCCGCGAAGGGCGCGACGGAAACGGATCTACGATAATGTATGCAGGATGGGGTTTCAATCCACGCGCCCGCGAAGGGCGCGACTGGCGTGGCAACCGTGAGAGGTTAATCAATCATGGTTTCAATCCACGCGCCCGCGAAGGGCGCGACTGGCATTTATGATATGGGCTTGCCGCCTCATCCAGGTTTCAATCCACGCGCCCGCGAAGGGCGCGACAGATGATTATGAGAGAGCATGGTATTGGATGGTTGTTTCAATCCACGCGCCCGCGAAGGGCGCGACGACAGTATTGCGATGATATGCCGGGATGTGATGCGGTTTCAATCCACGCGCCCGCGAAGGGCGCGACCCTCAATGGGTGACGTGTCCGGATCAGACAATGACGTTTCAATCCACGCGCCCGCGAAGGGCGCGACCCGTGGAGCACTGATTAAAAACTCACCAATCAAAGTTTCAATCCACGCGCCCGCGAAGGGCGCGACCAGCGGTAATCCATTCATCAATTCCGTTCCCCTTGTTTCAATCCACGCGCCCGCGAAGGGCGCGACACGGACATCCCGCACAAGTAGCCTCTTCGTAAATCGGTTTCAATCCACGCGCCCGCGAAGGGCGCGACAGTTTATTTATAACACACTCATATTCAGTAGTCTACGGCATTGTTTCCGCAGACCTACTGAATATGAGATTGCTTTTTTGCCTCTGAAAAATATTTTTTGTCTAATCAGTTGTCAAAGAACAAGTTGTGAAAATCGCAGGCCTTTCAGTGTTTTTCTGTCTGCTTGAGGTTCGCGATAGCTTAAATACGCAAAAATCAAATTACCAAAATGTCAGTTTGCAGGTCGGGCACACCTTTAATCCCATGGTGCTCAACCTTCTTCTGCCACCCCGCGCCCAGCTGATAAAAGCGAAGGCTGTCTTCATCTTCAGCATAAATATTCAGCAGCTGCGTTCTCAGATCCACCCATTGAGCAGGTTCTACCAGACACTCAAATACTGAGTTCTGCACACGCTGTCCGAAATTAAGGCAGGTTTTTGCAACGCGCCTCAGTCGCTTTCGTCCTTCAGGCGTGGTTGTTGCCACATCGTATGTAACCAGAACCATCATTATACACACCTCACTATCAAGCTTGTTCTCTACTCTGCGTTCTCCGCGTCTCTGCGAGGACATCATTCCGAAGCGCACCTAATTCTCAATTCTCAATTCTCAATTCTCAATTCTCCCCCACTATCTCCAGAAAAAGGGTGGATATGCATCCAGATCGCCCCGCATATATCTTGCCAAAATCTGAGCCTGTAGAAAGGGCAGTAAACCCAGGTGTATCCGATCATTGGTAAATGGATGTGTGATTTCATCCTGCTTGCGTTTCTGCCAGGCAACAAGCACTGTTTTACGTCCTTTATCATTAAGAAGCACACTGCCGGAATCAGAGACATCAAAATCTTTTACAGACAGCTGCTGTCGATTTACCAGAGTCAAGGCAAGGCGGTCAGCCCAGAAAGTGCGCATCTCCTCCATCATGTCCAGAGCAAGACTGTGCCGTCCGGGTCGGTCTCTATGTAAAAAACCGACAGACGGATCCAGGCCTACTGATGCCAATGCACCTTTCATCTCATTATAGAGCAGAGTGTAAGCAAAACTCAGAAGCGCATTAATTCGGTCCATAGGAGGTCTGCGGCTACGTCCGTTGAAAACAAATTCCTCCTTATCAACGGTTATCATCTTATTAAAAACACTGAAATACACCTTGGCTGCATCGCCCTCTATTCCGCGCATTTTATCAGAATCCAATGCGGTTCCTCCAAGTCGTCCAATGCTGCCTTTCAAATGGGCGACTGCATTTTTCAAATCCTCATCATCAGGCCTTTCACGAGCTGTCCTCAGCAGAACCTGGCGGGCATTAACTATCTTCCCTGCCACAATGGAACGAACCACAGAGCGTGTTTTTTCCACATCATCGGCCCATCTATACTGAGTTCTACGCAGCAGCACATTACCGGAAACAGGGCCATCAAAATGTCCGAGATAATAGCCATGCTCGGAAAGCATACTCACAGAAAGACCATGTTTTGCACATGAACCCAGCAGAAAGGGACTGCACAGAACATTGCCGAATGTGACTATGCTGCAGAGAGAGAGCAGAGGCACACGGAGCTTCGTTTCCTTTTCAATCTGAACGACAACCGACTCCCCCTCTTTCTTAAGGTAGGCCCCCTGCGTTCTAATATAAAGAGTGTTGAGAATACGTTTCATTCGTCATCTTCCTTTTTCAGAAAACGTTCAATATATCGTTCTGCACTAATGAAAACTTTTTTCGGCATGCAGATATCATACAGAGAGCAGGAACGACAACGCGGTGAATATACCGGTGCCGGAGTTACACAGGAATTAAGAAGCTGGTGCACTTTTCGGCACAGCTCTGCGGTTTCAATTCTTAAAGCATCCGTCAACGCAACCGGTTCACGCCTGCGGCTGCGTCCATAAAAGAGAGCACCTTCAGGAACAGCAACTTTGAGCATGGATTCCAGGCAGAGAGCCTGTGCGCAGAGCTGCACCCGATCGCAGTTACCCTCTTTCGGTTTTCCATGTTTGTATTCAACGGGAAAAGGAACAGAGCTGCCGTCAGGCTGTCTATGGAACTCCACCACATCGGCCACACCGGTGATGCCTAATTCAAGAGAACGCAGAGCAAGACCGCGGGCTATGTGCACATCACCACGTGTTTCCGAGTCGCCGGAGTGAGCTTTTTCGTGCATGGCACGTCCTTCGGCAGTGAGCATATTCTCCTGCCACACGCGTTCAATGTGAATCAAGGCACACTGACGCGGGCAGAAGGAGAAATGCTGCAGCGCGGAGATTGGAAAAAGCTCATTCTCGGGACAGCTCATCGAAGTTTCTCCAGCTTTTCCTGAAGCAATTTTTGCATAAGCGGTTTATCATCGGGATAAAGAGAGATAAGTTTCTTTCCCTGCTGCTGATATAATTTCTGTTTTTTAAGCATACCGATTTTATAGTCGGTGGTATTCATTCCCCAGTATTCAATATAGACATCAAATTCCGGCAAGTAGAAATCGGGTCGAATGGCATATCCATCCAGAATGCGGAAACGCTCATCATAGCGATACTTGATGTCTGCGGCATCCAGAATTTCGCAGATACGCCGCTCACCATCAGACTGCACCCAGGTACCATCCTTAGAGCGGATTTTTTTTTGTAACTCGACCTTCGTTTCAAAGTTGCGTCGTTCCAGAAAGACTTCATCAAAGCAGTAGTTACAGAAAGAGCGCTGGAACGCCCTCTGCGAGCGCACGTATTCATCATGCTGCAGTTCAACTCCGCAGCGCTGGCAGCAATGCACGGCTTGTCTCTCTTCGATTTCAACAGCAGTGTTAATCATCTTGCCGGCGGTAAGTACACTGCGTTTTACATAATCCTTTTCAACCGGACTTTTGTAAAGATCGCGCAGATCAGACAGAGCCTCTTTTGATGCCGCACCAAACGCACCAAGAGCCTTAGCCGCATATTGCCGCACCTGCGGATGCTCATCCTGCAGCAGAGGGTGAAGGGCTGCGACAGCAGAAGCAGCGGACACGATCTCCGCCAGCTTTCCGAGTGCCGAGGCAGCCAGGCGCCTGACAAGTGCGGATTGCGAACTGGTCAGCGGCACAAGTTCATGCAAAGCCTGCGGATCTACGCTGTTGCCCAGTTCCGTAGCCCTAGCTGCCAATTTCTTTTCGTTTGAGGTGTTCATGGTGCTTACCGACTCTTTCCGGCTCGTGGAGCCTCTACAGCGTCGTTACCGGAACAAGTCAGGATGACGCTATGGATGTCGCTTGTTAAAGCATTTTAATCATTAAAACCCATCGATCACTTCAGGGATTAATCCATCCATATTGTTCAATTTAATTGATCCATCAGGCTCAACGTTCAAACTTCTATGAACTTTTGCAGAAGAGTATTGTCCATGAGGGCAATCATGCTGCCACCACACAACCTTCAGCACCTCCATGCTTCCTTCTGGCCTCGCGCTGGATGCATCATTCTCAAAGAGCTTTGGCAGAATACCTTTAATAACGAGAGCGTCTTCGTCGCTAAATCCCGTTTTCTGCGCTAACTGCGGATTCATGCTTCCATAGAACGAATATATCGCTTCATCAACGCGATGTTTCATGCCCATTGTATCCGCAGATTTTTTACTTCCATCCCCATCGCCACTTACACTCTTAGTTATCTGAGTGCTAGTTATGCTAACCCTATCAAGTGAGAATGCTGTCTGAACAGAAACTGGGCCTCGCACAGGTATTGAAACGCCCGCACCTTTTTTATCTCCACTATAAGCAAACACCTGTCCAAAAGCCCGAACATCAAACCACTTTTCACATGCAATCTTTACATTCTCATCAACCTTCTTTTTCTTTTCCAACACCTTATCAGCTCTGGCACGTAAAGAGGGACAATCATCAACTTTATTATCATCGGATTGCACAAAAATCTCCTGGCCGCTCTCCATTAAACGATTTCTAATCTTTCGTTTAATACAAACATCTGAAACCTCACCAGTCCCGCTATAGTTTGTTCTTGGTCTATTCCCATTAAGTGGGTCGCCATTCGGGTTCGCATTTTTTACACTAAAAACAACTGCGAAATCAATTTTCTTCGTTAAACTCATTCTACTTCTCCTTTATTTTCTTTACTACTCTTAAATAACTCTGCGCGTTGACAATGAAATCCGAGCAAAAACTCTCCTGACAATGGAGTTTTATCATCATTGAAATCAACAGGATCAAATGCATTCATTATCTCCAATAGCTCATCATCATGTTTTCTTATCTTTGATCCAAGGCGTGCTTTATATGGGTGCAATCCCAACTCAAGCGTACGCCAGGCACTACATGGATGATCCGCGAAATACGACATTAGCCGAGCCGCATTTGTTTGTCGTTTCTCCCCTGCTTGATTTAAAGCCCACTGCTCTATCCCATCTGCAACGGCCAACAAACGACCAAACAGATAAGAGCGTGTTTTTCGTTCTCTATCTAATGCCATAACATAATTCTCCTTTTCTTTTGTATAATGTTTATAAACTGCACAAGTAATCCCCAAAACTTTTTCCCACTCCCAGTGATCAAGACAATTTCTTTTCACGGCCCTGTGAATACAGGATTCTACAATATCTTGCGGTATTTGAGAGCTCTCTAAAATACACGGTAACAATCGCATAATTGTTGCACGTTTCAATTTGTCGTCAAGCTTATCACCGTAAGCTGCTTTTGCAATATCATGAGGCGAAGGAGCGCCGGTAAACTTCTTATCATTGCTATATCTTTGCAGCCAGAAACAACTAGAGTGCCAAGCATCAACGCGCTTAAGGAATTCAGCCCCCTGCAATTCACGATAAAGCACTATTGCCATGCGACCAGGTGTCGCAGAATCTAAAACCATTACAACAACTTCTTGGACAGATCCCAACGCAGCAAAATAGCCAGAGATACGCTGTGTCAACTTGACTCCAAACTCTTGTGCAGTATACACACAATCGTCATCATCTTGGATTGCAATGAAGAGAGAATTCGTATTATCCATAATCTTTGGAATATCAGCGCCTGATACTGCCCAAGCGACAATTGCCAAATCGCCACTTTTCCATCCTTGCCTGTCTAACAACCAGCGCAGGGCATTATGCGCCTTCTGAGAAACATCAAAGCCAACACCACAAACCTGTGATTCTTCAGTAAAACGTCCTCGGTATGTAAAACCGGAAGAATCATTGGACGATATTAACTTAGCCTTATCCCCCGGATTTCTGATTTTACCAGGGTGAGACTCAGCCAAAACGGTATTTTTACCTGTCACAAAGCACAAACCATTCTCTTGATTCAGGCTAGTATAATATGCAACCCAGCTTTCCTGCAATTCACGATCTGTTTGCGTAGAACTATCCAAAAAGCCAGCCTTTTCAACTCGCCATCTAACAAATGCATCCGACTGCCATTGACCACGTTTCCCTTTTCCATCCACTTTCCCTGACAACAACCCAAATATTGCGGGTTTTGCCTCTTCCGATTCCCACTGATAAATCAATTTACCTGCACGTTCACCTCCTTCTGATATCCTCAAGATAGAGGCATCTACCAGATCTTTGATCAACGTCCCCTTTTCAACATATGCTAGCACGGCACAGGCCTTCCAATGGGAGTTCTCGGAATCACACCAACGCTTCAGATCTCTTATATAATCGGAGTTCGGCTTTTGTGGCTCTTTTGAAAATCCAACCGTAACTGCTCCTCCATAGTCAGTAAGATTTCCGGATAAATATTGCAGTTTATCGGCTAAAGGGTGATGTATTGGCTTACTTCCTGACCGAGTAGCAGACTTTTCAGTACATGGGACAATAGTTTTGGAATCTTCTTTAGAAATTACTTTTGCTCCACGAAACAGACCCATATCATCAATCGTAACTTCTATATGAGCCACCTGCGTTGTATGACAAATCGGCAGCAAAACATCATGATTATCAGCATTCATCGAAGCACTGAAATTATTTTCATACGTTTCATAAAGTTTATTAATCCAACTCATTTTTAATGGCCTCCTCTTGCAATCCAATCGATGCTGGTGGATTTGGTTCCATTTCACGAACAAACTTAGTAATCACACAATCTTCTGGTCGGATAAACTCAACAATCCCTTTCTTGACTACAGGCATCCAAAAGCGACTGTGCAGTTCATTCACACCTGTTTCATCAGGATAATCAAAACCATGAAACATTCCCCCATAGCACAACTCATGAATATCATCATAAGCTCCCTCTCCTTCTCCAAAAGCACACTCTTCCACGTAAGCTTGGCACTCGCGCGTACCAAGAAATATGTCCTGTCGTCCTCCTTTATCAACCATTCTATTAGCAATTGCGAAATGCTTCCCATTAATGCGGTCACCCTCCATATCCGGCCGAAATTCGTTCCACTCAAAATGAGCCTGCACCTGATATTCTACGTCTGCAAGATAGGTATAGATTGCTAACGTATTACCTCCCCCGTAATTCAAAGGCTTCATATTCCTTGACTGAGTTTGAATCGGCTTTATTACACGCACCTTATCCACCACCCAAATAATCGTTGGCTTCCAATATATTGATTTCAAAACTCCTTTCAAAGCCTCATACGTAGGAATGTGATACGAACATTTTTCACCACCAATCCTGCTTACAGGATCAGTAAACAGCGCCATAGGCCCGCTTACCTTAAACTCTATGCTATTTTTCATTGTTTCTCCTTACACTTCACAAAATGGCATCAATGATACCGGCTCCAAATTCAAACCTGTTTGTGGGCAATAATAATGCTCAGCTAACGCATATATCCCGCTGCCCTGCCTAACTTCACAAAGAGCTGTCCTTTGTTCCATCAATTTATCCCGTTCATATGAAAAGATATTAACGGAATATTGCTGTAACTTTTTCCGCAGAACCTTTTCCATTTTAAAGTCAGTATTTAAGAGCAAATCTGCGATTAGCTTTTCCGCATATCCCTTTTTATCTCTCACCCCTTTATAGGGCACTATCACCCCTATTGTTGGAGCATCAATGACTTCAAATTTATCGCATGCACTCTTAAATGATTGCTTTAAAATTCTCTTCCCATCAATACCGCCTGCACGAGCGGATTTCTCAGACAACCTATTTGTCGATAACAATGAAAGCAAGTCATCATCGCGTCCGAAATCAGAACGGTGCAGGTTGTAGACCATTTCATTTGATCTCTCATAAAAGTAGTAAGAGTAATAAAGCTCCACTGCTTTCTTCGATATAAGGCTGTTATCAAACAAATCAGGATCCTCATTGAAATCATTGATTACTCGCTCTGCCTTTTCCTGCGCGATTCGTATATCAGGTAGTTTATCCAAATTTTCGCCTTTCAAATTGACTATGACAACCTTCCCGCCTGACGACCTTTTGTTTTCCCTATTGCATCTACCAGCGGCTTGAGCTATCGAATCTATCCCCGCTAAAGAACGGAAGACACAACCAAAATCCACATCAACACCCGCCTCAATTAATTGTGTACTGACACAAACAACGGGTTTTGGATTTACGGGATCTAGATGTTTTTTCAGTTCACTTAAAACATCCATGCGATGAGCTGGACACATCTTGGTACTTAAGAAAAATCTTTTGGCGGACAACTCTTTAATTGATCCAAAAATGCGCTCAGCATCTTTTTTTGTGTTTGTAATTACCAGCACACTACCATAAGCAGCGACCTTCTCTGCTATTGCATCTTGCATTTCATCCACGCACCAGCCGCTTGGCTTACAGCTATTCACTACCTCAACTTTTCTAAACTCCTTAAAGAGCGATTGATCCCTGACCAATTCCATATCTTCACAATAAGAGACAGCTCCTTTTTTCGGATCAACATCATGTAACAGGGGTTGTGTCGCCGTACAAAACACAACTGAAGACGAACACACATTTGTCAGAAAATTTATTGCGTTATTAAATAAGTGCACAGTTTTAATCGGAAGAGTCTGAACCTCGTCAAAGATTACAACAGAATTAGCTAATGCATGCATTCTTCGTGCGCCTCGTGTACGTCCTCCAAAGAGTGATTCGAGTAGCTGTACTGACGTTGTGAATACAATTGGTGCATCCCAATTTTCGGATAACAACCTATTTAGCTTTGTATCTTTTGATTCTGCTAAATTCGAGTGGTGTTCCAAAACTATTTCATCTACATCTACCCCCTTAATCCCATTAAATATTTTTCTTACCGTTTCCGCATTTTGATCAATGATAGATGTATATGGGATTACATAGATTATGCGCGACATCTTGTGTTTGCGAGCATGATGAAGGGCAAAGCGCAGAACAGCCAGCGTTTTACCCCCACCAGTAGGAACTGTTAAATAAAACAGCCCTTTTGCAGACATGGCCTTTTGATAACATGCATCGGAAACAATAGAACGTTTGATATTTATCTCCGAATCAATGATAAAATCAGAGTTGTGCACTTCAAATATATCAACAAGAACAGACCAATCAAGATATTGCCCTAATGCACGTAGTGATTTGTTGTTTTTTAATTCAAAATCTGCCGTATCAGTTCTATCCGCATCAATTAGGCAGCTAAATAGATAACGAGCCACTAGAAAAAGCCCAAAGTTACATAATTTATTGTATTGAGCAGCCTTATTGACTTCAGCGATTATTCTAGAAATCTCCGCTGTTAATTCATCAAAGCGGATATTTTTTACAGCTTCAATTATCTCTGCATCAGCCACATGATTAACCTTATCAACACTTGCATACTCTAATAATTTTTGCATCCTTTTTGAATATGCATCTTCCCCATCAATCGATAGGCAATCAATCAGCCCTCCATGGTGAGAACAAATACACAACGTAATAAATTCTTTTGTAGCTTGATCAAGCGCGGTAACACATTCCATATTATTGCAAACCCACTGAGCGCCTATAGTTGCATGATCAATCTTGCCTTTTAATTTTCGATAGTTAACATAACAGGGATGCGCCGGTTTATAAAGACCCACAGAAGATTTGATATATTTCTGAAAAAGTTCGCCATACTTTCCAAAATCATGAAGAAGCCCCATAGTTCTGCCGCAGGCTGATAAACCCAACTTTGCAGAAAGCCTCTCACACGTATCGCTAACAGCCAACAAGTGCTCCTTAACCTCTTGGATTTCATCATCCTCTTTCCGATAATGAGCCACATTAATTATATCAAGATCTCTCACTGCAATCCTCCTGTGAGATATGCTCAATTCCAATTAAACAATAATCATTCATCTTTTGTTTATCCTAATAAAATCAGCCAGCTTGCCTCTTTAAAAATGACAATAACAAATTTATTCATCCACCGTCAATTATTTCTTTCATTTATGTATAAATATAATAAAGATTATAAATATTACCTTGCGAACTAACATAAATTCTGTTTCACTAACGCAATTCGTTGGGGTATCAGGTACTTT
This sequence comes from Kiritimatiellia bacterium, assembly GCA_027858965.1. Lineage (GTDB taxonomy): Bacteria > Verrucomicrobiota > Kiritimatiellia > RFP12 > UBA1067 > M55B167. Next base: position 10,750 of record JAQIBS010000128.1, read on the forward strand.
AAGCCTCGCCCTTAATGTGGATTGAAACATTTACGTATACATATAGGCGAAGGTAACACTTCGCCTTTTCCACTCCAACTTCCGCACCTTCCAACCAACCTCGCGACTTCAACTTATTTCCAAAATACCACATCAACAGTGACATAACGTGTCACTGGAATTATTTTTCTATAACATTTTTCATCGCCAGAATCTCTTCATAAACGAGGGTTTTGAGCTGTTTCGGCGAGATAATTTCAACATCGCGGCCCATGCTGAGTATCCACTGTATAAGATTGTAGAAGGGTTTTCTTCCAGCCGAACTGACCGGAAAAGCGATTTCAAAGCCATTCCTGATATTTTTTGTCGTCTGCTGTGGATGAAACTGACGTCCGGCAAACAACTCCCCCATATCTCCAGTGATTCTCAACCGGACGTTCTTTAATTTTTCAGTGCTGCCGAAACTGCCGAAGCTGCATTCGGTGATTTTCTTGATGTCAAATCCGCTGTTTATCTCAAAGACCTCTTTAAGAACCTTTACCGTACTGATACGGTATAATTGAAACTGGCTGACTCGGTTTCTCAGATGATCCCATGCATAGAGATACCAGTCGCCCTGCATATTGAGAATGTGATATGGATCAATCCGACGTTTACTCTGTTCACCGGAGTGACGACTCTGATAAACGATCTCCAATGAACGGCTGTTACGGATTGCTCCAAGCAAGCGGCTCCAGACCTTTTCATTCACCTCCAGAACCGGCTCGGGGGCAAAGCTGAGTATTCCGCCTGAGGGATAGTCCGGGTGCACATGAATGGTTTTTGAGAGTGAACCGGCGATTTTGTTGAAAATCTGTGTCAACCGCTCCTCTAAGGGGGTGCCGCGATAAAGTCCTACGGCTCGCCTGGCAATGAGAAGAGAAAATAGATCTCGTTCCGTGATTGGTATGGAGGGCATCTCCCAGTTGGGTAATGAGTAAAAATAGCCTCGCTCCGGATTGTGCTCCAACGGAGCTTCAAATCGGTAGCGAAGGTCATCAAGATCACGCTGAATAGTACGTTTGGTGACCTCGAGTTTCTCTGCCAGCAGCATTCGAGTAACTTTTGTCCGCCCGCGAATATAGGAATCTATCTTAAACAACCGCTCATACTGCGCATTAACCGCCATATTGTCCTCCCTCATAATAATATTATTAAATATAACGTATTTTATCAGTCCAGACAAGGGACTAGGGCATAATTCGGATTTTTTTGCAGAAGAATCGGAAGGTTACTACGGCTCAGCAGGAGCTGGCCCCTCGCACACTTTGCTTTAAAGGTCAGCCGCATAGCGACTGACTTCCGGTGTTGCTTCGCTATGCTCACTGTGCATGACCTAAGGTGCGGACTTCAGTATTTCATCGTTTTCATCTCTGCACTCTCAGCGTCTCTGCGAGCACTCATTCTTTTGCCAGGTCGCGGATAGGAACGCCGCCCACCTCGAGAGATTCAATCAGGGCGTAGCCGTTGCGGACACGGACATTGAGAACAGCATCCTGCTTACCACGACGAGAGTTATCACGGTAGGCCTGCTCTGCCCTGGGTGCCAGTTTTTCATCCATGTAGTAACGATCAAAAGGAACTTCTATCTTGGTTACGTATTTACCGGTGTATTTATATTTATCAACTGTATTTGTGCGTACCTTATCGTAAGTAAGATTATACCGCGCAACATCTTTCTCACTACGCCAGCGCCGATATTTATCGTTTTTCTGCTGGCAGTAGTACATAAAATTAGTATCAACAACACCGGTCTTAACACGGTCTTCATAGCAGCGGGAGCACTTCACTTTTATATATGGATCATCCTTCGGAGGTTTTATAAGAATATCCGTCATAACGGCAAGACCATCTGCATCAACACCGAGCGGAGCATAGAGTTTCTGCCCGCGTTTATACTCCACCTTGTTTGTAAAGGGGCCATCTCCATCGATATCCACGCGCACAAACTTTCCGCGAAAGGCATCATGCGGGTCCACCGGTGCGGTCTTAAAGCTGAAACGTTCACCTTTATCAAGGGTAATCTCACGTTTGATTATCATATATGCCATTATTCCTGCATGCAGGATAAAAGCGGAGGTAGCGACAATCAGGAAGCTCTGTGTTTTCATGACTGCTCCTCCTTTCTGAGTTTTCGCGCAAATATTGTATTAACGATAAAAAAGATTACACCACTGACAATAAAGACAACTCCCTTGATGGTGAAGGAATATTCCTCGCTGAAGAACTTGCCAATCACCAGCGCAAGGAAAAGAAGCATCCCGAAGTTGATCATCCACAACATTCGAGATCCTATCCCCTCCGCGATGGTCAGGAGACTCAGCGCAGCAACATATAAGCATGTAATAGCAGAGCAGATCTCCTCGACTTCACTGGAGGCATACGAAGCTATACCGTAAATGACTGTCACTACTAACGGAGCCGAATACCAGAGGGCTTTTGTAATTATGGACAAAAGCGAACTGTCGCAATTTTCTCCATTACTCTGGTTTTTACATGATTGGCTCTGAGAGCCAACGCTACAGTTCTCTTGGCTCTGAGAGCCAACGTTACAGAGACGAGATGTTTTTCTGCGCCACAGAAAAAATAAAACCAAGGTTGCGATAAGAAGCACAGCTGTTAAAGAGAAATCATAAATAACTGATGCCCATAGGTGATGTCCACATCCATGTCGATAGTGCTCCGGACCAATATTGTCCCAGGGCCACTTGTAACAAAGGAGGTACAGCACCACAGTCAGTCCTCCGCCACCGCATAGCGAAAGAGGTCTGGACCATATGCCGACATCCTCCCTGTCCATCACAGAACTCCACAGCAGCATAACAACAAAGAAGGATGTGTAAATTATGAGCCATAGCCCGGGCAATGACCTCTCCATAGTCATTCCAAGCGCAATAATTGAGCTAACAAGAAGCGACCAGAACATAAAAACGCCACGCATTCCATCCGGAGCCCTGCGACGAACATCAAGCACAACAGGAAGAACCAGAGCCGACAGCGGCCAGTACCAGACAGCCACCCCTAGTTTATCCTGCACATAACCGGACCAGAAAAGGAGCCCGATATAAAAACCTGCAACACAACCCAGCGAACGTGTAAGCCAGACCACGGGAACCAAAAGCAGCATCCAGACCAGAATAAATATCTCCAGATCCCCCGGCAGATGATAGGTTTGCGATATCAGGGCAATCCCCGCCCCGATGGAGAGTCCCCAGAATATTCCAAGAGGCTCTTTAAAGGCTAGAGAGGTTTTCTTTTTCAGACCAATGAAGAGAGCAGTTCCATAGGATATAATCAGAGGAAGAAAGGATATTACGGCACGGGTATCACGCGGAATATCACCCCAGTTGGCAGCCAGCAGAGAGATTATTCCCAGACCAATCAGCAAGGCCCCAAGCGATCCGAGAATGATAAGGCCTACCAGGCGCTGATCTTTTTTAGCCAGCTCATAGCGTGATTTCAGCTGTTGAGCGAGTGCAGAACCGATTATCGCCTCGGCATGCCAGGTTTCGATTTCACCCAGCAGCCAGTTGATCTGTTTTCTGTTCATGGGGAACTCCGGTTATTTAGGAATTGGGAGTTAGGGAGCTGGAGGGGTTAGGGGCAAAAGTGCCGAGTGGATCGACTTAATCAATAAAGTCGATCCAGACACATCTCATCCTACGTCCAACATTCTACATTCCACAACAAGTGACGTGTCTGCGACACGTCACTTTGTAACCGGCAACGTGGGTGCCAGAGTTTTCAGGTCGGTCCAAAGCGTACCTTCACCAGCGTGGATAATGCGTATGCCAACCGCCGGGTTAAGTTCTTCGACAAACTGAAGTTCAGCCAATGTAGCGGGATCTTCAAATACCGATGCTCGCAATTTACGACCAAGAGCCTCCTCATTAGCCACAATATACTCCGCCTGCACCTTTGCCTCACCGCTCACTTTAGTGATTTCAGCCTGAACAACAGCCTTCTCAAGATTAATACCAGCCACTTCGAGTTCAGCATCAACCTTTATACCAGCCACCTCTTTTTTTGTATTGGCCGCAATGGTGGCCACCTCTTTTTCTGTTTCCTGCTCAACCTGTTTTTTGAGCTGATCAATCATAGCAGTCTCTGTATTCAACTCAGCCTGCTTTTGAGCGGTCTTCTGAAGTTCCTGATTGGTCAGGTCCTGTTCAACTGCCACACTGGCCAACTGAATAGGATCAAGAATCTCTTTGGGGACCTCCACATGACGAATAATGGCATTATGAATAACGATATGCTTATCCTTCATAACCCGAGTCAACTCCGTTGTCAGGTCGGTCTGAAACTGCTGACGTCCCTCACCATCGATAAAATCACGGGCGCCATAGCTGGAACCTTTGATACGTGAGATCGAGAGAATCTGCGGTAGAATAATCTTGTCAACAACTGCCGGCAAATCGCCATAGAGCATATAAATCTTTGAGATATTCTCAGGCATCAACTCAAACTCAACCGTCATATCGATCAGAATCTGGAATCCATCGCGCGAGGGAAATTCAACAAACCTTTTCAACCCGAAGGCAACCGACTCAGGAGCCGGAGTTGTATCAATCTTATCTCCGCCGGAAGATGGTTGAGCACCTTTAGCAAGTGCTAGCTGTTCTTTTGGCTTCATCAATTTGCGCGCTGACTGAACCATGCTGGAGATATCATCACTCTGCTGAGAGATAAAGCCACGGCTTCTATTCTGCTCCAGATATTTATTACGCTTCTTCTGCTGGGCCTGAATGGTATTCTGTTGCAGAGAGTCCAACGCACTGCTGGCATTAGAGATCTGACTCTTGGTTATAACAACCGATCCTGAACGCCCCAGGATAGAGACCTGATTCATACCGATCTCAAGCACATCCACCTGATGCGCACGGTTATTGATATAATAAAGCCCTGGTTGAAGCACATCCTTCATAACTCCCTTCTGACCAGGTCCGGCAAATTCACCGGGTTTGACCGGCTCTCCGGTCTGCGAAGTCACCACACCAACATAACCGATCGGAATATTAATCACATCCAGCTCGGTAACCTCATATCCCTCAGGATTCAAGCGATAGGTTCCAGGCCCAAGAACATCCTTCCAGATACCCTTGCTGTCGTTATCAGCAGAGAGAATCTCTCCTGACGGCAACTCTTTTCCAACCTTGGATGTCACAACACCAACCTTACCCACAGGAATATTAATTGCCGGCACAATACGCCAGTCATACATTACCGGATTCAGAAAATGGCGTCCCTCCGGCAACGGGGTACGACGAACACCCTTCTGCCCTGGACCAGCCAGAATCTGTCCGGGAGGCAATGGATCACCGGTTTTCGCGGTTACAATTGCCATATAACCAGCCTTAACAGGAATACGACAAACCGTCCATAACATAAAAGCAATAAACGCAAGAACGATCAAAACAGGAACAAAAACTATTGATAGGCGCTTCATTTTACACCTCCTTTATTAGCTGAGGATACCGGGGGCGATTTTTTAGTAACAGGTTTAGGCTTGGGTTTGACTACGGGTGCAACCTTTGATTTAACAGGCGCATCTGAGTGGACCTTAACAGGCAGGCCAAACATATCGCCACCCTCATCGGTCGTGAGAATGCTCTGAATATTTGGAGCAACCACATTATACAACTGCGCCCGAACATAGTCAGACTCATCTTTATATACAGAGACCTGCTGTTTAAGAACATCAGCATCCGCCTTGTTTTTGGTTGCAACAACGGTACGATCAGCCTCGGCCAGTGTCAATAAGGCCTCGGCATCTGCACGCGCGGCTTGCAGCTGAACTTTCGAAACAGCCAGTTCCGTTCCGGCGGCAATCGTTTTTTCCAGTTTATCCTGTTCAGCCATAACCAGCTGACGAATTTTCTCAGTCTCGGCATCAACCATCAGTCTCTTCTGCTCGGCAAGCGCATTCTGCTTCTCCAGTTCAGCCTTGGATTTTGCCTGGACAATCTGCTGTTCAAACTTTTTGACCTCCTGAGCCGCCAACTCGCGATCACGAATAATACCGGCTATCTCCTGAGGAACGATAATATCACGGATCAGCACTGAGTTAAGAGAGATGCCCCATCCCTCACAGACACCTTTCAAGTACTCCTGAAGGCTGTTTTGAAATGCCTGACGCGATTCGCCCACAATGAACTCGTTTGCCTCTTTCTTACTGCCCTCAATGCGGAAAAACCCACGGGCACTGGGAAGTATAAGCTTCTTCATAATATCATCCATATCGCCAACTTCATGGGTCAATTTAGCAACACGGTCAACATTGAGATTAAACTCCAGAGTCCCTTCAACCGTCACTGAAAAACCATCCAGAGTCAGAAACATAATGGCCTCATCACCGGAGAACTCAAATCGCTGGCTTTGAATATTAACAATGGAAATGGCTTTAAGATATGGGTTCAAACGATGAGTACCCTCTTTCAGCACATCACGTTGAACACCCTTCCAACCCTCCTCTGCCAGAAAGCCGTCATCGACGGAATCCACCTTATTAGAGGAGGAGAGCACATCATTTCCATGCAGAGATGTCACAACCCCCACATGACCAGGAGCAATCTTGATATCATCAAAAAGTTTGATCTCGTAGGCATACGGATTGATACGATGTTTACCGGTGCCCAGCACATCACCCACAATACCTTTATATGTTTCATCCGGTGCAATAATAGATCCTCCCGGCAGATCCTTGCCAAACTTCCTCACAAGCACACCAAACTTTCCGGCAGAAACATCAGTGGCCTTGATAATGGTCCAGCTATAGGAGTATGGATTCTTAAAGAAACGGCCCTCTGGAAGCACATCAAGCTGAACACCCTTGTATTCATCAGAGGTTGCGATAATTTGATCCATGGCCAGATTCTTTCCTGTTTTTTTGATTAAAACAGCAATATCACCATTTCCTGGCTCAATCCGCCACCAGAACCAGACCCAAAGCGGAATTGCCACTATGAATATAAGTATTAAAAAGGGGATAACCGGCAAAGCACTTGAATGCTTTTGCATCGTCGATCTTCTTGCAGAACTCGCAGTTCTTCGATTGCCGCGCGGAGGCGGCGGAGGTGTAACAACTTTTGCTTCATCCATTATTTTATTCCTTTAATTTAAATTATTTTTAAAAAAGCACAGAGAGTAAAGAACCGCCGCTACAGCTACACGCCCTCAACCCCTGATACCTGACCCTGACGCCTGTCGCCTGTCGCCTGATGACTGATGGCTGTTCAGCTTCCCGGCTCCCTGCGTTTTATCACCATTGCGGTCCGACAGGGCAGATAAACCTTAATGATATTGCAACACTCCACATCGCGCACATCATTCATTAAAGCAAAATTCTGATGAGATTCAATACGTCCCAGCCCCCCGAAATCTTCCTGATCGCTATCTAGAAGCAGCTGATACTCACCGGGCGGGACAACAATTGAATAGTCAGCCACCGACCGAGCATTGTGAAAATTGAAGGCAAAGATCAAACCGCCCCGTTCAAAAACCAGTATTTTGTCATGGTCGTTCACATAAAGACGCCGAGGCAGGCTCCCTTCAAGGGCTTTATGATCCTTAACCAGATTAATGATCGCTTCATCAAACTCAGCCAGACACCAATAGGATAGTTCCTGATTATCTCTCAGCGACCATTGACGTCGTGCATATTTGTAAGAGAACCCATTTCCTTCACGCGGAAAATCAATCCACTCGGGATGGCCAAACTCATTACCCATAAAATTCAGATAGCCGCAACCACAAGTACCCAGAGTGGCAAGTCGAGCCAGTTTATGCAAGGAAATTCCACGTTCGACCCCGATATTCTCAGCGTTCCGTGACATTGAAGTGTAAATAGCGTCATCAACCAGCTCAAAGAAAAGAGTTTTACCTCCTACAAGTGCCTGATCATGACTCTCAACATAGTTGATTGTCATTTCATCCGAGCGGCAGTTGGTCAACTCATGCCACAGATATCCAATGTTCCAATCTTCATCTTTGACATCACGAATCAGTTTAAACCAGCACTCGGGAACCCCCATCGCCATGCGGGCATTGAAACCGGCACCCATATGATCAACCGGAGCTGCCAATCCAGGCATTCCGCTGACATCCTCCGCAATAGTAATGGCATCGGGACGCAGTTCATGAATCAGACGATTCGCCATGCAGCAATAGACCCAGGCATCTTCATCCACGGTCATATCAAAATACTGACTGTAGTCGACAAAATCCACGCCAAGCCCATGATGCAGATAGAGCATACTGGTGATACCGTCAAAACGGAAACCATCAAAATGAAACTCATCCAGCCAATAGCGACAGTTAGAGAGCAGAAAATGAAGAACATCAACCTTGCCATAGTCAAAACAGCGCGAATCCCAGGCTTCATGCCATCCACGCATGCCATCATGAAAATATTGATACTGAGTGCCATCAAAAGCACCGAGGCCATCGCGTTCATTCTTTACCGCATGCGAGTGAACAATATCAATAATAACCGCAACATCGGCCGCATGGGCGGCATCAACCAGCGACTTAAGCTCCTCCGGGGTGCCAGAGCGTGATGACGCTGCAAAGAAACTGGAGATATGATAACCGAACGATCCGTAATAAGGGTGTTCCATGACGGCCATCAACTGAATGGTGTTATAACCGGCTTTAACAATCCGGGGCAGAATCTTCTCTTGAAACGCAATATAGGAGCCAACGCCCTGCTCCTCCTGCGCCATTCCCACATGGGCCTCATAAATGGTCAAACCATCGGCCGGCACCTTGAAATCCAGAGTTTTCCATTTATACTCAGGGGTATCCCAAACCTGGGCGGCCTGCAGCAGCGAGGCCTTATCCTGAACCACTCTACGGGCATAAGCAGGTATACGCTCACCACGTCCCCCATCCCAGCACATCTCGAGACGGTAAAACTGCTCATGACTGATCGCTTTCAGAGGCAGCTTTATCTCCCAGACATCACGCCCAGCAAGACGGACAAGTTTAAATTGATCAAGAATCTTCCATGCGGAAAAATCGCCCACCAGCCAGATCTCAGATGCATTGGGAGCCCACTCCCTGAAAACCCATCCATCTGAATTTTTATGCAATCCATAATATTCATGGGCACAGGCAAATTCAGCTAGAGAGCCAGGCGTTGCGGTAATTTCACTGATTCTTTTCTCAACCAGATCATAACGCCTTTTGATTATATCAGAGTACGGCTCGATATAGGGATCATCAAGCAAGCGGGTTCGCTTCACATTACGCGACATATTGTACTCCACATAAAACCGGGTTATTCAAATGACTTCACCAGAGGCCGATCAAGCATCTTCTCATAGATATCAATATATGCTTTAGCGCATACACCATGGTTGAACCGTTGCTTGCCCTCAGACATAATACGGGATATCTGCGTCTCGCGCACGTCACTATCCTGCTTATAAAAATCCATTGCACGATCCATAGCCCAGGAGAGCCCGGAACTGTCATAAATTTTAAAAACAAAACCATTCCCTTTGGAATCAGAACCACACTCAAGATGCTCCACTGTATCGTGCAATCCACCTGTGTCATGAACAATCGGCAATGAGCCGTAAAGCTGCCCGACCATCTGCGGCAATCCGCAGGGTTCAAAGCGCGAAGGAACCAAAGTGAAATCGGAGGCAGCAAAGCCCTGTTTGGAAAGCCCTTGCTCAAAATCACATACCGCCAGACGTCCGTACAGATCATGGAAGTTCAATATTTCACAGAAAGGATGCTGAAACGTTCCACTGGCAACCATAGCCACCTGGGCACGCTCTTTATCATGACGTGCCAGAAACTTGAATAAAATATTGGAGAGCAACTGCGGCCCCTTCTGAATAGGATCAAGCCGCGAAGGCCAGAAAAAGAGCGGCGCATCGGCATTCTCCTCCAGGCCCAATAGTTTTTGAAACGCAAGTTTGTTCTGGCGTTTAGCCTCGCGATGTGTGTCAGCCGTATAGTTCACTTCAAGATGCGAATCAGTAGCGGGATCATCATTAATATCAGGGGCATTCAAAATACCGGCGGCGCATCCGGAGTTGAATTTACTGCGCATCTCTCTGCGCAGGTCCTCCGGCACAAAATCATGCCATCCATTGACAATCTCTCTTAAGAATGTAGGACTGACTGTATTGATAAAATGAGATGCAAAAACACCGCTGGCCTGCATATCGATCATATTACTGTTGCGTGACTCCTCATAGTTGAAAGGAATCCGCTTAAAGTAAAGGTTAGCCCAGAACTCAGCTGCATCAATGCCGCTATCTTCAACCTGTGCCAGGGTAAGATCCTGAGTGTGAATATTATGAACCGTGAAGAGACAGGGAATCCCCATACGCCGTGCAGCAGCCGGTATTAAGCCGGTCATCCAGTCATTACAATGAATCAGATCCGGCCGAACTGTCGGAATAATATTGTTAATCACCTCACGGGAAAACGCCAGTGCCAGCTTGGGATTCTCGTTACCAGCACTGTAAACAGTATCACGGTAATAAAAACAGCGATCTTCGGCAAGGTGAATACGGGAATCAGGAAGGCGGCTTTTATAGACACGCAGCTCATCACTGATAAGCTGTCCCACATCCACATGAAACATGCGTCGGTAATGAGGCAGGGCCACATGCACATCAGCCCCCAGATCAAAGAGCGAGGCAACCAGGGAAGCTGAGACATCCGCGAGGCCTCCGGCCTTGGCAGTCAATTTGTGCGCCATATTCCCCATACCAGGCGGGAGATATGTAATCTCAGGAGTCACAATCAATATTCGGGGCTTTCTTGACCCTGTGTTGCTTTTTTTCTTTGAGACTGCCATGCTTACCACTCCTCAACCAATGATTACTTTTTCAAATCTTTAATCTTTTTTTCCAACACCGCTTTCTGGGTCTTCATTGCCTTAACTTTCTCAGCCTTTTTCTGCATCTCCGGCAGTTTATTTACTTTGGCTTTCAGCTTTTCACGTACCTCAATTATCTCAAAATTAAGTTTCCGATAACGATCACGCAATTTTTCAATCTCAGGAGATGAAAGTTTCTTATCGTTCCAGGCTTTATTTATCTGATCTTCAGCCTGATACGTTTTCACCATCAAGGCGGCACGCTCTGCCATGGCGTCATTCAACTTCTTATTACCGACAGATTGCTCACAAAAAGCGCTTAACTGCGTAATAATCACAACAATAATGCTATATAAATATATCTTCATATCTCAATCTTTCTCAGGTCACAAGCTCATAATAATAAATATAGAGAAAAATACCAAGCTTATCCGAGATATATTCAATGAAAACGTAAATGATTATTCTGTCACGAGATAGTTCCAGTGCATTACAAACCGGTTTTATGCTAACTTATCCAAGTTCACATGCATTAGTAATATTTCAGAGGAGAGCGATGTGGCTCAGAGTATACCAATAATAGAGAGTAGCTGGAAAGAGGCACTCCTGAGCGAGTTCAACACAGAGTATTTTCAACAGCTTCAGAACTTTCTGGCTGAAGATAAAAAACAACATGAAATCTACCCACCGGAATCTAAGATTTTTTCCGCTTTTTTGCACAGAAAAAAGAGGAGCTGATTGACTCAGAAACGCATTACATCCTGACAGCGCCACACCCATCGCCCTTATCAGCGCATCGGGGCTTCTTGGGATGCAGACACTTTTCCCAGACCAATACTATTCTGAAAAAGCAGGAATTACAGACCATCGACTGGAGCTGAAAAAATACAGACGCGTCGGATAACTCCAACGCATCTGATTTAAATCAACATTCTACATTTCACGTCCTACATTCCACAACTCACGGAGCGGAAGCGACTCTTACGCCCTTGCATCCTGCCGACGTTGCTGACGGGTACTAACAACTTGGGCATCCTCTATTTCATCATCGTGCTTGTGTTGACTCTTACGACGAATTACCAGCATCTGCACAATGGCCAGAATCTGACTGACTGTCCAATAGAGAGATAGCGCAGCTGGAAAACTGTAGAACATAAAGAGCATCATTGCCGGCATCATGATCATCATCATCTTCTGTTGCTGTGGATCACCGGTAGATGGAGTCAGGTAGCTCTGCAGTGCCATAGTACCAGACATCAGGAAAGGCAGAATATTTAGAGAGCCAACCAGCGGAACCATTCCGGCAAAAAGATTCTCCGGCTCACTCAAATCAACAATCCAGAGGAAAGAAGCATAGCGCAACTCAACCGCGCTTCGCAGAACCGTAAAAAGGGCAATAAATACAGGAATCTGAATCAGCATCGGCAGACAACTGGACATGGGATTGACCTTATTCTTTTTATAGATAGCCCAGGTCTCTTTCTGTAATTTCTGCGGGTTCTCCTTATGCAAAGCCTGAAGTGCCTTCAACTCCGGTTGCAGCTCCTGCATCCGGCGCATGCTGACAGTACTCTTATGGGTAAGCGGCCAGAATATGATACGCACCAGAATTGTCAGCAGAATAATGGCAATACCGTAATTAGGAATCAGCTTATAGAAAAAGTTAAGTGTTGAGACCAAAGGCTTACAAACAATCTTAAAGAAGCCAAACTCCATGATTGCATCCATGCCATTGCCCATTTTCTTAAGCAGATCAAGCTTTTTTGGGCCCACATACATGGTATACTCGCGAGTGAAACTTTTTCCCTGCTCAAGCACCTGACCGGGAAAACGCATCTTGGCCGCTAAACAGCCCAGAACATATTTATCTTTTGAAACATCACGTTCAAGAGCACCCTCATAACCGCAGTTAGGAACTGATGCGGTGAGAGTGGAGACAAAAAAGCGTGATTTAACAGCCACCCATTGCTGGGCACCCGCCATAGGGACAGAGACCTGATCCGACATTCCAAGAGCCGATTTGCTCCCACTCTTACAACCAAAGCCCCCTGCTCCGCCGATAAATCCTTTGGTTTCCTTGAATTTATCCCAGTGAACCACCTTAGATTTCTCACCAACAGGAAGAGCATCAATAGAAACAATATCGTTTTTAGAGTTGCCCCGACACATCAAACCCAAACAGACACTGTTTGTCCCGAACGCAAGCGTTGATTTACCAAGATTTTTAAAGGTATCAGAAACACTTACCTGATAGTCATCTTTCAACTCCATTTTACGCTCAATCAACAAGCCATCCTGCGTAGCACTCCTTAAAATAACGCTACGAGCATCAGGGCCCTTTTCAATTTCGTAAGCGGCATTCCGGGGAAGACCGGGTATACCACTAAGTTCAAATCCGGGGAATCTTGAGAAATCCAGCACAACCGGCGGGTTATTCTCACCTGCTTTACCAGGTTTAGTATTAAACTTTTTCAGAATAACGCTTTTAATCGATCCGCCATAAGATGAAAGCGCAAGCTCAATATCATCACTGGCCACTCTCACAATTTCCTCAGGAGTATCAGGTGTATACGCAACCACTGAGGTGGCTGCAATCGCTTTATCCGCGGTGATCGTTGCGGGCGGGCTCTGCACAGCGGCTGCAACTCCTTTGGTGGTACCGGCAGCGACAACCGCAGCGGAAGGAGGTGCATTCAGACGGGCCTCTTCAGCACGTTTAGCAGCAGTCTTACTGGAATACATAACCCAGCCAACCAGTGACAAACCCATCAAGGCAGCTATAATCATCTCTTGTTTATTCATAATTAAAAATCGTTTCTTTATTTAACTTTAGCACTCTCGCACTCTCGCACTTTAGAACTGCAAAGCGCAACTTTGTTAAAACTCTCACTCTTCGTTTTCAACCTGTTCATCAGCCACTTTAGCACTCTCGCACTTTAGAACTTTAGAACTGCAAAGCGGAGCTTTGCCAGGCACAGGGTCATATCCTGAGTGTCCAAAAGGGTGACATCGCATTATTCGCTTAAAACCCAGCCAGCTACCCTTGATAACTCCATGAATCCGTAAAGCTTCGATAACATATTGAGAACAGGAAGGTTCAAAACGACAACAGTTCCCGATATGTGGCGAAATAACGATCTGATAAAACCTTATTAAGGCTACCATAATTCCACGTATAAGCCGGCTGATAATCGAAATCATCTCTGCACCCGCTCTATTTCTGCCAAATTCCGGCTCGGCGGCACAGCATTTCCAAATCGCTGCAGACATCACTGCAACATTTTTCAGCCATGCCACGCCTTGCTGACATAATCAGATCCGCATCTTCAGCAATATTACAGCGGTTTTGACGATATGCCTCACGCATTAAACGTTTAGCACGATTTCGATCCACCGCTCTGCGAAAGTTCTTTTTAGATACAACAACGCCGGCCCTACGGCCGGCGTCTGTTGTGCACCTGACCCATATAGACAATGTACGACCATGCAGAGGGCGTCTGCTATTAAAAACCGCCCTGTAGTCGGATGCATCCAACCGATACATCCTGAACAATCTGGTCCTATTATCGGAAATACGGGTACCTGGTTCTGTGATGCCGTCAGGCAACACTGATTTTAAGCCACTGAAAGGCGTCTACGACCCTTACGACGACGAGCATTAATAATGGCACGACCACTCTTGGTAGCCATACGGGCGCGAAACCCAATTTTACGGGCGCGCTTCAAATTTGATGGTTGCCATGTCATTTTCATTTGTGTAATCTCCTAATTCTTCTAATAAATATGGTTTTTTAAAATATCATAAGACTCCCTGAGGGTCAACGCGTAAAAGTCAAAAACGTTTATAAAAAAGGCAGTAAGGCACTTACTGCCAAAAAAACACAAAAAGCTAATATATTTCGACTTGAAGAGAGTGTTTCGAGCGGTTATACTACACAATCTTTATTTCACATGTAGTAGCTTTATTTATAATTTTACTGCGAATTTAACATAAACCCTCCCTTTGGAGCTAACAATGATTGTCACCACAAAAGAACTCTTCCAGCAGGCCTATGGCAAATATGCTATCGGCGCTTACAATATTAATAACCTTGAACAGACAATGGGTTTGTTTCAGGGCAATGTAGACAGCAAAGCCCCCTTTATCGTACAGCTTTCCAAAGGAGCCCGTTCTTATACACATAAGAGAATGCTCGAAACCATGATGCAAACAGCTGCTGAGATCTTTCCTGAAGCAGTTTTTGCAGTACATCTGGATCACGGCGATGAGGCATCCTGCATGGACTGCATTGATTCCGGCGTTTACAGCTCTGTTATGATCGACGCATCCCACGAAGAACTCGAAAAGAATATTGAGATCACTAAGCGCGTTGTTGAAGCAGCACACGCCAAAGGTCTGGTCGTTGAAGCTGAGCTCGGTCTTCTTAAAGGTGTCGAAGAAGACATTAAGTCGGATGGCCATGTTTTCACAAAGCCCTCTGAAGCTGAGTATTTTGTAAAGCAGACAGGTGTTGACTCTCTGGCATGCGCCATCGGCACATCCCATGGGGCTTTCAAATTCGCCGGTGAGCAGAAGTTGCGCTTCGACATCCTTGAAGATATCCAGAAGCTTCTTCCCGGATTTCCTCTGGTTATGCATGGTTCATCATCTGTTCCGGCAGAAGAGGTTGCACGCATCAATGCAGCCGGTGGCAAAATTAACGGTGCCAGCGGTGTTGACGCAAGCCAGTTTCTCGGCGCTGCCAAACTGGGCGTAACCAAAATCAACATCGATACCGACGGACGTCTGGTCTGGTGCCGCGTACACCGCGAGTTTTTCCGTGATCATCCAGAAGAATTTGACCTGCGTGGTCCAGGAAAGGTCTTTATTCCTGAGTATGCCAAATTCATCGCAGCAAAGAATGTCCTTCTTGGCTCAGCTGGGCAACTCGACGAAGTTCGTGCAGCACTGAAAAAATAAGTAATTTTACGGCGCATTTGATTTAAGTCAGATGCGTCGGTTGTTTTCATGACGCTTAATCGCGCCTTGTTCTGTTTTAAATAAGGAAAATAAAATGTCAAATAAAGTAATGCTTGACGGCAATCAGGCCGCAGCAAAAATCGCATTTGCCTGCAGTGAAGTAGCCGCTATCTATCCAATCACCCCCTCTTCACCGATGGGCGAGTGGAATGATGAATGGGCCGCCAAAGGCCAAAAAAATCTCTGGGGCACAATCCCGCACATTGCGGAACTTCAGTCCGAGGGCGGCGCTTCTGGTGCAGTGCATGGTGCACTCACAACCGGTGCTTTAACAACCACGTTCACAGCATCACAGGGTCTATTGCTGATGATCCCTAACATGTATAAGATTGCAGGAGAGCTGACAGCCTGTGTTTTCCACGTCAGTGCGCGTTCACTGGCCTGCCAGGGCCTCTCAATTTTCGGTGACCACAGCGATGTAATGGCCTGTCGTCAGACCGGTTTTGCAATGCTGGCATCCAATAGCGTTCAGGAAGTTATGGACATAGCTTTAATCGCCCATGCAGCAACACTTGAATCACGCATCCCCTTTATGCACTTCTTCGACGGATTTCGTACATCTCACGAAGTTCAGAAAATTGATGACATTGAACAAGAGACAATCAGAGCCATGATCGACGATGATCTGGTTATTGCCCACCGCGCCCGCGGTCTTGATCCTGAAAAGCCATCTATTCGTGGTACAGCACAGAATCCCGACGTGTTTTTCCAGGGCCGTGAAACTGTTAACAAGTACTACGATGCAACACCCGCCATTGTACAGAAAGCAATGGACAAATTCGGTAAACTGACCGGCCGCAACTATAAACTCTTCGACTATGTCGGAGCAGAGGATGCAGAGCATATCATCGTGATCATGGGTTCCGCTGCCGAGACAACCCACGAGACTGTTAGTCAGATGACCGCCGCAGGCGAGAAAGTCGGAGTTATCAAGGTCCGCCTCTACCGTCCGTTTGCAACAAAACAGTTTGCACTCACTCTGCCTAAGACAGTCAAGACTATATCCGTTCTTGACCGCACGAAAGAGCCCGGTTCAATCGGCGAGCCTCTTTATAATGATGTGCGTACAGCAATCGGCGAAGTGATGCAGAATAAGAGCGTGGATATCAAAAGCTGGATTCCCGTCTATGGTGGACGTTACGGATTAGGTTCCAAAGAATTCACCCCGGCTAACGTTAAAGCTGTTTTCAAAAACGCAGCTTCCGAAACCCCGAAGAATAACTTCACAGTTAACATCATTGACGATGTAACCAATCTCAGCATTGAAACACCTACAGACTTTTTTCTTGATGCAAAAGGACGCACAGAGTGCATGTTCTATGGACTGGGTTCAGACGGCACAGTTGGCGCGAACAAAAACTCTATCAAAATCATCGGCACCGACACCGACAACTATGCACAGGGATACTTCGTATATGACTCCAAGAAAGCCGGAGCTATCACTGTTTCACATCTGCGCTTCGGCCCAAATCTTATCCGCAGCCCTTATCTCTGCACAAAACCTGATTTTGTTGCCTGTCATCAGTTCTCATTCCTTGAGAAATATGACATGCTCTCCACTATCAAAGACGAAGGCACCTTCCTGCTGGCAACACCTTTTGATGCCGACCAGGTATGGGACAACGTACCGGATGAAGTTGCAGAGCAGATTATCGCTAAGAAGCTTAAGCTCTACATTGTTAACGCTCAAAAGCTTGACAACGAACTGAAACTCGGCGGACGCATCAACACTGTTATGCAGACAGCCTTCTTTAAAATCTCCGGTATTATTCCAGCTGACGAGGCTATTGCCGCGCTGAAAGCCGCCGCAAAGAAGAGCTACGGCAAGAAGGGCGATGCAATCGTTCAGATGAACTGGACAGCTATCGACGCAGCCGCAAATGCAGTTGTGCAGGTAAACTACCCTGATGCCCCCGCCGGCAAAACAAAGAAACCCTCTGTTGTGTCTGAGAAAGCTCCTGCTTTTGTTCAGAACGTTACAGCCGAAATCATGGCTCAACGTGGCGACAAGCTGCCTGTATCAGCAATTCCTGAAGACGGCACATGGCCGACAGCAACAACTCAGTGGGAAAAACGTAACATTGCGCATGAAATTCCTGCTTGGGATCCCAATACATGTATCCAATGTATGCAATGCTCGTTGGTATGTCCTCATGCAGCAATCCGCGGCAAGGTCTACGATCCAGCTGAACTCGATGATGCCCCCGAAACATTCAAATCCGCAGATGTCAAGGGCCTGCTGGCTAAGTCCTATTCAGGCATGAAGTACACAATCCAGTGTGCTCCTGAAGACTGCACGGGTTGTGGCCTCTGCGTTGCACGCTGCCCGGCCAAGAACAAAGAGGTTGAAGGACGCAAAGCCATTAACATGGAAGAGCAGATTCCTCTACGTACAGAAGAAGTTAAAAACTGGGATTTCTTCCTCAACCTTCCTGAGACAGACTTCAGCAAAGTCAACCCGGTATCTATTCAGGGCAGCCAGTTGAAACGGCCCCTGTTTGAGTTCTCCGGTGCCTGCGCAGGTTGCGGCGAAACACCGTACGTCAAGCTGCTCACACAGCTCGTCGGAGACCGTCTGCTGATTGCAAATGCAACTGGCTGTACATCTATATACGGAGGAAACCTGCCCACTACTCCGTATTGCACACGCGAAGACGGACGCGGCCCGGCATGGTCCAACTCCCTCTTTGAGGACAACGCTGAGTTCGGATTCGGTATGCGCCTGACTGCTGATAAGATGCAGGAGTACGCTTTTGAAATGCTTGAGTGCATCACCCAGAACGACAAAGCTCCCGACGGGCTGAAGACGCTCGCCAAGCAGATCATTGACGTTGACCAGAAGACAGAAAATGGCATTAAAGAAGTACGTAAACTTGTTGCCGAGCTGAAAGCTTCTCTCACAGAAGCCAACTGCCCCGTCGATTGCAAAGAGTGCACATCAATGTCTAAGAACCTCCTCTCCGTTGCCGATTACATCATCAATAAATCCGTATGGATTCTTGGTGGTGACGGATGGGCCTATGACATCGGATACGGTGGACTGGACCACGTTCTGGCATCTGGACGCAATATCAAGATTATGGTTGTTGACACCGAAGTTTACTCCAATACAGGCGGACAGGCATCTAAGTCCACTCCGATGGGAGCCATCGCCAAGTTTGCCGCATCCGGCAAACCCCAGATGAAGAAAAACCTCGGCGCGATCTCAATGACATACAAGAACATCTACGTTGCACAGATCAGCATGGGAGCCAACCCGGCAGCAGCTGTTAAAGCTATCGCCGAGGCTGAGGCCTATGACGGACCGGCCATTGTGATTGCATACTCCCACTGTATTGCGCACGGTATCAACATGGTTGACGGACTTGATCAGCAGAAGATCGCGGTACAGAGCGGCCATTTCCCGCTCTACCGCTACAACCCGGAGCTTTCAGCCGAGGGCAAAAATCCTTTGATACTGGACAGCAAAGAGCCCTCAATCTCATTTGCGGATACAGCCGCAACAGAGAATCGCTTCAAGCAGCTCAGCAAAGTTAATCCACATGCGGAAGAGATGCTTAAGAAAGCTGAACAGGGTTTCAAAGAGAACTTTGAAATGCTCAAAGCTATCGCAGCTCTGCCTAAAGCATAATCAGCTTATACAGCTATACTAAAAAAAGCTCCGGGATTCACTCTCGGAGCTTTTTTTTTCACAAAAGCCGCTCACTGTAAGACACAACCAACGAAATTCATCCTTTGGTATTCGCAGAAGATTTTAGTTTCAGGCTCTTCTTATGCCTCTCATGCACTCAAACACTCGCCTGCCCAGAGCGTGTCGAAAGAGAATCGAGTCCGGTCGTGGAGGCAGCAAAAATAAAACAGAAACCGCTATTTTCTATTTTTCGGTTTGATACCCCGACGCTGCCCCTGACGATTCTGCGCGAAGGCACCATCACATCAGAGCAGACCTACGCCGTGCTTTAGGTCCCATCACTACTTCTCTTCTGAAATGGTTACGATGGCCCGACAATTCACTTGCGACTTACCAAACAATAATATATCTTACTTATATTGATAGAAATAAAAAGTAAGGAGTTCGCTATGACGGCAACATTGAGTGTTAAGGGACAGATCACAATGCCAAAACCGATTCGTGAAAAATGCGGGTTGGAGGTTGGCGACAAACTCAACTTCCTCTTACGAGATGATGGAGTGCTTGAGTTAGTTCCAATCAAGCAGCCTGCATCGCGTCTTAAAGGTATGCTCACACTACCGGAAAAGGCTGTTTCGATTGAGGAGATGAACGTGGCAATCGCTAAGGGAGCTTGCGGCCATGAGAGGGATTGACACTAATATTCTGGTGCGCTTTGTCGTGCAGGATGACAAAAGACAGTCCGCCATTGCAACCACGCTGATAGAGAAGCGATGTTCCTCCGCAGAACCGGCACTTATCAGCCTCGTAGTACTCTGCGAGTTCGTATGGGTCCTTTCCGCAGCTTACAAATATCAAAGGCGTGATATCGCGGCAGTACTAAAGCAGGTTCTCGTCACGGAATGCTTCCATATTCCGAAGCATGATATCGCTTGGGGTGCCATGCTTGACTACTCTTTTGGCCAAGGAGATTACGCCGACTACATCATTGCCCGAATTAATGAGATGAACGGAGCTGAGACCACGCTGACTTTCGACAAGAGAGCGAGCCATGATAAACGCTTCACTCTGCTTTCCGAACAGAGTTTGTAACCATTAGGACAAATCCGATCTCAGGCCCTATAAAATCAATATCTCCGACCTGATTCAAAACGAGCGCAACCAAATTATTTTTGCTACAGATGTAATTATCCACAAAGAACGCATAGAACGCAAAGAACGCAAAGAACGCAAAGAAAGAGAGTGTGTGTGAATGAAAGATAGATTGCTGATTAACTTTGGTTCATTCAAGTCTTCATGTTTTGTTATATGTCCTTTTCTTGAATCCTCCAATCCACGGTCAATCATTTGAGCAAATATCAGCTCCCTTATTATTTCATTATAAGAACTGTCGTCGGGTTGTTTTTCAACCAGTTTGTTAATTTTTTCTTTTGCAATAGCTACCATGTCATATCCTTGCTCAAACGGTAATTAAAATATTTGCTCAAATTATACCCAAAACGGGGTAATCAGCGCAAGGTTACATTGCTAACCCATGCCCTTATGGAATCAGGTCGACAGTGACTCTGTAAAACTGTCTGTTCTGCGATTGAGAGACTGCGACAGTAAGAGGCGCTCCCGTACCGTCGACGTTGAGGATCGGCTGGGCGGACCAATTCAGGAGATCGGGCGACTCATAGACCCGATACCGGCGATGCGCGGCAGATCCACGTGAGCAAGAGGCTGGATTCTGCTGATTCGGATTGCGGCAGAGAGTCCGGTCTTGGAGGAAGCAAAA
The DNA here is from genome assembly GCA_027858965.1 of Kiritimatiellia bacterium. Classification (GTDB taxonomy): domain Bacteria; phylum Verrucomicrobiota; class Kiritimatiellia; order RFP12; family UBA1067; genus M55B167. The sequence continues at coordinate 32,039 of JAQIBS010000128.1, forward strand.
ATAAAACAAAAACCGCTATTTTCTATTGCCGGTTTGACCCCTGACTCCGACCAGATAGTTTTACACGGGATATGCCTTCATTCCCGCTCTCATGGCACCATCGACTGTTCCGTCCACCTCGTCCTCTCCTGGAAAGAAAAACTCATCTGCGGAGTATCGTTGAGTGCTGTACTTGAAAATCGCGAATTCCCACGCACTTGATTTGCCCGAAAACGTCAAGCGACAGACGGGACCTTTGGAACTAAACTGCTTCCGGTCCAGATAGACGTGTCGGCCCTGAAATCGGGCAATGTACTCAATCTCCCAATCTCCGAAGGTCAGACGATTGAATTCCGCGACAGACTTCAAGACAGCCGTCTTCACCTCCTTTGGTATGCTCTGGGTGGTCACATTGTACTCCCCTTCTGTCTGAACCGAACGTGTTCCTCTGGGGCTCTTTGCAGCGCAGCGGAAAAGAGTCCCTAGCGGGCAATTGTTCAGCTATTTTTGCATTGTCTTCTTTGCCAGTCGTGCCTTTACGGCGCTGTAGTGACTCTTAATAAGCGTTATCCATTTCTCGTCGAGCAACGCATGAAAGAAAGACAGCATACCTTGGGGGGAGACTCTGTTAGGACTGGTGATATCGATTGTTGCACCGTGTAAATCAGGCATGGATTCATCCTCATCACCGCCCATCCACTTCCGGTAAAATTCGGGAGACTCCCATCCAAAGTTGATTGTGCCCACGTGGATACCATTGCGCATAACCTGAATCATTGTCTTCCTGCAATCGCAGTCGGGATCGATACAATACATATCAACAAATGTGTAATCACCGTCGGGCAGGTGTGGACTCTTTCTCAATCCTACTGTGCGAACTCGATGCGCTTCGCCGATTATTTCACCGGCAGGTATAAACTCCATGATTACGTTTCCTTGTTAATATGACGGCAATTCCACGTCAAAAAAAGGTCTATCTTTTCAACCAGCTTGTTGATTTTTTCTTTTGGAATAGCTTACATATCATATGCTTGCTCAAACGGTAATTAAAATATTTGCTTAAATTATACCCAAAACGGGGTAATCATCGCAAGGTTACAATGCTAACCCACCCTCAGTATTTTTATCTTAAAAGCACACTGAAGTGTGAACAACGAACGTTAATAATGTTTGTTGTCCAGCCTTTAGGCTGTAAAGCGCAACGATTCGCAGTTATGTTGCGAAGAGTATTATGTTGCGTACTTTGGTAAATATTCGTAAATCGTCTTGTATTTGATGCTGATAGAGGATTCTGAAGGAATTTACGCAACATAATGTCAGCGACTTTTATGTGTATATCCTTGATTATGATGGAAATCGTAACAAGGAGATACATTATGAGTTCAAAGCCTATCAAGTTTGATGAAAATCAATTGGCCATGCCCGATACTTTATCGGCTCTGGCTGAAGAGTACCATGAAAATGCTGTGAAAGTCCGTGGTGTACTTGAAGAAAGCGCAAAGGCCGAACGGCCTTACCTCAAGCGCTTTTTTGAGTATTTCGGGCCGCCGGATTCACCTGCTTGGCTGTTTGCCGAGATCTGCCCTGACTCAATCACAGATTGCCTTATTAAATATGCTTCACTCTATGGACATGGTTCACGTCGCTGTCTGCAAAAGACGGTGCGCCTGTTCCTGCGCTTCGCTTATCTTTCCGGGTACCTGGGCTCTGATCTGTCTGCATTGTCGCCCTCCGTGCGGTCTCCCCGGATGGGAAAAGTCCCGAGATCTATTCCACCGGATTGCATTGATGCTTTAATATCGAGTATCGCACAGGAGACACCCGCCGATATCCGTGATTTCGCAATCATTTTTCTGCTAAGCACTTACGGAGTCCGGGGCGTACAGATCAGGAAGCTTTGCCTGAAAGATATTGACTGGGTCAACAACCGGATCCACTTTCCCGCAGTGAAGCGGGGACGTCCGGTTGAACAGTACCTTACTGCCAAAGCGGGAAACCGCCTTGCGGATTACATAATCAAGGCCCGTCCTCAGTCTTCCTGCCCTGAAGTGTTTCTGGGGATGAGTGAACCATTTAAACCGATAGCCCATCCCCGTCAGTTGTCCCGTATCATTCGTAAACGGATGGAAGCGGCGGGTCTGGATCTCCCGGAAGGTGTCGCGTATGGTTCACATTGTTTCCGGCATGCTTTTGCTTCGCGTCTGTACGGAAAGGTGCCGTTCAATGACATTGTGGACATGCTCGGCCACCGTAATCCGTCAACCACTCTGATCTACGGCAAAGTGGATGTTGATAACCTGCGCAGAGCCGCTCTTCCGTGGCCGGGAGGTGTTAAATGAAAGAGCGGGTTGACTTCTCCAGTTCACTGGCCGACCGGCTGATCGGGTTTCTCGCCTTTAAACGAATGCAGGGACACGACTATTCCGGCAACATTTTTCGGCTCAGGCACCTTGACGCATTTCTCTCGCGGGAAGGGTCCGATGACGGAGTACTTCATGCGGAGGTACTGAAGCGCTACTGTGATGAAGTGGCAGGCCTCTGTGTAAACAGCGCGTCCGGTTATCATACAGTTGCACGTCAGTTCAGCATCTACCTGCATGCCTTTGAGACAAGGAGTGCTGTTCTTCCCGCCCGCATTCAGCCGCAGCGCTCCCATCAGATATGTTTTTACCCGCTGAGTGAAGATCAGATCGCCGACCTGATGGCCGCAACTGATATCGCTGGTTTCAGGTGCGCGATACGGAGACACTGCTTCCGTTTTCTGATAGGTTTTCTTTACAGCACCGGTCTTCGTATCAGCGAAGCACTGGCTCTGAACATGCAGGACTTGGACACCCAGCATGCAACGTTATTCATACGCAGGGGCAAGTTCCATAAGGAGCGTCTCGTCGCAATGAGTTCCTCGACTTTTGAGGCAATGAAAGTCTGGCTCGGACAGCGGCAACAGTATGCGGGGGACGAAGCATCCGCACCTCTGTTTGTTGTTGAGCTGCATAAAAGGCCCGACCGGTATCAGATCTCGCACGCTTTCCGCAGGATCTGTCAGCGCTGTGGCATTGAAGGTGATCCGCACCCGCGCCTCCATGATCTGAGACACAACTACGCCTGCAGGTGTGTTTCCCAATGGCGCGAACAGGGAAAGGATGTCAATGCTCTGCTTCCCATCCTTGCAAACGCTATGGGGCATGTCGATTTCCACGCAACTCAGCTCTATATTCATATCAATGCGGCATCCCTCAGGGATGCCTCCAATAAGTTTGATGCACACATTAGAAACACTCTGGAGAACTCAAAATGAAAATTTCATTCTGCTACCTCGTCACCACTTTTTTCACCTCACACCTCTCTTCCGAACAAGGACTCTCTCCAAATACTGTCGCAAGCTACAGCGACTGCATGAAACTGCTTGTGAATTACCTATGCAAGCGTTTCAGCATTGAAACGGAAGCAATCGATATACAGATGATCAGCTCTGATATCGTTCTGGATTTTCTGGACAGTCTTGAGGGTGAGCGCCACAACTCTCCGACAACCCGCAATCAGAGACTTGCCGCTATCAAGTCCTTCTTTCACTTTCTTGCAAGAAGCGTTCCCGAATTGATGCACCAGAATGAGCGTATACAGGCCATTAAGATCAAAGCAACCTCTCATCAACCCCCTCCAAGTCTGACAGCGGAGGAAGTCGCGGCAGTTCTGGCGGCTCCGGACACAGCAACTCTTCTCGGCGCACGAGACAACGCTCTGTTGCAGCTCATGTATAATAGCGGCGGCCGCGTCCAGGAACTGGCCGACCTCTCTGTTTCCGACCTGCATTTAGACAGTCCGCCTTCTGTCAGGTTGACAGGAAAAGGAAGAAAAACACGCGTCATTCCGCTATGGGAGAAAACGGTTGAATCTATACAGCACTATATCAGGGGCAGAGAAGAAAACAGCATCAGTTCCGAGCACCTTTTTCTGAACATTAAAGAGGAACCCATGACGCGTTTTGGAATCGGCAGGCGACTCAGTAAGCACGTTGAAGCTGCATCAAAGAAATGTCCTTCCCTGTGCAATCGAAGTATCACTCCGCACGTGATCCGGCACACAACAGCCCTTCATCTAGTTGAAGCCGGAAACGATATCACCATTGTCAAGGACTGGCTCGGACATGCCGATGTAAAAACCACTATTCTATATGTCGAAATAAGCATCGAACGCAAACGCAAGGCCCTTGAGAAGCTGCCTCCACCCGACAACGATGCTCCTCCAGAGCTTCCTGTATGGAAGCAGCCCGACCTGATGAAGTTTCTCAACGAGTGCTCCAACAAAGCGCATTATGTTGCGTAAATTCCTTCAGAATCCTCTATCAGCATCAAATACAAGACGATTTACGAATATTTACCAAAGTACGCAACATAATACTCTTCGCAACATAACTCTCGTTTGGTGCATTTTCCGCCAACACAACAATGCCCTTCACATGCAAACCCTACAGTTTACATTAAAGAAAGGTAACGCTATAATTACAGGCAAATAAAAAGATAAAAGGAATTTAATATGCCGGTATATGATTATGAAGCCAAGGAATCCCAAAAATCCTGTCCGTACTGCAAGGATGGATTTGAAATTGTTCAATTTATGAAAGATAAGCGGCTAGATAAATGCCCCAAGTGCGGCAACTCGATTATAAAGCTTATCACCGCACCTGCCATAGGCCGCTCCAAGTCAAAACTGGATGACCGTGCAAAGAATGCCGGATTTACAAAGCTGAAAAAAGTCTCCAAAGGCGAATATGAAAAGATGTATTAATAAAAAAGCTGCGCTTTTTTATGAAAACGCGTTTCACGCGTTAAGATAGATAAATATGCAACCAGACTTAGATAACATCATTACCCGTAGCAGGGCATTGCAGGCGGTACGGGAGTTTTTTCATAGCCGCGATTATGTCGAGGTGGAAACCCCTGTACGTATTCCGACACCGGCTCTTGAAACGTACATTGATGCCCCGCAATCCGAAGAAGGCTGGCTGCGGACCTCTCCTGAGCTGCATATGAAACGGTTGCTGTGCGCTGGTCATGATAAAATCTTCCAGATCGGCCCCTGTTTCCGTACAGGCGAATGCGGGGCACGCCACAACCCTGAGTTCACGTTACTGGAGTGGTATAGGCTTAATGCGGATTACATCGATATTTTGAACGAGACAAAGGAGCTTCTGACTCACACATTCAAAACCATAACCGGTTCGGCCTCCTTTGACTACCTGGACCAAAAGATCTCGCTGGACGATGAATGGAATATCCTGACGGTTGCTGATGCCTTTAAAAATAGTGCTGGATGGAATCCGGTCATTGATTGGGATGAAGAGCGGTTTGAGCTGGATCTGATGAGCAAAGTAGAGCCAGCACTGCCGAAAAATATACCCTGCGTGCTGATCGACTACCCCGCGCCAGCAGCTGCCCTGGCCCGTCTGAAACCGGGTAAGCCGCTGGTAGCAGAACGCTGGGAACTATATATAGGAGGACTTGAAATTGCCAATACCTACAGTGAGCTCTGTGATCCTAAAGCACAACGCAAACGCTTTGAAGAGTGTGCCGACCAACGAGCTGCGCTCGGGAAAGAAGTTTATCCATTGGATGAGCCATTTCTGCAGGCACTGGAAAACGGGTTGCCCCCCTGCTCTGGAATTGCGATGGGTATCGACCGTCTGATCATGCTGCTCTGCAATGCCGCCAGCATCCAGGAGGTGCGGCTCTTTGCGCAGAAACCAGGAGAGATGTTCTAATGAAGTGCGAGAGTTCTAAAGTGCGAAAGTAAGCTGTCGCATCCATGGCCGAAGGCTGTAGGGGTTTGGGAAGTTCTAAAGTTCTAAAATTCTAAAGTACATTACTAAGCAACTGTGGCGTGACATGAGGGAGCTGGAAGTTGGTGCGCCGGGTGGGGCACCCAGCCTACAACTGCGGAGCCTCTTTAACCGCTTCAGCTTTTTTAACCATCAACCCTTTTAACCATCTGTACAATGCAACGCGAAGCGTTGTTGTCTAAAGCTGCGGCGTTTAACACACAAAGGGACATTGGGAACAAATAGGTCCGTTCATCACAAGAGCTTAATTTGGTTGCGGCTAAAAGCAGCTTTAGTTATTTCCCGAATTTACAGATATTGCAGTGTCGACAATCCATTTCCAAAGGAAGTGGGGCAACTCCGCCCTTGGCACGTGCGGCCAGCGCCTGGATATGATTGATAAATCCAATGATAAGCCCCAGTGAAATAAATCCACCGGCAGGCAGAACAAAAAGAACCATTGTTTTATTGTGAATACCCTTTAACGCAATATCACCCCAAACTGTAATGGAACCAGCCCCCAGAAATTCACGCATTGAAGCAATTATTGCCAGTGCTACCGTAAAACCGATTCCCATGCCAATACCATCGGCAATGCTATATATAACAGGATTCTTGGAAGCAAATGCCTCTGCGCGTCCAAGGATAATGCAGTTAACTACAATCAGCGGAATAAAAATACCGAGACTGGCGGCAAGTGCTGGCGCATAAGCCTGCATCAAAAGATCAACCACAGTTACAAATGTGGCAATCACCACAATAAAACAGGGAATACGGACTGCTGAGGGAATCACATTACGTAATAATGAAATCACAACATTTGAACAGACCAGTACAAACGTCGATGCCAGTCCCATGCCGAGGGCATTCTCCAACGAAGTGGTCACAGCAAGAGTCGGGCACATACCCAGCAAAAGCCTGAAAATTGGATTCTCTCTAAATAAGCCCCGGGTAAAATCTGTAAAAAGCTTCATAGTGATATTGATTGCATCCTTAAATTCTGATTTTGTCAAAAACAGCTATAAATTATGCCTGATTTCTGCAGTAATTGCAAACCACGAATTGATAGCAAATTGTAATGCCAAATTGTAATATTAAATGCGACAAACATATGGACAAAAAAAATGTTCCATGTGACGATAAACCCTCAACAAAAATCGTTCAAAAAATTGCAGAAAGGAAAAAGTAACATGGAA
>JAQIBS010000198.1 GCA_027858965.1 Kiritimatiellia bacterium
TTCGACAAATGGTGGAGGCCTCAAGATAGTTCTGATCGTCCGGGCCTTTTTTCAGGGTCTTGTTGCGCCAGATCTGCAGATCCGCGTCAGTTAAGGCCAGGATCTTTTCAGCGGTTGGAGCGCCATCAAAGAAATCTTCTAAATCTCTTCTGTAGAGTTTTCGGGTACTCTCAGCGAGCTGGCCGGCCAGCCAGCCATCGAAAGCGACCTCAACGGTAACCTGCGGGACGGGGAGCGGGTAGGGGGTCGGTAGGTTATCCATGACTCTTTTGTTCTCCTGGTGAGGACGGCAGGATTTAAGAGCCTTTTATATAGCACATTTCAAGGTTACGATAAATCCTGTTTTCGTAAGCTAGAGCTTTTTTTGGGGAGAACTGGGACGCGGCAATAAAGGGATAGGCCGCTGTCGCCCGGCAAAAAATCAGTAATGATAACGACACTGAGCGACAATTATGGAGTTCTCTGTCACCTTGTAAACCAATCTATGCTCGCGGTCTATGCGTCAAGACCAGTAGCCCGACCAATTGTGCTTAAGCGGTTCAGGGGTGTCCTATGAGCTGGATAATTAACTCCCGGCTCGGCACAACTTAATTTCTTACTTGCGCAATTCGACATAATTTTTTCCTGTAAACAGTTATCGAATGGTCGGCTAAAAAATGCTTCCAAGGTAGCTTCTTAACGATGAATCCCTTAAGCCGCCGCAGGAGATTGACGGAATATAGCAATTTAACATCTGCATACTGACCAGTCTGACAATCCGTCAGAAATCTCATGTTGCCACAATGCATATAACCACTAAAATTTCTCAACAAAAGGGCCCTAAGTGTTTTTCCAACATAAGGGAGATATTGAGCTACCCAACTGACTGCCGTGATGACATCAGCGCCTGGTGGCATCATCGTCACACAATCTGCCGCATTCACCAATCGATAGATTGGCGTTTTGATATTTTCCATCCAGTCTTCATCACCAACTCGCGGTGAGCCGAACGTGTAACAAGCAGCAATACCAGCCTTATGTGTGAGTCTTTTTGCAGCAATGGTTGCCAATGCGCCACCTAAGCTATGACCAGAAATAAAAAGGGGTATTCCCTCGTATTTCTCAAGGTTCAACGTCTTCTGTATTTCTATAGCGACTTGTTCATAAGCCTCTTTAAAGCCGGAGTGAACTTTACCTCCAGATTCACAGCCTGTCGTTTTAGCTTTTGCGTCGGATTTGATGTCCTTGATACTATTGGACTCCGTCCCCCTGAACGCCAAAATCAAGACATTATTTGTTTTACTCAGCACCAAAATTGCTTGCGTGCCGCTTTCATCAAAAGTCTCTTCAAGTTGCAAATCCAGAGAAACAAGTGTGCTAACAAGCCTTTTCTTTTCCTCTTCATGGTCGTAGCTAAACGACTCGATCAAGGAAATTAGTATTTTCTTCTCACTGTCTTTTATCAAGTCCGTAACACGGTCCAGCAAAAACTCTTTTTGTCTGTTTTTTAATAAAGGGTTAAATTTAACATATGCGAGCTCTGACAGAGACGCCATCAACCAAGCGGTTCTATCGCTATATGCCTGCCTGTGAGATGGTGTTTTTTTAGTAACAAGATCTTTTATTTCACTCAGCTCATTGACTGTCTTTGCCAGTTCATTATGCATACTACCCCTCTTTTATTTACACAGTGCACCGCTTGTTCACCACGAATATTATTAAATAAGCTTGTCAAGAAGGGTCACTATGGTCCCGGCAAACTTTTCCGAATTAGCAACAATGTTATTTACCTTTGTATTTCGATCTTCAGCTGTCTTAACTATCTGCATCAACTCAACAAGTTTTGTTGCATCGGCAGTCTTAGGAAATAATTCCTTAATTTGTGCATCAGTCATCCGTGTTAAAGAAGATATTTCCCCTGCAAGCTTGTCATCTGTTCTCTGCTCTGCATCATCAAGAATCGCATCCAAGTCAATATCTGAAAAAAGTCCCATACCTACCTCCACTCAGTTAAAATTTATCTTGTAACTCTTTGAATTTCTGTAAATATTCTTTGACTTGGTCCTCTTTGCTCATCGCCTTGTCTGACTTATCAACCAACGTCTCAATCATTGAATCAACACGAGTCAACACCTCACCAACTTTTTCATCTTTAACACCCAACATTTCAAGATATCGGTTCCTACTTTCTGCAACCTTGGCCGAAGAAACAAGAAAACTGGTCACACTATTATTTATCGCACGGGCTTGGTTGTAGTTGCTGCTCAATTCTCGACTAATCAGACGCTCAGCAGCATCAAGAGGCTTAATCAATTCGAGTCTTTTTTTGTTAATCTTTGATTGAATTTTGGGGCCAAGAGTGACGATAAACTCTAACCGTTCAGCCTTGCTGCCAGCGCGAACAACTCGATCCCAAACAGCCGCAATTTGCGGATCTGAAAATATCTGCTCTGCATATTCCGGAACCCACTTTTCCGTCACATACCTATTCACTCGTTCGCGTTTTTCATAAAAATACGCATCCACAAGGGCTCGATGTGACTGTTCAATTGCTGAAATCCTCTTGCCCAACTCAATTGACAAATCTGCAGATTCCGGAGGGATTGAAACACAAGCATTCAATCCTAATAGCAGCAAGACAAAAACGATAAACTTTGAAAACATGAGTACCTCCCTGAAAATTTCAGCTAATGGTGATTTGTATCTGGACATTCAAACAATACTTTTAGCCTTTCAATTTCAGTCTTTGGCAGTCGCCGATCATGGGAGTTCAACAGAACCAGCCATTCACAAAGAACCCCTGTTTCCATCAAGCCCTCGTTATAAGCCTCTTCAAGAACCCAAATGAGTCCTCGATATTCAACCCCGCCCGCTTTACACTTTTTCCTTAGGGGCTTGTCGCCTGAAACCAGAACCCGACCGGCATCTCTTGCATAAATGAAACAATAGGCATCTTGTTCACTCAAAGCCCCCTCAGCAATATCCTGAGCCTCTTCAAGCCAGCCAAGCTCAGATTCAATCACGACAATTCCTGCAGCCATTGCTGTTTCCTTTAAATCAGGCTGGCTATCATTCAAACACTCCTCAAAAACGACATCCAGAATTTCTGTGGGCGCAAGCTGAGACAAGATCGGAATGCCACCGACGTCATGAAGTGTAATCAGGATATTGGCGTCGGTAAGAAGTATCAACTTTCAGCATCTCCAAGCCAGGCAGATAGCTCCTTATGAACAGAAACCAAATTTCTTCCCAGGACTTCAGCAGCCTTGGACGTTGTTATCTCTTCAGCAAGCAAGGCTCTAAAAACAAGTCGATCCAAACGACGCAATGTTTTTGACTTCTCAAGCAAAGGAGTCTCAGAAGTCGGACCATATTTATTCTCTATCCATCGATACTGCTGCCATGATTGTTTGTTTGTTATGACTCCTACTTGTCCTGCACGAATAACTACTGTTCTCATACTCACCTGGTAACGCAGCTTAATATCTGCCAATAATGGCTCAGGGATCCACTGCCCGGAAAATGCTTTCAATTCTTTCTCCACTGCATATCTCGACAACAGCAGTGCCCCAGCAAAATAATCGGCCATCTTTTCTTTTTTCTTACTTTGCTTATGCCCCTTGTCTCCATAATCCCCACGATGGAATATTAAATGGCCAAGCTCATGAAGCGCGGTAAAATACTGCCTCTCAACTGGGTGCTCACTGTTCACAAAGAATATTGCGCCGCTTTCATCTGTATATGCCGACAAACCGGACACTTCATTTGGCAAAGGATGTAATACCACCTTTAAACCACGCCCCTCGAGCAAATCAAAAACATCGCCCAGCGTCCCTCGCTCTACCCCCAGCCAGTCTCTAACTTCACTGGCCATATTTTCCGCTAAGGCGGGGTCGAACCCTTCAAACGGATGAGCAGGCGGCAAGGCCGATACCTCACCCAAGGCCTTCTCTATAAAAGAATAATCCCGTGAACGCTTGGCAAGAACATCTCTGACTTCGGGCTTTAAAGCTTCTGGAGCATCAGACCTGAAAAGTATGGTTGACTTATCCACCCTGCCACCCTGATCAAGAAGCATCCCTGCAGGAACCTCAAGTGCCTTTGCAACCTTATGCAACTGAGCCAGGCTAGGGGAACGCTCACCCTTTTCCCAAAGAGCGATAGTTTGACGCGTAACCCCCACCTGACGCCCCAAATCATCCTGCGAAAGTCCAGCCTGATCACGAAAGTTTCTCAATCGAAGCGTTATGGACATAGTACTCATCTCCACTGTAGTCACATGTTAGTATATGGTTACATATTGACATAATAAAAACTTTTGTCAAGCATAAATGTTAATTTTTGCTTCCATAGAAACAGGCGACAATAGCGCTAAACGCGAGCAGACTTTGGTAGATTCAAACAGTATCTAAATTCGAACCCTGTCAGGTAGCTTCTCTTTCTCACCAATACGTACGATTTTGATGCTGACCATCAATTGCAACATCGATGTAACGTGACTTCGGTCTCCTGCTCGCTGGATAGCTGGCATAACGGGTGGAGCTGTAGGTCTGCCCTTCATCTTTATAATATGTGATTATCGGAGTTGATCTGTCCACACATGACCCTTCTCCGCGCCGCTGCTTCGTAGCAGCCGATCCCGTATACACCCGTTCATCGCCATCTCTTCCCTGAGTTACCACGACCTGAAGGGTTTCACCGGG
>JAQIBS010000144.1 GCA_027858965.1 Kiritimatiellia bacterium
TTACACTTCCCGCCCCCCCCATTATAATCATCAGGCATAAACAAAATTTAAGGAAAACAGCACTTATGAAACATAACTGGATTGCCATTCTCGATTTCGGATCACAATATACACAATTAATTGCCCGCCGCACACGCGAACAGCATGTTTACTCCGAGATCCTCCCTTTCAACAAAACCGCTGAATATCTGCGTGAGCGCAAACCCGCCGGCATTATTCTCTCTGGCGGCCCCAATTCTGTATTTGAAGAGTTCGCCCCGCAATGCGATCCTGCTATCTTTGAACTCGGGATCCCGGTTCTGGGAATTTGCTACGGCATGCAACTTACAGCTAAAACCTTGAACGGCGTTGTCAAACCGGGCACCCATCGTGAATACGGACAAACTAATATTAAAACTATACCGGGGTGTAAACTCTTTGATAACGTTCCTGAGCAGCTCTCAGTATGGATGAGCCACGGCGACCAGGTTGCGGAACTGCCAGCCGGATTTATGCCAGCCGCTGAATCTGATTCATGTCCCTTTGCCGCCATGCGTAATCCTGAGAGTAAATTTTACGCCCTGCAGTTTCATCCTGAGGTGGTTCATACCCAGCATGGTAAAGATATCCTGCATAACTTCCTGTTCAAGGTCTGCGAATGCTCCGGCGACTGGAAATTATCCTCATTTATTGAAGACACCATAGCTGCCATAAAAAAACAGGTGGGCGATAACGAAGTGATCCTCGGACTCAGCGGTGGCGTTGACTCCTCAGTTGTGGCCGCCCTTATTCATAAGGCTATTGGTAAAAACCTGCACTGTATATTTGTAGACAACGGACTGTTGCGCTATGGAGAGGATGTTCAGGTTAAAGAGATGTTTGAATCCAAGCTGGGCATGGACTTACATGTTATTAATGCCAAAGAGCAGTTCTACTCGGCCCTCAAAGGGGAGGAAGACCCTGAGAAAAAACGCAAGATCATAGGACGTGAATTTATTGAAGTCTTTGTCAATCAGGCACGCAGATTTAAAGACAGTAAATTCCTGGCTCAGGGCACTATCTATCCCGACGTGATTGAAAGTGTCAACCCCATGGGCGGACCCAGTGAAACCATTAAAAGCCATCATAATGTAGGTGGCCTACCCGAAGATCTGAACTTTGAACTGGTGGAACCTCTGCGTGAACTGTTTAAGGACGAAGTTCGTGCTGTAGGACGTGAGATGGGGCTGGACCATGAGCTTCTCGACCGCCAACCCTTTCCCGGACCGGGCATGGGCGTTCGTATTCTAGGAGAGGTCAACGCCGAACGGGTCAACCTGATTCAACAAGCCGACATGCGTGTGCAGGAAGAGATGATGAAGCTACCAAACTATAAAGAGATCTGGCAGAACTTTGCTGTACTTCTCCCTGTTAAATCCGTGGGAGTGATGGGCGACCAGCGCACATACGAAAATGTCTGCGCGATTCGCAGTGTGGACAGCATTGATGCCATGACAGCGGACTGGACACGTATTCCCTACGAGACACTGGCACGCATGTCAAACCGTATCATCAACGAAGTGCGCGGCATCAATCGCGTAGTCTACGACATCAGTTCCAAACCGCCTGCCACAATTGAGTGGGAGTAATGCAGCTTCGCTGCATTACGAGAAAACGCTACGCGTTTTGCGCCCGGCGAGGGCACCGGGCCTAGATTAGTTTTAGCATTACGGAAGGAGTGTTACAGCTGTCGTGCCCGTTGTGATACCTTTTCACTTTAGGACTTTAAAACTCTCGCACTTTAGAACTTTAGAACTTCTATTAAATGTTCACAACCAACATACCTGCTGATTTTCTGCATGATGAGTCACGCCGCATTGGCAGCGCGGCGGGTATTGCCTTTCCCAAATCCACCGCCGATGTTCAGGCTGCACTTCAATCCGCTCATATGCAAGGCTCTTCAGTCACGGTTCAGGGCGCACGCACCGGCATCGCGGGAGGGGCGGTTCCTGATAACGACCTGATCATATCGCTAGCGCGAATGAACCACATCATCTCACCCGTCGCCGTGACTAAGGTTGGCGAATATACAATTACAGTTCAACCCGGGCTGCTTCTCTCCGAGCTTCAAGATCACCTCAAGAACGTGGACATTTCTAGTGTTCCACTTTCCACATCACCTCTCATCTTTCCGCCGGATCCCACTGAAGCAAGTGCCTCCATCGGAGGAATGACAGCCTGCAATGCATCCGGGGCCTGTTCCTTTGCCTATGGAGCTACCCGCAAACACATCAAAGGCATCACAGTTATTCTGGCCAATGGCGATAGCCTGACCCTTAAACGGGGAGAAAACTTTGCAACCGGGCGTACTTTCGAGATCATCACCGATCAAGGAAATGAAATAACCGGCAAACTGCCGCAGTACAACGCCCCCACCGTAAAAAGCGCGGCTGGGTATTGGATTAAGCCTGACATGGAACTCATTGATCTGTTTATCGGCAGTGAAGGCACGTTGGGAATTATCACTGAAATTGAGTTAGCCCTTACCCCGGCCCCCGCTGAACTGACCGGCATCATCTGTTTTTTCAGCCGGGAAAGTCAAACTGTTGACTTTGTCAACCAACTGCGTACGCAAAGTTCAGAGGTTGCCGCACAGTTGAATGCAATCGAATATTTTAATGAAGGAGCTCTTAACCTAATCCACGCCTCTGCCCCTAAAACAGGATTGCTGCTGCCAAAGGGCAGCCAGAACTGGAAAAACGCAATTTATATTGAATGGGCACAGAGCAACTCACTCTCAGGAGAGCACCTCATACTTGTCTCTCAACTGATGCAAAGTTGCGGGGCATCCGCAGATGACACATGGTTGGCCTCTGATGCTCCCGGACTGAAAAGGATGAAAGCCTTCCGGCATGCAGTGCCGGAGCAGGTTAATTCCATTATTTCGGAACGCAAACGCAAATACCCGGAGTTAACAAAGCTGGGCACAGATCTATCCGTCCCGGACAGCCAGTTGCAAGCTGTAATGAATCTCTACCACACCGGTCTACAGGCGGCCTCTCTGGAATATGTAATCTTCGGGCATATTGGCGACAACCATGTCCATGTGAATATAATACCGCGTAATATGGAGGAGTATGCTACCGGCAAAGCGCTCTATACACAGTGGGCAAAGCAGGTGGTTGAATGGGGCGGTTCCGTCTCAGCGGAACATGGCATCGGCACTCTCAAAAAAGAGCTTCTAGCTGTAATGTACGGCAATGAACAAATTCAGGCTATGCGTGAACTCAAAGCACTCTTCGACCCCTCTTTCATGCTCAACCCCAACCGTCTCTTTGAAGCTGAAATATGACCGCAAACACATACTGACCTCATTTCTGACGCAGCCTTTACCCGCGACAAAAATATATCTGTAAGAATTTAATCTGCGTAATCTGCGGATGAAAAACACTCAAAAAACAAGAAGTTGATTTTATAGCAACTAAAGAACTTCGTAACTGTTAAATCAGACGACGCAGAGCACCATCCTACGATTCAATTTAAACTTAAACAACCATTGATTCCACGCTTGTCGATTAAACCCGCATTCGCTATTCTATATATTTATGTGTTTTATCAAATCAAAATACTCATGGGTGATTGCACCAATTGTATGGATTCTCGGTGTTATAATCCTACTGATATTTAACTCTTGTCATAACTACGCATGGGTGAAAACAAACTTTGACATGAACAGAGGTTCTCCGGTTGAGGTAGCTACAGTTGCTCTTTTTTTCTTAGTAATACTGTTTCTTTGGATTCTGCCACCGGTTCCTCTTAAACCATTAAAAGGTAAGCTGCTGGTGGCAAACTTCTCGATCATAACCTTGATTGCGATCTGTCGCGAGATGGACTGGCACAAAGCGATGATTGATGTATCACATATTGAAGGAGCAACCCATGGAACTCCCTTTAAAATGCGCTTCTTAACCAACTCAATCAACCCTTTATCTGACAGACTTCTAGTGTTCTTCTGCTTTGCGGTGGTGATTGCACTCTGCGCAGGAACCTTAATCTGGTATATCCGCCCTCTGCTCAAAGGTTTTTTCACAATGCATCCCGTCTGCTGGAGTGTGGCATTTATAGGAGGAGCCGGCATATTGATCAGAATATTTGACCGTATGGGATCGGTACTCAAAAAAGATTTTCACTTCACCATGTCATCTCAGCTACAGTCATTTGGCACTATAATGGAAGAAGGACAGGAACTGCTACTGCCGCTCATCATTATTATTGCAATAATTCAGGCGCACTTTATTTACAATAATCAGAAAACTGAACCAGATGCAATTGATGCATTCAAACTCAGGTGAAACCATGCGTATTCTTATCATAGAGGATGATCCCAAAATACAGGCTTTTATCAGCAACGGATTACGACAGGAGGGGCACACAGTTGAAGCAACCTCTGACGGAAAAAAGGGATGCGAAATGTGGAGCAGCGAAAGTTATCATGCCGTTGTTCTGGATCTGATGTTACCTCAAATGAGCGGACTTGATATATTAAAACACATGCGCACATCAGGTGACACAACACCAGTTCTGGTGCTCAGCGCCAAAGTTGCCGTTGACGATCGGGTCTCCGGACTCAAATCCGGCGCGGATGACTATATGACTAAACCATTCTCTTTTTCTGAGCTGTCGGCTCGCATACATGCCATCACACGGCGCACCCCGCAGAGCGGAGAAGAGAGTCAGCAAAACACAACCCTGAACGTTGCAGATATCAGCATTAATCTACTGAAACGCACCGTGGTGCGGGGTACTAAAAAAATTAATCTCCAACCGCGTGAATACGCGCTGCTTGAATTGCTGATGCGTAACCCAAAACGCGCTCTTACCAAACTACTTATTCTGGAGAGCATCTGGGATTGCAGTGTTGACCCTCAAACCAATGTAGTTGATGTTTTGATCTGCCGACTGCGCAACAAAATTGATGCAGGGTTTGAAAAAAAACTGATTAAAACCATACGTGGAGTCGGCTATGTTTTCCAGACTGAAAGCTAAGAGATTACTCTCATTTGCCATGTATCTGGCAACAGGGTATGTAGTTGTTTATGCGCTTTGTACAACAGTCATGCTCTATATGGGTAACCGCGTAATCACCCAGTCGGCCCGCAATTTTGACAAGCAGGATGTGAAAGCTGAAGGCGAAGAGCTCATTGATCTGCTGGAAACCAACAAGGATGGCAACTGGCTCGCTGAAGAACTTGCCCTGGAACGCTACCCGCCCTCTACTATCTTTGCCCTGCGCATCATCAACACCCGCGGTCATGTTGAATATGAAGTAGAAACACCGAAGGGAATTAACATTCCAGGATGGGAGAAAAAAAAGAGCGGACCGGTCAAATTTCCACGTTTGGGATGGGAAGAAATCACTTTTCCGGACTCAGGCCGTACAATCCAGATGCAGACCATACAATTGAATGATGGACGGATTCTGCAAATCACAAAAGGCTCATTGCTTGAAAAAAAGCAAAAGCAGATGATGGCACACAACATGAAGATCTTCATGCTTTTCTCTCTTATCTTTTCTATTTTTTCCACACTTTTTATGATCTTTATCACACTGCGCCCTATCAACAAAATGACCAACTCCATTCGCCGTATTATCAACACAGGTGCATTTGAAAGTAATCCCACCCCTGTTAAAAGCATGATCTCAGAACTGGATACACTGGGAGCACAGTTCAACATAATGACAGAAAAATATGCCAATCTCATCCAGGCAATGCGGGAGACTATGGACAATGTGGCCCATGACATCAGAACCCCCCTCTCCCGTATTAGAGGCGCATCTGAGTGCGCCCTCAAAAACGAAACTCTGCCGGAGCCACTCGCCAACGTACTAGCTGATATTATAGAAGATTGCGACCACACACAACTGCAGCTCCAGAACCTTATGGACACACGCGAGATGGAAAGCGGCTTTGTTAAAATTGATGCAATCCCGTTCAATCTGACAAAGGTCATTCAGACCATCGCTGATATCTACTCCCTGATTGCAGAGGAAAAATCCATCGACCTGACTACATCACTTTCCGAAGAGGAAGAGATTATCATGGACGGTGATAAAAATCGAATTGCCCGAATTTTCTCCAACATCATTGATAACGCCCTTAAATATACACCTGAAGGCGGCAGGGTTTCTATCAACGTCGAACAACAGGCACAAAACATCCAGGTAAAAGTATCCGACAACGGAATTGGTATTCCAAAAGAGGACATCTCTCTTGTATGGCAACGACTCTATCGCACCGATAAAGCAAGGGAAACCGGCCAAGGGCTCGGACTGGGCATGAACATCGTCAAACTCTTTACAGAAGCCCATAATGGGCAGGCAGATATTGAGAGTTCACCCGCAGGCACCATTGTCACCATTACCCTGCCATTAAAACAGAGAAATGAATAATTTCAACTACTATCAGTTTCCTGAATTTACAATGCCCTTATTAGGTTGAATTTCACCTGCTAAAAAGGGTATTATATGCCCATTAACGGAGATTTACTATATGAGCACACCTTTTGATACCCTTTCCGCAGTTTCCCCCCTAGATGGACGCTATGCATCCAAAATCGACTCTTTACGCCCCATCTTCTCGGAATTCGGACTGATTAAGCGCCGAATTGCCGTTGAAATTGCCTGGTTAAAAGCACTCTGCGATTGCCCTGATATCCCGGAAGCCCGATCACTCACCGAAGATGAATCTACAGAGATTCAGAAAATTGCTGATGAGCTCACGCTGGAGGATGCCACAAGGGTTAAGGAGATTGAAAGCACCACCAACCACGATGTCAAAGCGGTGGAGTACTTTATCAAAGAGCAGTTTGCCGGAAAAAGTTTTGAATCTCTGGGAGAATTTGTCCATTTCGCCTGCACCTCTGAAGATATCAACAACATGTCCCACGCACTCATGCTGCGTGACGGTCTGGTTGAGCTGCGTAAGGTTCAGGAGCAGATGACAGCAATGCTGACAGAGTTTGCCCTGAAGACTAAAGATTCCGCCATGCTGGCGCATACTCACGGTCAACCGGCCTCCCCCACAACTCTAGGGAAAGAGATGGCCGTCTTTGTTCACCGTCTGCGTCGTCAGGCTACACAGATTGATGCGATTGTTATGCCGGCTAAACTCAACGGTGCTGTAGGAAACTTCAACGCCCATCTGAGCGCCTATCCCGATGTTGACTGGCAGTCTCTCACAAAAAAGATCATTGAAGAGACCTTTGGTCTTAAGCAGACTCCACTGACCACACAGATTGAATCACATGACGGCATGGCCGAGCTCTTTGATGCCATTGCCCGCTGGAATACAATTCTGATTGATCTGAATCGCGACATCTGGACCTATATCTCCATGGGCTATCTGGGCCAGAAAACTAAAAAGGGCGAGATCGGTTCATCCACCATGCCCCATAAGGTCAACCCAATTGACTTTGAAAACAGCGAGGGCAACCTTGGGCTTGCCAATGCCATATTCGATCATCTCTCCCGCAAACTTCCTGTCTCCCGCCTGCAGCGAGATCTGACCGACTCAACCGTACTGCGTAACATGGGGGTAGGATTTGGATATTCCCTGACCGCATATCAGGCCAGCATCAAAGGCATTGGAAAGATCAAGCTGAATGCCCAGCGTCTAGCCGATGATCTGGATAATGCATGGGAGGTTCTGGCCGAACCGGTCCAGACCGTAATGCGTAAACTTGGTCTGCCAAACCCCTATGAACAACTCAAAGAGCTGACACGCGGGCGCAAGATCAATGCCGAAATAATGAAAGAATTTATTGATTCTCTTGATATCCCGGAAGAGGATAAACTTCGCCTGCGCGAGATGACTCCATCCACCTACATCGGAATTGCCCCGGAGCTGGCGGAATTAATTCAGTAAGAACCGACATGACAACCATCCGGTGAAGACAGTGAAGCGTTGTAGGGGCGGCGACGGAAGCTGAAATGGAGCATTAGCGACTCTGACCTTGGATATTGGATATTCAATAAAATATTCATAATCTAAGATGTTACACCAAGTTATGCACAATCTGTATTTTAACATCTTGTTTTTTGTGCCAGCTCTTTATTATTAACCCCTAACCAGCCCCTAAATCCTGAAAAACTACTCTCATATTCCATTTAAACCAGCCCGCTGCCCATTCTTCTACGGATGGGCAATTGTATTTGTTGGTGCTCTGGGGGTTCTGATGTCACTGCCTGGACAGACCATCGGGGTATCGGCATTTACTGATCCATTAATGGAGGCAGTTCATCTCACACGTAGCCAGCTCTCTCTGGCTTATCTGATCGGAACTTTGGCCAGCTCACTTCTTTTAACACCTGCCGGCAAACTTTACGACCGCTATGGTGCCCGCGTTATGGCAATCACCTCTGCGGCGATCCTAGGCTCTGTACTGATCTTTCTCAGTTATACCGGCCGCATAACCGATCACCTCAGCCTGAGCACAACGCAGGCCATGGCGATGACGGCCTTCGGTTTCTTTGTCCTGCGTTTTAGTGGACAGGGTGTGCTGACCATGACCTGCCGCAATATGGCCATGAAATGGTTTGATCAATTCCGAGGACTGGTCAACGGTATGCAAGGGCCACTGGTTGCACTCGGCTTTTCAATGGCTCCCGCCTGGTTTGGAGGAATGATCGGCCACTGGGGATGGGAGAGCTCCTGGCGTGGAATGGGCTTTTTCGCACTCTTTGTTTTCACCATCTTTGCCTGGATTTTCTTCCGCGACAATCCTGAAGATTGCGGACTGATTCCTGATGGAAAACCTATCCGCTTGAACAAACACAGCAAAAGTTTTCCTCTCACCCATGAGATGGAGTTGAAAGAAGCACGCGACACTATCAGCTTCTGGGCGATTGCCATGACACTGGGCTACTCCAGTCTTTTTGTAACGGCCCTTTCTTACCATCACCGAGCCATATTTGCATCAGCCGGACTGGAGGTGGATAGCACGATCAAATTCTTCTTCCCTTTGGCCGCAGTGATCTCCGTTATTCTGAAGGTTGTCGGCGGCATTCTAAGCGACAAGGTCAGCGTGCGTACGCTGCTTTATATCTTTGCCACAGGCCACATCTTCTCCGCAGCTGGTTTTTTCCTTTTGAGCACCCCGGTCGGGCTTTGGCTACTCATTATTGGTTACGGGATCGGTGGTGGATTCTTCTCGGTCCTGGCCGGCGTCTGCTACCCGCGGCTCTTTGGACGCAAACACCTGGGAGCCATCAGTGGTCTCTCAATGGCGATCATCGTTTTTTCCAGCGCCATCGGTCCCTATCTCTTCAGCTTGATAAACGATTTCACATCATCCTTTACCAGTGCATTCTACATCCTGACAGTCCTGATCGCCGTACTCCTTGTCATGGCCGCTAAAACTGTCAATCCGCAGATTAAAGAAGTTCATTAATTGCTATCTCATAATTTTTCTAAAGAGCAAATCCTCTTTTAAAGTTTTGAAAGAATTATTATCTACAACACACCCGCGAAAGTTCTATTCCTGTTTGAGCACAGCTCTGAACTCGAGCATGCAGAAGAACGTTCCGCGGACAGTGATCCCTTTGCAGTCGAGGACAAGTTTATGCCGACCTGCAGGGAGTTGGACCTTTTGTGTACCCAGCAACTTCTGCGGTCGTCGCCACCCATACCCCGAGTCCCAAGAGATGGGCAGTTGCCAGGTCGACAGCGTGCGGCCTGCTGAGCCGGCTTCTCCGAATTTCAGATGAATGGGTTGCCCTTGGTCAGCGCCAGGCTTCCCCCCTTTCGTATAGTAATCGCACCGATTCATGAACAACGCCACTTCATATTCACCCGCTTCGGCTACCTCCACCTCGTAAGTGATCCACCGGGCGCGACTGCCACCGACACCCACGGCCTCGGGCATATCGCCCAACTCGTCCTGGCGGTAGTCGAGTCGAGCATCACTTGACCCGATTTCGTCACTTTGGAACGCGACCCCATTGCCGCCCTCGTCGTAGCAGCCGCCGAGAACCTTCCCTGGGATCTTCTGCGCTTTGCCCTGCCAAGCTG
The DNA here is from genome assembly GCA_027858965.1 of Kiritimatiellia bacterium. Classification (GTDB taxonomy): domain Bacteria; phylum Verrucomicrobiota; class Kiritimatiellia; order RFP12; family UBA1067; genus M55B167. The sequence continues at coordinate 10,029 of JAQIBS010000144.1, forward strand.
TTCCCGTGTATTCCCGTCCGCTGATCAGTTCCACCACCACGGACGGCGTCTTCCCTATCAGACCGGCATCATCCCTCGCCATGGCGATAACCGTGTTGTTGACCATGGGAAAGAGGTTGCTAACAGTGAACACCGTCTCAGCCTTGGCAGCATTGACTGCCTTCTCCGCTCTAATGCGACCCATGGAAAACAGCAGAAGTGAGTTCACCGTGCTATCTGAGGACGTGGCCGTGACCCTGAAACTCACTGATTCACCGACCTTGAACGGCCCAGGCCGAACCGGAGTCAGCGTGACATGTGGTGGCGCCTTACCGCCGGTATCATGTTCATAGATGCGCACGTAATCGACCACTAGGCGGTCCGGAAACTGCGCCTCCTCCAGGCGTCCATAAAACGGCCTTTCCTGATCAAGCTTCGGGGTTCTCAGGCAGGAGCTGATCCAGATCTTCTGGGGGACGTCCGTCATCGGCACTTCGCGGTAGCTCTGCCGCAATGTTTCCTGGCCGTCCACATAAAAAATGTACTCAAGCGGCGTCCATTGGAACCCCACTGTATGCCAGCCGTTGTAATCTTCCATGACGACCTTGCGCCCGCTTGAGGTGCGACTGAGTTTCGTACTGTCGAGGATGCCCCCCTCGCCGACCCCTTTTGCGTTGCCCTGGTCACTGGGCAACCGGTCCAACTTGACGCTGCAATGGTAGCAGTGACTGATGTCGTTTTGTTTCTTGGGCTTGTAGAAGTCCTCGAAGATGTCGAATTCCTGAGAATGGATAAACGCATCCACGCCGCAGTCATAAGGATATCCTGCCATCCAGACGGCCGTCCACCAACCGGGCTGGCGAGAGAACTGCACCCGCGTTTCGAAGTATCCGTATGCCTTCTCAAACCGGCTGTTGATACTGCCTGCGTGTCGTATGGTGCCGTCAGCATCTTGCGTCAACTGAAGCACAAATGAACCTTTACCATCTAAAAACATGTTCCCGGGCTCGGGCTTGATTTTCATGTCCGGCCACGTCCATTCCTTCAGGGGCTGTACATGCCACTTAGCCGTGTCCAGGGACGTGCCATTAAACTCATCGTTCCAGACCAGCTTCCATTTCTTACTCGGTGGCGGTCCGTCCCGATGTCCGACTTTGGTGATATTGGCGCTCGCCAGATTCGGGGCTTTCCTGATAGCCGGATTCCTCAAGTCCAGTGGACCGCCCACGGCCAGCTTTGCCGATCCGGAGCCACGCAAAAACCGGATCGCCAGCACATGCGCTCCCTTGGCGAGCTCTACAGTGGCAAGGAAATCGCGGATGCTCGGAGGCCATGTTTCGTTCCCCTGACTCTCATGACTGAGCGTCTCTGAAATCAAAGCTCCGTCCAGGTAGGCCTCGTACCACCAGTCCGCACCAAACCCAAAGGTGGAGAGTCCAGACTTGTCGGTCTTGAAAGCAAGGTAAACCCAGGTGGTGTTGCCGACTGCCGACCCGCAGAAAGGTGCGCAGTCGAGGCAGCGTTGGGCATCAAACGTTGCGGCGCGTCCAGTCACCTGCTTGTCGCCGATCACCAGTGTCTCCGGGATGCGGCGCAGAAATTCCGGTCCTGGCACACCGTCCTCCCTGGTAAACGGCCCAAATACCACCACTTGCGCGGGCAACGCCACGTTGCCTTGAGGGGTGGCGTCTTCTGCCCGCAGGGTGCCCAAACAAATAGCAAGAGAGGCAATCGCCGTCAGCAACATCCGTGAACGTGGTTTCATCTTACTCATATCCTGTGTATCCCGTCGCGTTAACGCATATGATTACCATGCATTTTTTGCCTGATATCCTGATATTGAGAGTGCAAACAGGCAAATTTGTTCAATTTCAATATCAGTTAACAAATAATGCCATATTAACTAGTATGTTTTATAATGTCAAGATAGGCCGAATATTTACCGAGTGGAAGTTGAGTCTTCGATTTCAGAATAATACTACTCTTGTACACGTCACGCACGGGGACGAGCTCCAGCCCTGCCCGCACTGCTTGCACAACGGCACTCCCGCGGGCTAGGGGGCACGGCGAACCGAGAACCCGGACAGACGGGATGAGCGGCAGGACATCGAAGCTCTCCCGCCAGTCGGCGGTGTACGCGACCAGGTGCAGCAACCAACGACCGCGGGAGGACTGGTCGAAACTGGTCAAACCTACTGGTGCTGCGGCATCGATCACGAGATGTCTATGCATTAGCCTGGCGGCGCAGCTGTTTGCGATCGTATTCCTTGATGATGCGTTTTCGTAGGCGGATGTGTTTGGGTGTAACCTCAACCAGCTCATCAGCGGCAATATACTCGATGGCCTCTTCCAGACTCATCAGCACCGGAGGGGCAACCTCCATGTTCCGTTCTCGCCCAGCAGACCGCATGTTGCTGAACGCTTTGGCTTTCTGGATGTTCACCACCAGATCAGAATCCAGGCAATGCTCTCCGACGATCATGCCCTCATAGCACTCTATTCCGACATCCACAAATAGGTCGCCGCGCATCTGCAGTCCATCCATCGCAAAAGCCGCGGATTTTCCGGTACCCATGCTGATTATGACCCCTTTTTTACGACTGTTGAATTCGCCAGCGACGGGAGCGTAATGGCTGAAACAGTGGTGTACAACGGCCTCACCAGCCGTCACGGTGAGTAGCTTGCTGCGCAGCCCGATAGTACCCCGCGTGGGAATGTGGAACTCCTGTATTTTCCGCACGCCATGTTGCTCAACGCGGACGAGATCGCCACGCCGTGAGCCTACCAGCGCGATCACCTTGCCGGCGCGTCCATCCGATACATCCACTGTGAGTAGCTCAAAGGGTTCGCATTTGACCCCGTCGATCTCCTTGTAGATCACGCGAGGCTGGGCCACGGTCAACTCAAAGCCCTCCCTGCGCATATTCTCAATGAGGATGGAGAGGTGCAGCACGCCGCGGCCGCTGACGTTGAACGAGTCGTCGCCCTGTTCTTCCACACGCAGGGCCACGTCGCGCTGGACCTCCAGCTTTAGCCGCTGCCGCAGGTGGCGGCTGGTTACGAAGGTGCCGTCCTGCCCAAAGAATGGCGAATCGTTAATCCTGAAAATCATGGAGAGTGTCGTCTCATCTATATGAATGGCGGGCAATGCCTCCGGACATTCCGCAGCCGCCAGAGTGTCACCGATGTCGATGTCCGGGATGCCGACAACCGCGCACAGGTCTCCGCACTCCACGCGTTCTACGGAGCGACGGTTCAAGCCTTCAAAGACGAACAACTCCTTGAGTTGCACCGACTCGCACGAGCCGTCCCGCGTCATATGAACAATCGGCTTCTTCAAATCCAGGGTACCGCGATAGACCCGACCGACGCCCGTGCGGCCGACGAAATCGGAGTGCTCGATCGAAGCGATCTGCATCTGCACAGGCCCCTCCTGCACCTGGGGAGCGGGGATTTGTTCCAGAATTGCGTCCATCAGCGGGAGGATGTTAGTGCGCTCGCCTTCCAGAGTCGTGGAGGCCCAGCCTTCTTTTGCGCTGGCGTAGAGCACGGGGAAGTCCAGTTGGGCGTCGCTGGCGTTCAGCTCGATAAACAAATCGAACATCTTGTCGTGCACGGCGTCCGGCTGTGCGTCCGACCCGTCCAACTTGTATAAAATGACTACGCATTTGAGTCCCAGTTCCAGCGCCTTGGCCAGAACAAAGCGGGTCTGCGGCATAGGGCCGTCGGCGGCATCCACAAGCAGCAAGACCCCATCAGCCAGTTTGAGAACGCGCTCGACCTGGCCGGCAAAATCACTGTGCCCAGGCGTGTCGATGACGTTGATCTTGACGTCCTGGTACTCGACGCTGACGTTCTTGGAGAGAATCGTGATACCGCGCTCGCGCTCTAGATCGTTGCTGTCCAAGAAGCATTCCCGGAAGACAGCTTTGTTCAGGAATAGCTTGGACTGTGTGAGAATCGCATCCACAAGGGTGGTTTTCCCGTGGTCTACGTGGGCTATGATCGCAATATTTCGCAGTGCTTTATTTGGCATATCGGTTCTACTATGGGTAAGGGGACGGGGACGGGGAGCATGATGCTGAAAGGAGGCGTTGTTTCGATATTCCTCATCTCAAGATATCGAATGTTTTAGCCTTCAAAAGTGTCGAACAATTTATTATATGAATGTTCGTAATTTCCATTAAGTTTATTAAGAACGTACACATTATCACAAAAAAAGCAGGTTTTGTCAGAATAAACTTAGTTTTTGTAATATAATTTGCGGCACTCCTGCCAGCTGTTATTTTCGCAAGCGGTATTCAGGTTTTCCCTGCCGACAGCCGGGTGGATATCACCTGGAACTCCCTTGATAGCGCCAGAGGCTACAACATTTATCGGTGTGCCTCCATTGATGGAGATTATCAAAAAATCAATAGCCGTCAGCATCCAGTTGAGGTCTATTCTGTTTAGATGGAAGAAGAATCATAAAGTACTTGGTTATAACGAGTGCATGATCGTCTATCTCCTGGGAATTGCCTCTCCGACACATCCCATTCCGGCCAGCACCTGGCAGAAAGGATGGGCCGGAAGCAAGCGCTATGTTAATGGACAGGAGTACTACGGGATTACGCAGGATGTCGGCATTCCTATGGGCGGACCACTTTTCCTCTCGCAATATTCGTATATTTGCTTTGACCCACGCAATAAACGCGATCAATATGCCAACTATTTTAATAACTCACGTGCTGTTTCGCAGATTCATCAGGCATATTGCAGGGACAATCCCCAGGGGTTTAAAGGCTACAGCGATCTTGTCTGGGGACTGACCGCTTGTGACGGGCCCGATGGGTACAGTGCCTTTACTCCGGGGGTGAAGCGAGATAATGGCACGATTGCTCCAACTGCTGCAATTGGATCTTTTCCTTTTACTCCCACAGAGTCAATGGCGACATTGAAACACTTCTACTATGAAATGGGTGAGAGAATATGGGGACCATTCGGTTTTTATGATTCATTTAACCAGCAAAGAGATTGGGTTTGTAAAAGACTAAAATAACCAAAAAGGCATAGGAAGCATAGACGCATCGAGGATGTATTTGAATGGATTCGCAGGTTTAGGCAGAATAATTAATGGCAGAATAATGGGGTGCCCAACAAATTATGGGTAATAACCAATTGTTCGCTTTAAAATATAGGTTATTTATGGTAATAATAAGATTTATTTTATAGCCATTTTCAGAAAGATGTTTGTGCATTTAAAACAGATCGAAATTATTGGATTTAAAAGCTTTGGAGAGAAAACCCGGTTACAGTTCGAACCGGGCATGATTTCTATTGTCGGGCCGAATGGCTGCGGCAAAAGTAATGTATCTGATGCCATCCGCTGGGTACTGGGTGAACAACGTCCAACATCTCTGCGATGCGCACGTATGACCGATCTGGTTTTCAATGGTACCGACACCCGCAAGCCCCTGGGCATGGCAGAGGTTTCTATCACCTTTACCGACTGTGAAGGCTCTCTTGAAACTGATTTCAATGAGGTCACAATCGCCCGACGTGTTTTCCGCTCCGGCGAAGGTCAGTACTTTATCAACAAAAACCCCTGCCGTCTGAAGGATATCCACCGTCTCTTTATGGGAACCGGTATTGGCACCACATCATACTCCGTGATGGCCCAGGGACAGATTGATGCCATCCTCTCCTCGCGCCCTGAAGATCGACGCGCCGTATTTGAAGAAGCCGCTGGCATCACCAAATTTAAAGCCGACCGCAAAGAGGCTCTACGCAAGATAGATCATACCGAAGCCAACCTGACCCGGCTCTCTGATGTGATCCGTGAAGTTAAACGTCAGATCAACACTCTGCAACGTCAGGCTGGCAAAGCACAGCAATATAAGAGGCTACGTGATCAACTACGTAGTTTTGACCTTTTCCTGACTCGCCGCCGTCTAGCTGATCTTGATGTACGTATCCGGGAATTGGATACATCCATCACCGATCTGAATGAAAAGATTGCCGTTTATAACGATTTTGTCTGCGAATCCGAAGAGGAGTCAACCCGCATACACCATGTGATCTCTGAGACTGAGGAAAAAATCGCGGAGCTAACAGAGAAAGCCACCCGGGCCGACAATAATTACCTGCGCGCAGAAGAGGTTATCAGAGTCAATCATCAACGCATTGATGAATACAAAGCCTGGGCTGAACGCGACAATCTGGAAATCAGTGGAACGCAGAAGCAGATTGATCAGCTTAAAATGCAAATGGAATCGCTTGAACAAAAGCGTATCCTGATGCAGAATGCATCGGAAAATGAACACAAGCAACTTGAAGAGGCGCAAGAAGCTTTCTCCACCCATGAAAAGTTGATCACAGAGATAAGAGAGTCGCTTCAGACCATGCGACAGGAGTCCGTTGCCTGCGAGCGCAACACCGCGCAGACCCAGAATCAGCTGAGCGAACTTGAGACAAAACAGCGTGAGCTGATCATGAAACGCGAGCGTCTCACCTCTGAACAAAAGCAGGTTGGCGAAAACCTTAAGAATTTTGAGAAGAACACCACAACTATTAAAGCAAACCTTGATCAGTTTGTTGAAGAGAGAGACAGCGTCAGGGAGAAACTTGAGCTACTTGAAGAAGAGCATGAGATCAGTGCAACCGAAATGCGCACACTCCAGTCTGAACTTTCAAGCCTGCAATCCGAGGCTGCCGCCAAACAGGCACAGATTGATCTCCTAAATGATAAGAAAGAGGCTTCCGGCGAATATCCATCCGGCTCCCTTAAGCTACTTGACCCTGAGAATCCACTTGAAATAGATACCTCGGCCATTTTAGGTCCGCTTGCCGAAAAGTTCCATGCAGCCAAAGATATGCGTCTGGCTCTTGAAGCCTCGCTGCGGGCCTGGCTGGACACCATCATTATCAGCGATACCGTCAAAGCTCGTGAAATCATCGTAAAACTGCAGGCTGAGGGCAAACAGGCCGCTGCCAGAATCATGGCGACTGAGGGCAAAATCGAGAGCAAAACTCCTCCCTGCCCCAAAGGGCTGACACCTTTACTGGATCATATTACGATCGAAGAGGGATTTCAAGCGGCTGCCGAACGACTACTAGGAAATGTTTTTCTAGCTGATTCATCGGATGCGGTCCCGGCAACGATTCCCGAGGGAACAAGTGTTGTAACCCGCGAAGGGGCAATCTTCCATGCCAACGGTACCATGGAGCTATGGATGCCCGAAAGTCAGCTATCGAGTCCGCTGGCGCGTCGCATGCTGATATCCGACACAACGGAACAGCTTTCACAGGTAAAAGAGGATCTATCCTCCAAACATGATCGTCAGGAACAGCTAAGTGCCCGTAACGACGAACTTTCATTGCAAATCACACAGATTCGCAGAGAGCTGACCGAGATCAGCCGTAAAGCAGCTCAGGCCGATGGCGAGTATCAATCCACCTGCCGTGATGTTGAACGGGCACGCTCCCGCTTTGAAACTGTGAACCAGGAGGTTGACGGACTTCTCTCTGAGACATCAGGCGATGATGTCAGCCGTGAAGATCTGACGGAAAAATTGCATGTGCTGCTTGAACAGAGAAATACACTGTTAGAGCAAACCACCGATAAATCCGGCTCACTCAATGAGCTTGAGGGCGTTTTCAGCAAGCTAAGTCACAACCTGACCGAGTGCCGCATCACCCTCTCCAGCTCCACCCAGCAGCTTGAGCATACTATCAGCCAGCAGCAGAATATCGAGAATCATATTGAAGAGCTGAACCGCACTATTAGCGGACGCAGCCAGGGCGTAAAATCTTATGAGGACAGTATCGACCGCCTCAACGTTGAGATAAACAATCTTGAGACAAATCTTGAACCAATGAAGATTGAAGCCGAGACTCTCCACGCCAAGATTACCGAGACCCGCAGCGAACGCAAGATGCACCAGAGAACGCTTGAAAAGAACGAGGCAACTCTCTCAGAGCGCAGGCGCGCACTTGATGGGACCCGTGAAAACAAGAGCAAGGCCGAAGTTGGAATCACAGAGGCCAAGATGCATCATCAGAACCATCTTGACCATGTTTATAATGAATACGGAGTTGAACCGGAGGAACTGCTGGCCCACCCTGACCCAGAGTGGGAAAATGGAGAGCAGCCCCCCCTACCGGAAATTGCTTCCAGGGTTGCCAAACTGAACAGCGAGCTCAATGCGCTTGGACCGGTAAACCTGGTTGCGATTGAAGAGCATAAAGAGCATGAAGAGCGCTATGCCTTCCTCAAAGCACAGGAGGAGGATCTAATCAAATCCAAAGAGGAGATCCTCAACCTCATCAATACGATCAATATCAGATCCGGAGAGCTCTTCCAGGAGACCTTTGAACAGGCTAACACCAATTTCCAGGAGATGTTCACCAAGCTGTTTAACGGCGGACAGGCAAAGCTGGTCCTACTTGAAAACAAAGATGATCCACTGGAGTGCGGCATTGATATCATTGCCCGCCCTCCCGGCAAGCGGCCACAGTCGGTTACCCTGCTCTCCGGCGGAGAGCGCACCATGACTGCGGTAAGTCTACTCTTTGCCATTTTCAAAATCAAACCATCTCCATTCTGTATGCTGGATGAGCTGGATGCGGCGCTGGACGACAGCAACATTGGACGTTTTGTAGCGGCACTCAAAGAGTTCCTCGCGCACTCACAATTTCTAATCATTACTCACAACCAGCATACAATTGCCGCTTCAGATCTTGTCTATGGCGTAACGCAACAGGAAAAAGGTATCTCTAAAGTTATTTCGATGAAGCTGAGTGAAATTGGCACTAAAGATTTAAATGAGCTTCCGGATGGTCCTACCATTGAAGTAGAAGCCAACCTCCCGCCCCCACCAAAAAAGCGCATCAAAAAGGCGAAAAAAACAACAATGACTGAGGTCACGGAAACAGAGATGGTTCTCGGCGATCAGAGTGCGGAAGAATCGGTTACAGTTGAAGCTGTTGAGAAATAAGATAAACGTAAATTCATCATTCGGTATCGGCATCGCCACATGAACTGCATTTCCGATTCCGATACAGAATTGCGGCACGTCACCTGGCAGGCGCGGCATTGCCATACTGTCACCTTTTAACAAAACTATCTATGGAGGGTCCCAGGCTCTGGGACCGCGGACGCTGAGGCCAGCGTCCCTCCAGATTCATCGGAACCAATCCGCCATACACATGGAGGGTCCCAGGCTCTGGGACCGTGAACTTTTATGCGAGTATAAGAGACTGTAGGTGTTTAGGCTTTCATGCTGTCAGGTTCATATATATAGATTAAACCTTATTTCGAAAAATGTAAAATCAAGACAGCGCAGAGCACCATCCTACGGAATATGACACTCGTATTATCACACTGCTCCCTGACGACTGTAGACTGAAAAAGGCTGCCAGCGAAATGCGGGCAGCCTTTCAAAATGAGCTCTATTCACAACGCGTGAAACGCGTTTATATAAAAAAGCGCAGCTTTTTTATTTACCGTAGATTTCAATCTCGGTGTAATGGTTCATTTCATTAGAGGTATTGCCACGGCTATAGAAGCGGACATACTGACCTTTAACACCTTTAACAGCGAAAGGACGACCGAAATGAGTTTCGACATACTCTTTCTCTTTACCCTTGCCCAGCTTAGCTGAATCATCGTGGTCATTGTTGAAAACAGTGACAACTCCATCAATGAAATCAGGGTCGTTAGAGACCTGGCAGATAACATCGCGATAAACACGAGCTTCACCATGGTAGTGCCATACACAGGCAGCATAAATCTCTTTGGCAGCTCCAAGGTCAACCTGCACCCACTGTACGCCAGGACCAATTTCTACATATGTTGCGGCATCATGCTCTTTATCACCGTCAGTGATATAATCGAGCTCACCGATGATAGGCTCCATATCGCTGGATGTAACTTTGCAATCCAGTGATACGACTTTAGTTCCAGCTGGAACACTGAGAGGCGCACGAGGTTTGCCACGGCGAGGACGCTCCAGGTTAGGAGAGCGGATATCCTTAGGAGTTCCAGTAAACTGAGGTTTAGGCAATTCAATTTTAAGAGTTACCTTAGCTGCATCAGCTGCATTTCCAATGGCAGCAGCACAGATTACAGCTGTGATCGTCATTAATGTATTAAGTTTCATAGTTGTTTCCTTTCTTTGCCTCGTGTTAAGGCTATCGATTAATGTTACAAGTTTATTCTCTAATTATTCAGATTGTTGTGAGCGTCCCTAACATCCGCCCTTTTATTCGGTAGCGTTATGGGCCTGATAAGCCCTATGTGCCTTATATGTGAATATCCTATGCAGAATTCAAATAACCTGCATCCAATATCCGACTGTTACTTCAGCGGGAACTCCCCACAAATTCTTACAGGTTTTCTAAGCTTATCCATCCATTCAGCCTGATCTCTAATCGCCATCACACCGCTACCGGGGATTGCGGCACAAGCCGACTGAATCTCCTTCCAGCTCATTCCAAGAGCTGCAGTTGAAAGCGCATCCGAAAGCGCGGCTGTGGGTGCGTACGACCATGTGGCCGCATGCTGCGCGGCTGCTACGCCATGCCTTGCATCAACAATATGCGCACCCTTCACTTCAAAACCAGAGCCACTTATAGCCCCCTTGCACAAGCGAACCGCATCAAGTCCGGCGCGCTCCTGCCAGTCGCCTCCCACAGCAACCGGCCACCCACTCCCATCATCCATGGAACCATGCGCCATTACAGTGCTTGTTCCAGCGTGAACCAGAAAGTTATCAAACTCCCAATCTTCAATCAACATCTGTCTAGCAACATCAAGGACATATCCTTTGCCTATTGCTCCAAAATCCAATCTCAGTGGCAGTTCACCTCCAGCGCGGTCAGGAGTGACCGAAACCATAAAATTATCTTTGTCAATAATCAACCGGTTCATTCCACAGGCATTCAATGCAGTAGAACGTTCATCCTCTGTCAGCGCCGGCCATCGATTCTTCACATCCCGCAAAGCATCCATGACACTGCCAACAGTCACATCAAAAGCACCCTTGGTGGCCGCGCAAACTTCGGTTGCGGTCAGCAGCACATCCATGGTCTCAGGAGAGACCGAACATGTCTCTCCTGGTTTGAGGCCACTTATCATGGCAACATCGCTGACCTCTAAAAAGCGACTGAACACATCTTCAAGTCTATCAATCTTATCGAACACCGCATAGGCGGCACTCTTTGCCATCGCTGCATCATCACAGGCAATCATCACCTCAAAATAAGTGGTCATCGCCTCATGTTCATATTTGCGAGTTTTCATAAGGTTGCACATTGGGGGCGACTCAGGTGTCGATAGCGAAGGGCGACACAGGTGTCCGCCCCTACTTCTTCCCGCATACCAGGGTAATCACACCCATGGTCAGGAAGCAGATGGTGGAATAACGATGGGCCTGAAGCAGCACATCCTGCCATCCTGAGCCAAAAATTGTCATCATCGGAGCAACGGCAGTAAAAATCACTATAACACCAAGAGTCACAAGTATCATCCAGAGCCAGCTTTTGCGGGAATTAACAATACGAGCAGCGCCACGTGTCCAGATCAAACTCAGCAGACATACAGCAAACAATCCACCTGCCATAATATGCATGATAAGCAGATAGCCACTCATCAGATGGAAGAACCAGCCACCCAATCCGGAAACACAGAGATAGGCACTTGCCGCCAGAATCCCAAGATAGGAAAGGTTATCAACCTTAGCCATAAGCTTCTCTTTAGGAGAACCTTCCTGCAAGCCACCCAGCGCCAGCAAGGCCGGAATACCAGCAGCCGCAAAGGCAACGGCAATCAATGAGAGCAGTGCAAAAACAATCCAGAGGAAAATCTTCAACACAGGACGAACCGTAAAGGTCAGGCCAAACAATTTGTGATAGCTGTTACTCAGACCCATATAGGAAATCTGACTTTGCACCATCTTGTTGGCAGTCAACATTGGGCCCGTTGATTTAACATCAGTAAAGAAAAAATCGGATCCAGCTGTATGACAGTCAGCGCATTTGATTGGTTTTGCACCGCGAGCCATCCGTGCAGGTCGCACATCATGGCCAATAGCCCAGCTGACCGGCGCGGCAGCATCATCCTCAGAAGCAACGAGCGTACCATCAGAATCAAGATTCCAGAGCTTACCATGTGCAATATAGACAGGGTTGACCTGCCCTGCATCGGTCAGCTTTTTCAGCCCAGCTGCAACCATGCTCTCAGTAAGAGAACACTCGGAATCACCCAGCTCTTTAACATTTGCTACAATATAATCAGTTATCAGAGCCGTGAAATTCTGATGGTCATAAAATCCTATTATTTTAGTTGCAACTCCTGCAGGTGCGTTAGTGCTGATAACAGCCTCATCCGGTCCACCGCGATAATAAATCTTATCTCCGATAACAACTGCACCATATCTGTTTTCAGCCAGCGGACTTGCATCCAGAGTCTGCAACAGATTACCGAACTTGACCTGATTATCTGCGTGCATTTCATACTGAGCATCACTCATTTTTTCTGTATCAGCGACTGGATCATACTCGGGAATGACAGCAATGTTATTGGTTCCTTCTACAAGATAAACAAGAGATACGCCTTTTAATGAGTCATCCTTTTCAACAGGAACAGCAACATAATCGGCATTGGCCGCATAACACAGTCCATCAATTGCCAGTGCCGGATCACCGGGGTGATTAGCATCGGTTGCTAAGGTTTGAAGAAGAGCGCCAACCTGTTCACGAACACTGAGTTCTTCAGAGCAAAGCTCATTAACCAGCTCCGGTTTAATAGGAGCTACTTTGCCATCGGCATCGCATGTTCCCCAGAAAGCGGGCCAGCTCATACGGCGAGGTTCAATTTTTCCGGCGTCATTCTTAACAAAGACCGGTTCCAGGATAAACGGAGCAGGTGTTACCCAAATGGCACGGCCATAAACACCCATACGATTAGCTTTGGAAGTACGCACCTGTGCAATCTGACCATCAGTGGTTACACCGGAGTGACAGACTGTGCAGTTAAGTTTTTCAAAATGAACCAGCGGAATACCGATATGTTTAGGAGCCGGGGCGCCGAAGCGACCAGCTTTAGTTTCGTCTGTGCCATTATGACAGCCAACGCAGCTGGCAGTTGAACCGCCTTCGCCCATACAAGCTGATTTCTCGCCCTCATAACCACGGACAATGTCATGCTTGAGTCCATTGCTGTGACAGTCAGTACAGGCCATGCCGGCACGCAGATGAACATCACCATCAATATCTTCATGGTCCATACCTGCTTGAGATACGGAGTGGCAGTTCAGACAGTTCTCATTGCGGGGAGCGCCGACATCCAGAACCGTGCGGCTCTTGAAATCAAACTTGCGCATATCATATTTAATATGAGGAGGAACACGGTAGACCTTGTCATCCTTACCCAAACCTTTGAGTGCATCCCAGTAATCAGGAACACGTGAGCCCATACCGCCGACATAACCGAGTCCCAGAGCACCGGAGGAAGCCCAGGCAAAGTTCTCGCGTGAAATCAGACGAACATACTCGCTATGATCATAAAGTTTATCACGTGAGTGACAAGCAAAGCAGTTAACTTCAAGTTTACCGCTAACTTCCCAGCGGGCTTTAGGTCCACCTTCAGCATAGATATCTGCAGGTTCAGCCAGATCTCCACCAGGCATATGCCGTCCAAAAGCGTAGGTCCACTCCCAGTTGGTCATGTCAAGATCAGCGGGTTTATAAACACCCTTCCAGCTACGCATACTCATAGGAATTTGCGAACCGGTATTTTTATCGATCAAAAACCATGGTTCAGAGGCACGCCCCGGACAGCTGTTAGTGCTGGAGCTGTTGAAATGCCAACCGCTGGCGATTGTCTCATAGTCATGACACTGACCGCAGGTTTTACGTGTGCTGACAGGCAGCGCACCCGAACTGGCCGGATCAATTTTATCGCCAAATTCATCCCGCAATGCCAGTTTATGTACCGGAGTATTGCGTCCTCCATCCCAATGGGAGGGAACCACACCAAATGCAGCCGTTGTTACGACCAGCGCCAGTGCTGTAATGTAAACTTTCTTCATTATTAAGGTCCTTTTCTCTATTGCTCAAATCAATTCACAGGAAGACATTCAACATTAAACGCGAAAATCTTCAGGTTTAAAGAAAATGGTCTTACCCGCGGCAACAGATTGATTTGCAGCGAGAACAGCCACAGCCGACTCATAAGCAATATCTACCGGGCAGCTCAGCGGCGTGCCCTTACGGACAGCACTGAAGAAATTCTCCAGATGAGGCATATGAGCAGGTTTCAACAGGTCGACAGGCAGCGGATTTCCGGTTGCCTCGGGGGTTACACGTGAGTCAACAACCACATTGGTTGTCACAGCGGCTTTCACTGTTTTCTTAACAGGCAGCATCAGCCCCTTATCAATAAATTTATTCCAATCAGCCAGATCCCAGCCGCCCTCGCGCACATCACGCTGGACAGCATTACCCTTGGCCTTAATCTCGGAAATAGTCAAAGATCCATTCTCCCCCATGAACTGCTCATAGAATCCACCGCGGCTGGAAGTTGTCAGCACCTGATAGTAAGCGCGGTTAATCAGCCCCTCTTTAGTTTTGAACTCATAGAGGGCCATTACATTGTCGTTCATCTGACGGTTGAAATAATCGTTTCCGCCAATAGCTGTTACCGAGACAGGAACGCAGTCCCAGGCCCAGAAGAAGAGGTCGATCTGATGGGAACCAAGGTCAACCATCGGGCCACCGCCGTATTTTGAGAACCAGCGCCAGTTGAGGAACTGTTCCATATTCTCATAACCGTACTTCTGCAATGTTGCAGTCGGGATATTCAGACGGTCACGCACTGTAGTCAAAGGGGCAACGGAACGATTCCACTGACCGTATGCATGTGTTACACGGCCAAGAACATTGTTCTTTTTAATAACATTTTCGATAGCATGAACATAACGGGGATTTGAACGACGCTGATGACCGATCTGCAGGAGCTTGCCGGTTTTGCGCTGACACAGAACCATCTGACGAGCTTTCTCCAGACGGTTGGACATCTCTTTCTCACAATAAACATCTTTACCGGCTTCGAGGCAGGCGCAGGTAATCTCAGCATGCATCCAGTCAGGAGTGGCTACAATCACACATTCGATATTCTTATCTTCAGCAGCCAGCATCTCACGATAGTCTTCATAAACATTAACATCGTGGCCCAATGAACGCAGACGACCCTTAGCCATCTTACGACGATATTCCCAGATATCACAAACAGCCTTGAAACGCACACCGGGAATCTTCATTGCGGCATCGGTCAGAATTGCACCCTCTGCTCCATAACCCACAACGGCCACATTTACATCATCATCCTTAGGGCCAATAGTCTCAGCAACCTTTCCAAGCACGTTAAAAGCCGGCAAAAGCGACGCAGCCGCTGCCGATGATTTGATGAAGTTTCTACGGTTGAATTTGATATCCATTTTTTGCTCCTGATTGTTAGTCCAGCTCATCCACACGCTCGTCATGAGGCTTGCCAGTTCATGCACTGTTAAATTGTTTCGTTAAAAGATCCCCTTTAAAAACAGCCTTCTTTAACGAAGCCAAGGACTTTTTTTACAGCTCTAAAAAAGAGTCGACCCATTCATAATTGTCTATATTTAACCACAAACCGCAGTATACGTCATGTCCACCAAACGGTCTTTTTTTGGAGCGCGTTACTGACGGCAATAATGCCGCCACGCTGTAACTACCGGAACTGCGCACTTAGAGCGCCGCAATCAGACCAGGTATAATTTCGAAGAGGTCCCCGGTGATGCTAAGATCGGCCACATCAAAGATGGGGGCGTTGGGATCACTGTTAACCGCAATTATCTTATCCGAGGAGCGCATCCCTTCAAGATGCTGCACGGCACCGGAGATGCCAAAGGCCAGATAAACCTTAGGAGAGACCGTCTTGCCGGTCTGACCAACCTGATGAGCGGCTGATATCCAGCCGGCATCAACGCAGGCACGAGATGCGGCAACAACCCCGCCCAGCTTATTTGCCAGCTGAAAAAGAAGCTTAAAATTATCACTTTTTTTGAGTCCCCTGCCACCAGCCACAATAATATCAACCTCAGCCAAATTAACACTGCTTTGATCGTGAATCGACTTTATAATACGTGTTGCAGGAGATGCAATTTTCAGGGTTTCAACCAAAACCTTAGCGATGCGCCCGGGCTCCGCCTGCCCCCGCTTAAATACATGAGGGCGCACGGTAGCCATCTGTGGACGATGATTCGGGGTAATAATTTCAGCCATGATGTTTCCGCCAAAGGCGGGGCGAGTCTGTTGGAGCAGACCGCATTCAGGATCAATTGAGAGGACTGTGCAATCAGCGGTCAGTCCGGTTTGTGCTTTCACCGCAGTTTTTGCAAAGAAGCCACGACCAACAGCGGTGGCCGCAGCCAGCACTATTTCCGGATTATACCGATGTATCAGCTGCGCCAAAGCATCCGCATAAACAGAAGATTCATACGCACGCAGAGAGGGCTCATCGGCCAGAATAATCTGATCCGCACCCGCGGCTGACAACGCTACCGCACACTCCGCAATTCCCTGTCCAAGGACTATCGCTGATAACAGGCACCCCCGAATATCAGCCAGTCTCCGCCCCACGGCCAACAGTTCGAAGGCGGATTCATGCAACTCTCCATCATGCTGCTCAGCAAAGACCCACACACCGCTATAATCCTGCAGATCCGCAACAGAAAGCTGCGGTTCCTCATCAAGAGAGATAGCAGAGAATGGACAGCTCTTAACGCAGGCACCACAGAGGCAGCAAAGTTCCGGGTCAACCACAGCAACGTCCCCTTTCAGAGAAAGGGCAGCAAAGGGGCATACGGCAATACAGCCACCGCAACCGGTACATTTTTGTGGGTTTATGTTTAGTGGTTGAGTCATGAGTAGGACAAGTAGGGGTGTAGGACATAGAGGACGAGTAGGACAAGTACGTGTAGAACTTGTAGGTCCGGTGCTGATTATCTTTTCCTCTTTCGAAAATTGCTTCTGGCATTGTACATGCGTTCGCGCAGACCACCTTCCTGCACAAACTCTTGTTCCAATTTATGAATCTGACGATTCAACAGATATGTGCATTGGTGTATGAGACAGATCATGATGTTAGCGCAGACATCAGGCGGGCGCGTTTCAAGGAACTCTTTATAGGTTTCATAGGATTCATCAGATTCCCGCCCAAGTTTTCGAACAAACAGAGCCTTCTCACTCTCTTTATCCCAAATCTCATAATTGTTTACTCTTAAGTAATCTTTGTAATCTTCCAACAGCTCTTCAAGGCTCGCTCTAGCCACATTTGTTAACTTGATCTCCGTCTCCTTTGACGTACCAGAGGCCATGCTGCCCTCAACGATATTCTGTTTACCTGAGCGTGCCGCCTGGACCATTTGATCAACAGTGCGATCCCACTTATTCAAAAACCGCCGACAAAAACAAACACTCCCATTATATAGAATCACAGCCTTCTTATAGGATAACAGCTCACTATAGCCACCATGCTTCGGAATAAAACCATCTTTCATCAGAAACTCCTATATTCGTCCTACCTGTCTTAAACCTACTCGTCTCACTCGTCCTATACGTCCTACAAATCCTACTCGTCCTACCACTCCAACGCCTTCAAAATTTCATCAATGGCGGCAGCGGGGTCATTAACAGCATCAATCCGCACTCCACCGCCTCTGGCCTGTGGCGCAAAAATCTCTTTTACGCGGGTGGGAGAACCATCCAGTCCGGTCATGGCTGGATCGGCAGCGATATTGGTAGCGCTCCAGACAGGAATAACGGCTGCTGACGCATTCATCCAGCCGCTTAATGAGGCAAAGCGAGGAATGGCAGCACC
This sequence comes from Kiritimatiellia bacterium, assembly GCA_027858965.1. Lineage (GTDB taxonomy): Bacteria > Verrucomicrobiota > Kiritimatiellia > RFP12 > UBA1067 > M55B167. The sequence continues at coordinate 27,901 of JAQIBS010000144.1, forward strand.
TTTGGAAACAGTGACCACAACCGGCAAAGTCCCCTCAATAAGATCCACTCCCTCATCCATCATGGTTTCAGCAACAAAGTTTTCTCCATTCAGGGTTACAGAGGTGGCAAAGGTAACCAGCGGAAGCGCTAAAAACTCCGAGACCCCAGGTCCAACCTGAGCGGTATCTCCATCAATGGCCTGCTTGCCAAAAAGGATCAGATCGACTTTCGGATTAATCTTTTTAATTGCCTGGGCCAGGGTATAGGAGGTAGCCCAGGTATCAGAGCCAGCAAAAGCATGATCGGAAAGGAGCACCGCATCATCAGCACCGCGTGCCAGAGCTTCGCGCAGCACAGCCTCCGCCTGTGGCGGCCCCATTGTAAGAACAGACACACGAGCCCCGCCATGCTCCTTCAAATCCAGAGCCAGTTCAAGGGCAAACTCATCAAAGGGGTTCAGTATACTCTCAACACCCTCACGCATAAGGGTATTTGTCTCAGGATTGATGCGGATATTCGTCGTATCCGGCACCTGCTTTATACAGACGATTATATGCATTTTTTGTTCAGTTCTAAAGTGCTCAAATCCTCTTTGAACTTTGGTGGTCGATTGAAGGAGTTGTCGATTACGCGGCGGTATTCATCCACAGAGCGACAGATCTTGACTGAGTCCCAAATGCGTTTACCCTGAACCAGCCCGGTATGCAAATAGTTCCAAAGCTCTTTGACCCGTCCCATGACAGGATTATTTCCAGAGAGCTCCTCTTCACAATCAACCAGATATTGATCCAGAAACAGCTTGAGTTTCGCTATATCCCGATCAACCTGATTTCCCGCCCGGATAGACTCCATCAAAAAGGGATCCACTGCCAATCCACGACCAATCATCCAGCGGGTAATTGAGGAAAAACGATTCTTTAAATATTGAAAGTCTTTGAAAGAGCAGATATCGCCATTATAAACAACCGGATGGCGGCAGGCAGCGGCAGCCACGGCAAATTCATCAAGCAGAACGTCTCCCTCATACATCTGCTTTGCGGTACGGGCATGAATGGCAAGCTCTCTCAACGGAAAGCCGTTGATCAGCTCCATGCGTTCCATCAGGAGGTCCGGCGTTTTGAGACCCAGACGCACCTTAACCGAAAAACCGGACGGCATCTCTTCGCAACCGGCTTCAAGCATTCGCGCAAAGTTATCCACGTCGCGCATCAACCCGCTACCACGCCCTTTTTTAGCCACAAAAGGCCAAGGGCAACCGGCATTCAAGTCAGCGCAATCATAACCAAGATCTTTAAAGGCACGCAGCATAACCCGCAATTGAGCAACGTCCTTACTTATCACCTGAGGAACGAGGTTCATCTTTTGTTCAACAGATGTATCGATATCAGAGAGCAGCCCGGGTTTAACGCGATGGCCCGCCACTGATGGAACAAATGGAGCAATCGCAATATTAGGAGATTCAAAACAACGGGCAAACTCGTTTCGAAATACACGAACAGTCACGCCGCGGAGCGGAGCAAGATAGAATGTGTCGGATTTTAATAAGGGAGTATTCAAATTCATAAAAATGTTATCTACAAAAGATACTAGCGAGGCATAGCCACAAAATTACGAATAGAAGCACATAGATTATGTTAACTGTTTTCCTTTGTGTTCCATGTGCTCCTTCGTGGATATTCAGAAAATCATGCATCAGCAATATTATCAGCATAATATTCCAGAATCTGCATTTCAACCCCGAAAGCAAGAGCTATCAGTGCGGCGCGAATCCACATGCCGTTACGCATCTGTCGCCAATACATAGCACGATGATCATCATCGACCTCAGTTGAAATCTCATCACGGCGAGGGAGAGGATGCATAATAATGCCATTTTCCGGGAGCAGATCAAGTTCACTCTTTCCAAACTTATAATTGCTTGTATCAATTTTGGCACTCTCGCCATCGGACTCATCCCACTCATCCTGAATGCGGGTCATATAAACAGCATCCGCCTGAGGTATCACAGACTGCAAATCTCCGGTCAGTTCATAGACAACATTGTTTTGGTCAAGGATATCAAGAACATCCTGAGCCACCTGTAATTGCGGCGGAGCCACAAATATCTGTTTAATATTCACGTAATTGGTCAACAGATACGAGAGAGAGCGTACAGTTCTGCCACGTAGCAGGTCGCCACAAAAAACAACCGTACGATCCTTCAAGCCACCCTTATCTTCAAAGCTGCGCAAGAGCGTGTAAATATCCAGCAGTGCCTGAGTAGGATGCTGATCCTTTCCTGAGCCGGCATTGATAATCGGAACCGGCCGATCAGATATTGAGAGCGCGTGCGACATTTTCTCGGCAAGTCCCTGCTCCGGCGACCGCATAATAATCATGTCAAAGTAAGAGCTGAACGTACGTATGGAATCCTCCTTCGACTCACCCTTGAACTCGGATGAGATAGAGCTGTCGCGCACCTCTCCCACCTGAAGACCAAGAAGCTGACAAGCGGAGTGAAACGAGAGGAATGTACGCGAGCTGGGCTGTGAAAAGTAGAGCATTGAGCGCTTATGAGCGAGGAGAGAGCGTAAAAAAATTGCACCATCGCGTCCCTTTGCTGTTTTTCTGATAAAATTACTCAGATTAACAAGTCTGTTAATCGTTTCATAATCAAACTGCTGAGCATATAGCGTATGATAGGGAGCTCCATCTTCTTTACGGACCAAAAAAGCAGATTTCTCCTTAAAAGAGAGTTTCTTAAAATCCTCCCAGGGAACTTCGCAAAGTTTCTTATACATCTTTAACTCCTGTTAAGCACCTATCGAGACGCATTCACCTTAGATTCTGTAATATGACGCACGACTTACGACTCAGTGACTCACATTCTACATTCTACATTACACATTCTACAATGCTGCGCCATCGGCCAGTGCCGAAACATAGAGGGCTTTGATGGTGTGCATTCTATTTTCTGCCTCATCAAAGACCTTTGAAAACGGCGCTTCAAAAACATCATCGGTTACTTCAAGTGCACCTGATTCTGCGCTCATAGCTGTCTCTTTATCATGAAAAGCCGGCAGGCAGTGCAGAAAGATAAATTCATCATCAGGAGTGCCTGTGGCTTTAACCAGATTCCTATTGATCTGATAGGGTTGCAACAATTTAAGACGACTCTCTTTCTCGCTCTCTTCACCCATAGAGACCCAGACATCGGTATAAATCACATTTGCGCCTTTAACTCCCTCGTGAGGATCGGTGAACACTTCAACGGTTGCACCGTTGCGTTCACCCATAACCCGCGCCTTTTCAACAAGCTCAGAGTCAGGCAGAAGCTCTTTCGGGGTGCAGTTGACAAAGTTAACACCGGCCTTCATACAGCCAATCATGAGAGAATTAGCCACATTATTGCGTCCATCTCCTACATAGGCGACTTTCAACCCTTTTAGCTTACCAAAGTTTTCCTTAATTGTCATCAAGTCGGCCAGAATTTGAGTTGGATGAAAGGTATCGGTCAATCCATTCCAGACTGGAACACCGGCATACTTGGCCAGGGTCTCCACTCTTTCCTGAGAGAATCCTCTAAAAAGTATGCCATCAAAGGTGCGTCCCAATACACGGGCTGTATCTTTGACTGACTCCTTAACCCCCAGATGAATGTCACTTTTTGAGAGATACTCAGCGGCACCGCCCTCATCTCGTACCGCAATTGAAGCGGAGGTACGGGTGCGGGTGGAGCTCTTTTCAAATATCAGGGCAATATTACGTCTACTCAACAGGTCACCGCGAATACCGGCACGCCGCCTGGCTTTTAATTCAACGGCCAGATCGACAAGTTCCAGCATCTCTGCATCGGTGAAATCGGTCAAACTCAAAAGAAAGCGGCCATAAAGTTCTGGGTTCCATTTAATCATAATTCTTCTCCATCTTTTTGCCACAGAGGCACAGAGACACTGAGGTAATTTCTTTGCGTGATAATATGATATTATTTTCTCCGAATTACTTAAACACATAAAACAATCTAAACAAAGTGCAAACTGGCATACTCTGTGTCACCGTGTCTCTGTGTTTCGTTAAATCAGAAACTATACATTCATCTTTTCAACTTTAATGCGGGATACGTGTCCATTGAGATCAATGGGTTCAACCTCAACCGACTCAAACGCCAGCTTCTCGCAGAGGGTCTCGGATTGGATATACTCCTGATGGGTCTGGACGGCTGCCACCAGCTCGACATCACCATCAACAAAAATTGCAATGCGCTGTGTAACCTCAAATCCGGCATCTTTACGAAGGCCCTGCACCCGGCTAACAAATTCACGGGCAAGTCCCTCTTTCTCCAGTTCAGGAGTAAGGGCGGTTTCAATACCCACCAGAATATCTCCATCAGAGGCAACGACCATACCCTCTTTGGGTGCACGCTGAACAACAACGTCTCCCGGCAGGAGCTCAACACTCTCATCGCCAACCGAGAGCTGAACCGACTTACCAGCAGCCAGCATAGCAGCATTCTCAGAGGATAGAGAGGCAATTGCAGCAGCAACCTTTTTCATCTGCTTACCAAAACGCGGTCCCAACTGACGGAAGTCGGCCTTAACCGAAACCTCGGCCATCTCCGTCTCATCGCTACCGTAAATAACCTCTTTGATATTGAGTTCCTCAGTGATCAGTGATTCATACCCATCAAGCAAAGATTTGATCTCTGGATTGGCTGATACTACATGAATGGTTGCCAAGGGCTGGCGGACCTTAAGGTCATTTTCTAAGCGCAATTTGCGCCCCAAACCTACAATACTCTGCACCAACACCATGCTACGCTCCAGCTGCTCATCACGCGCATCGCTGTTAGCCTGCGGAAAGTCGCACAAATGCACCGACTCCGGCATCCCCTCTCCTTTGAGATTACGGTAGATGTTCTCACTGATAAACGGGGTAAAGGGCGCGGCCACCTTGCTAACCTGCACCAGAACATAACGCAAGGTGCGATAGGCATGCATCTTATCGGCATCATTCTCCGACTTCCAGAAACGACGGCGACTACGGCGGATATACCAGTTGGTCAGATCCTCAACAAAATTCACAAAGGGACGTACTGAGCGCTGGAGGTCATAGACATCCATGGCCTCGGTCACATCGGCAATCAGAGTTTCCAGAGAGCTGACAATCCAGCGGTCGAGAACATTGTCTCCAGTCGGACGTTCCAGCACGCTCTCTTCGAAACCATCAAGATTGGCATAGGTCACAAAGAAGCTATAGGCATTCCACCAGGGAATCAGGAGCTCACGTAAGATCTGTTTAACCCCCGTCTCCGAGAAGCGCAGATTCTCTGCACGCACGACAGGAGAGTAGATCATGTAAAGACGCAGGGCATCAGCACCATACTCCTCCAGAACATGAATCGGATCAGGGTAGTTCTTCAGTCGTTTGGACATCTTTTTACCGTCCTCAGCCAGAACCATTCCGTTGACCACCACATTTTTAAAAGGCGATTTATCGAAAAGACATGTTCCCAGCACCATCAGGGTATAGAACCATCCACGGGTCTGATCAAGTCCCTCGGCAATAAAGTCCGCAGGAAAGAAGCTCTCTTCTTCACCCTTAAGCTTAAAGGGATAGTGTTGCTGAGCATAGGGCATGGCGCCGGATTCAAACCAACAGTCCAGAACCTCAGGGGTACGATGATAGCGTTTGCCATCTTTCTCAATAACAATCTTATCAACAAAGTGCTTATGCAGATCGGTTACGCACTCACCGGAGAGTTTCTCCAGCTCCTCAATAGATCCAACGCAGATCATATCAGAGGGATCATCCTCGTTGATCCAGATAGGAATACATGAACCCCAGAAACGGTTACGGCTGATATTCCAGTCACGCGCATCTTTCAACCAGTTACCAAAACGCTTTTCGCCAACATAATCAGGCATCCAATGCACGGTATCATTATTTGCAGTCAGACGGTCATGCAAATCCTCGACCTTGACATACCAGGCCTCAATAGCACGATAGATCAACGGTGTGTCGGTACGATCACAAAAGGGATAGCTATGAACTATGGTCGACTGATGCACCAACTTATCATTGGTTTTCATCCAGCGGATCAGATCCTTATCGCAATCCTTACAGAACCGTCCGGCATACTCCGGCAGCTTATCGGTGAAATTACAGGAGGCATCCAGCGGATCAACAATAACATTCATGCCCGCCGCGCGGCAGACCCTGAAATCATCTTCGCCATAGGCCGGTGCCATATGTACCAGGCCGGTTCCATCCTCTGTGCTGACAAAGGCATCATTCAATACACGAAAAGCGCCATCCCTGGCATGTTCTGCAAAGTACGGGAATATCGGTTCATAGCTCCAGCCCTTAAGGTCGGCACCCTTAAGTTCTGCTACAACCTCACAGCCTTCGCAGCCCTTATAATAAGCCTCAAGCCGATCAGCTGCCATCACATAGCAACGCTGTTCTTTGGCATCACGCACGACCACATAGTTGATCTCAGGGCCCGCGCAGATGGCCAGATTCTCAGGAAGGGTCCATGGAGTGGTGGTCCAGATAAGAAGAGATGTATCTCCCCAGCTGGCATCAGCACCGCTGAGAACCTTAGCCCGAACTGTGACTGAGGGATCCTGCACATCTTTATAGTTATTACCAGCCTCAAAATTACTCAGCGGAGTGCTGAGCATCCAGCTATAGGGCATGATACGATATGATTTATAAACGCGTCCCTGCTTCCAAAGCTGCTGAAAAACCCACCAGATGCTCTCCATATAATCGGCATCCATGGTTTTATAGTCGTCATCAAAGTCGACCCATCGTCCCATGCGGGTTACAGTTGCGCGCCACTCCGAGACATACTTTGTGACCATAGAACGGCATTGCTCATTAAACTTGTCGACACCCAGCTCACGGATCTCGTAAGCCCCTTTAACACCGAGAGCCTCCTGCGCCAGAGCTTCAATCGGCAGACCATGGCAATCCCAGCCAAAGCGGCGGGCCACACGGTGTCCGCGCATAGTTTCGTAACGGGGAACAATATCCTTAATGGTACCTGCCAGCAAATGTCCATAGTGAGGCAGGCCGGTAGCAAAGGGAGGACCGTCATAAAAGACATACGGTTTATCGTCTGAATTACGCTCCAGGCTTTTCGCAAAAGTATCGTTCTTAGCCCAAAAATCCAGGATTTCATGTTCCATGGTCGGAAAATCGGTTTTATTTGAAACTGGCTCAAACATTGCAACTATCTCTCTTTTTTTATTCCGATTATTTAAATAGAATTATATATTATACAAAAAAACAGCGCTGTTCCGCAACAGATTGGAGAAAATATAGGACAAAAATATGGCAGACAAAAATAGAGAGAAAAAGGTTCTCTGATTTTGAATATCAATTTAGTTGCTAAATTCACAACTCCTGTCACGAAAAGCAATAAAAGCTTGAAGTAGCGAAGCCGCAACCATTTTTTTGACCCGTCTACGCCAGAGGCTACGCCATGACACAGCAGGATTACAAGATATTACTGCTCCAAGAATTATTTCTCACAGAGTCACAGAGAGCACGGAGGTCCGGAGAACGAAGGATTATTTTCCTATGCAACGCGAAGCGTTGTTGTCTAAAGCTGCGGTGTTTAATACACAACCAGACATTGAGAGAAAATGGTATAGCACATCACACTAGCTTAGTTTGGTTGCGACGGAAAGCAGCTTTAGAGCGTATAGTTAAAATCCATACCGCGCGCGGCCTTAACCTCATCAGGGCGACTGATATCGGTCGTAGAGGGAGCAGCATTCAGCGACTCAGGATCAGACTCCGCCAGCGAGGCAAGCTCCCGCATGGCGGCGATGAAACTGTCGAGCGTCTCCTTGCTCTCGGTCTCAGTCGGCTCAATCATCATGGCCTCTTTAACAATTAAAGGGAAATAAACTGTCGGCGGGTGAAAGCCGCGATCGATCAGTCCCTTGGCAATATCAAGGGCGTGCACCCCATTTCCAGTCTGTTTCTCAGCCGAGAGAACAAACTCATGCATACACTTACGATCATAGGGCAGATCATAAACATCCTTCAGGTTATTCATAAGGTAGTTTGCATTAAGAACTGCATTCTCACTGACCCTTTTCAACCCCTCTTTACCAAGGCCAAGAATATAGGCGTACGCCCTCAGATAAACCATAAAGTTGCCATAGAAAGGAGCAATGTATCCAATCGATTTAGGGAATTCATAGTCCAATGTAAAGGTGCTATCCTGGCGTTTAACCACACGGGATATTGGCAGGTATTCCACCAGGTCCTCCCGTACACAAACAGGGCCTGATCCCGGGCCGCCACCGCCATGCGGTGTGGCAAAAGTTTTATGCAGGTTGATATGCATCACATCACAACCTGCATCACCGGGACGGAACTCACCGAGCACCGCATTCAAATTGGCTCCATCATAATAAACCAACGCATCATTACGATGTGCAATCTCCACCACCTTGTCCACATCGCTATTGAAAATACCCAGCGTATTGGGATTTGTCAGCATGATGCCAGCAGTGTTCTCGCCAACCATCTTTTCCAGTGCTGTAATATCCAGCATGCCGGTTTCAGGGTTGGTAGGCACCGATTTTATGACAAATCCGGCAATCGCTGCACTAGCGGGGTTGGTTCCATGAGCCTCATCAGGGATAAGAATTTCCTTACGCTCTGTATTTCCCCTATCTTTGTGATAAGCCGCAATCAACATCATTCCAGTCAGCTCGCCATGTGCACCCGCAAGAGGCTGCAACGTGCAGGCCTTCATTCCTGAAATTTCGCAGAGCATCTGTTCAAGATCGTAGATAACCTTCAACGCACCCTGAGTCAACATACCACCGTAACGTAACTGCGGCAAAAATGGATGCAGCCCGGCAAAGCCCTCAAGAGTCGCCACCTTCTCACAGATTTTCGGATTGTACTTCATGGTACATGAACCCAGCGGATAAAATCCGCTGTCCACACCGAAGTTACGATTGGATAGATCCGTAAAATGACGCATTACATCCAGCTCAGATAACTCAGGCAACTCTGCCGGTTCCGCGCGCAGGTACGACTCAGGAATATTGGACTTACCTTCAATACCAGCTTCAAGCTTTGGAAGGGTTACTCCTCGGCGACCTTTCACCGACTTATCAAAAATTACTTTCATAGAACACTCTCCAGATTCTCCGCCAGGGTACAGATTTCATACTTTGTACGCATCTCGGTAACAGCCACCAGCAGGTAGTTGTCCATACCCTCGTAATACCTGCCCAACGGCAGACCGGGGGCAATTCCTCTTTCAACCAGCTCTCCGGCAACATCACCGGCATTCTTAGGCAACTCCACAGTAAATTCATTGAAGGTAGGGCTGCTCTCCATCACCCGCACACCGGGAATCTGTTTAAACCTCTCCTTTGCAAACTCTGCCTTAGCATGGCAGATCTCTGCCAGATTACGTAATCCTTCCTTACCCAGCAGGCTCATGTATACATGGGCACGCAGAGCACACAGTGCCTCATTGGTACAGATGTTTGATATGGCTTTGCCGCGCCGGATATGTTGCTCCCGCGCCTGCAGCGTAAGAACAAAACACTCTTTTCCGTTTTTATCCACCGTACGTCCGGCTATACGGCCCGGCATCTTGCGAACAAGTTTCCTGTTCGTTGCCAGAAAGCCGAGATAAGGACCGCCAAAACCGAGAGGAATACCGAGCGACTGCCCCTCACCTGTGGCAATATCAACACCGATCTCACCGGGAGTCTTGAGCATCGCCATCGCCACGGGATATACCGACTGAATAACCAGGATACCGCGTTTGTGACACTCCTCCACTATATCGCTATGATCATCTACCACCCCGAAAAAATTAGGGTTCTGCAGAACAACGGCGGCGGTATTATCACAAAGCGCCTCCTTTATATTAATTCTGTCCGACTGCCCATGTGTCACGGCAACCTTTGTAAATTTGATATCAAGATTTGCTGTATAGGAATAAAGCATCTTGCAGTAAACCGGATTTACACCGCCATCAACAATGATGCGCTCGCGCCCAGTTGCATTCAACGCCATCTGACAGGCCTCATAGAGAGCCGTCCCACCATCATAGACCGAGGCATTGGAAGTTTCCATCCCTGTTAAACGGCATATCTGGCTCTGGTACTCATAGATTGCCTGCAACGTTCCCTGCGAAACTTCCGGTTGGTATGGAGTGTAGGCGGTATAAAACTCGCTCCTCATTGTTGCAGCATCCACCGCAGCTGGAATAAAGTGCTCATAAAACCCACCACCCAGAAAACAGGTCAGGTGCGAATAATTTTTACCTGCAATCTCTTTTATATAACTATAAACCTCGAGTTCACTCATTGGATCGGGAAGCTCAAGGGGCTTTGCTTTGAGTTTATCCGGAATCACATCAAAGAGCTCTTCCATAGAGGAAAGCCCGCAAGCCTTGAGCATCTCCGCCTGCTGTTCAGCTGTATTAGATATAAAACTCATAGAATACCAACCTCTCAAATATTTTTTAATTCTCACTTAGTGATAGAATCATAACCGGCGGCGTCCATCAAGTCAGCCAGCTGTGCGCTGTTGATATCTTTCAGCTTAAGAATCCAGCCTTTATCATACGAGTCATCATTAACAAGCTCCGGTGCCGATTCAAGCTCTGCATTTGCCTCTGCTATCACGCCATCGACCGGTGCATACACCTCACTGGCAGCCTTAACCGACTCAATAACCGCACACTCTTCGCCCTGCTTGATCGCCTTGCCGACAACACCCGGGTCAATAAAGGTCATATCGCCCAGGGAGTTCTGAGCATGATCGGTGATACCCACTGTGGCAATATCACCTTCGACCTTGATCCACTCGTGCGACTTCGTATACTTTCTATCATCTGGTGTCATATCATTCTCCTTATTGATTAAATCATTACTGCTTACAAAAAATCTGTAACCTTGCGGCGGCCTGTGGCTTCGCCATAAAAAGGTGTTTTAACAACTTCGCCTTCAAGCTCATAACGAGGGCTCTTCACAACAAGCTTTGTTCCTGCCTCGGCACTGGCCACATCCACATAGCCAAGGGCAACAGCACAACCGATTGAGGGCGCAAAGCTACCACTGCTCACACTGCCTATCTTAACGCCTGATGCATCCAGAATATCATCGCCATGACGCGCCGCACGACGACCCGAAATCTTTATTCCGACAAGTTTTGAAACACGACTCGACTTGTCGACAACCACAGCAGATCCGATGTAGCTCTTATTGACAGAGATCGCCCTTTCAAAGCCAGACTCCCCTGCATTACGCTCTGCATCCATCTCACGTCCATAAAGCGGCATACCCATCTCAAGACGAAGCGTATCCCTGGCACCAAGTCCAGCTGGCACCGCACCCAACTCCATGCACTCCTTCCAGAAAACCTGTGCAAGATCTGGTTTCAGGTATATTTCAAAGCCCATCTCACCGGTATAGCCGGTACGGCTGACCATCACTTCGGTGTCCCTGTATTGATTGTGCATAAAACGATAGAATTTCAAACCTTCTATACTCTGCCCAAACAACTGCTGAATTATCTTCGGTGACTTAGGCCCCTGAAGGTCAATCTTAGCCATTTCATCACTAAGATCCTTCAGCTGTGTATCCCCTGAGAGATGATCATCAATCCACTTCAAGTCGTCATCTTTTGTCCCGGCATTGACAACCAGCATAAACTCGGTATCACCAAGGCGATATACCAGAAGGTCATCGACCACACCACCTTCGGGATTGCACATCATGCCATAGCGACACTGTCCTTCGGTCATGGAAGCGACATCACAGCTCACAAGATTCTCAAGGTCGGCAAGAGCACTCTCACCCCAGATGCAAAATTCACCCATATGATCAGTATCAAAAAGTGTTGTCTCCACCCGACAAGCGGCATGTTCCTTTAAAATTCCGGAGTATTGCAGAGGCATCAGCCAGCCTCCAAATGAGGCCATCCGTGCACCCAGCTCAACATGCAGTTCATAAAGGCAGGTCTTTTTTAAATCCATATCATCATTCATAATAGCGACTTTCTATATTATTCTATTAAAACAAAACATGAAAGATCAATCTCAGAGAGCTGGCCATTGGTTGGTAATGCAACAGCGCAGTATGCCGAGAGAGACAGCGCAAAACAGCAGAAAATAAGATTTTTCGTACAAAGGCATAAATCAATGAAAATCCCATAACACCCAACTTGACATTCCTCTCTTAAATATGTATAGTTTAACTATACATTAAGGAAATAGATATGAACGCATCCGTAATTGATTTAAGATACAAAATGAATGATGTGCTGAAAGCACTGGACCGCAATGAAGAGGTAACCATTCTTTATCACGGTAAGGTTAAAGGGGTGCTCAAATCCCAAACAAAGAGTGTTTCCCAAAAGGTAACAGATCATCCATTTTTCAATATGACCAACAGCGAAGAACCTGTGGACTCTGTAATGCAGCAGCTCAGAGGGGGACGCTTCAATGATATTTGACACCGACATACTCATCTGGGTACAGCGGGGCAACCTTAAAGCTGCACGTTTAGTCCAGAAGACAACCGAACGCTTCATCTCAATTCAGTCCTACATGGAGCTTCTTCAGTGCGCACAGAACAAAGCACAGCACAATTACTCCAGATCCTTCATTAAAGACTTCAACTTCACAGTGCTGCCCTTGACTGAAAATATCGGTCATCGGGCAGCCATTTACATAGAAACATTTTCTTTATCTCACAGCATGAGAGCGGGAGACGCTATCATCGCCGCGACCGCAACAGAGCTGAACATGGACCTCTGTTCAAGCAATGCAAAACATTTCCGCCAAATATCAGACCTCAAACTCAAACCTTTCAAACCCTAACGCAGCAGAATCGCCTGCCTGTGCGTTGCACGCAGACAAGGCGACCAAACTTTCTTCAAGTGATATGCAATATTTTATCACATTCATTGATAAGTTGTTCTATAGTCATTACTGCGTTAGTCAACAACGCTTCGCGTTGCATAGATGAATGGTTAAAGGGGTTAAAACGGTTAAAGGGGAGAGAAGTTCTAAATTTCTAAAGTTTGATTGCTGCGCGGAGGAGTATTGGGAATGGGGGACTGTTCACGGTTTAATGAATATAATTCCTGGCTACATAAAAGTGACGATCTGACCGAATTCTTCTGTCTGCACAACAGCACCAGCACTTGCGACCTCTCAGGTTATCCTCACCGTTCCATTTAAAAGAGCAACGCCCATGTAAATGAGAAACTTTTGCAATTACCCCCTTTAGATCATCCGTCCCAATCAGGGCATGCCAATGATTTGGAAGTACGCACCATGCAAACAGATCGTTATCATCCTCGCCAAAAAGACCTTTCAATGCTTCGGAGAATGTACTCATTCGGTCTGGGTCAATGCCTATAACAGGTTTGTGTTCAAAACACGCAGCCGTTAAATGATATCGATTCCAACCGGTTTGTTCATAATGCGGAGGGCTATGCAATGGCAAATGAGACACCTTGCGAAAGGCTAATGTCTCTTCGCGCATTTTATCATCCATTTTGCGCCAGTCATACATGTAACGTTCCTAATCATGCAGTCCCGCCTGCGGGACTGGACAACAAACCGTTCGAAGCACACTGTTCGTTGTTCACGCTTCAGCGTGCTCTTCGTTAAACCCTGGCAGCCTAAAGGCTGGACAACAAACCTTACAACACACCCGTTCGTTGTACACGCTTCAGCGTGCCCTGTTAAGCGGATCACACCCAGTTGCGCGACTTGTCACGGCGTAAAAGCGAAGCTCGACTTGTCCGGGCGTAGCTATTGCGGCGACTGAAGCCGCAAGCGGAATTGAGTAATTCGGTGCGCCAAATTAACTGTAGGCGCCGAAACCAAAAAACCAGTATTTCTTGGCGAGCTTGTAAGAGAGATTGGTTTCGGGAATGGGATCACCGCTGTGATCATGGCAGCTCATGGGGGTGCGTTCAGCTAGCTCTTTGTAGAAGGTTCCCCGTCCACTGCTGTCAATAGCCCCATGAGCTTTGGCCAGCTGTGAGAGCTCTTCCGGGTGATCCATCAGCACACATCCGCGGGTTAGTTCAGGTATCTTTTCTCGGAAATCCTCCAGCAGCTTCGATCCCGTAATTGCCTCAGCGACGTCGCTCTCAACCGTCAGGTGGCAATCAGAACACTGGATGGGCGGACAGGGCTCAACATCACCCATAGCATTGATATGATGGCTGACACCCATTGCGCCAGGACAGACCGCCTCTCCTTTTTCATCCCAGTAGGAATCCACAATCACCGCGGATTTACAACGTTTACGTTCATCCACCATAAACTGTCGAAGTTCACGCACCTGATCATCATTTAAGGCATCCTCAAAATTGGGGTCCTGACCAGAGGGGCGGTATATATAGAACCAGACATAGTGAGCGCCGCGACTGACCATTTCCTCAACAAAGCGGCTTTTAACCACATCATTAAAATTGCCGTTTGAAACCGAGGTCGCTACACCGGTGATCAAGCCATGCGTTTTACATAATTCCAGAGCATTAAGTGCCTTCTCGAAACCGGATCCGCTGCCACGCCGCTCGGCATAACTCTGATTCCACCCCTCAATACTGACCAACGGGGATACATTACCTGCTTGCGCAAACTGCGCAGCCTTCTCCTCTGTCAGCAGATGCCCATTGGTTAAAAGCTGGAAATAGGATTTGCGGTTCTCCTTAAAAAATTCCGGCAGCCAATCTATCAGAAGAGGTTCCCCCCCCAGAATACCAAAGAACCGGCACCCCTGTTTGCGGCTCCCGGCAACAAGATGATTCAGCATCTCCCGCGACATGTCCACAGGGTTTTCCGCACCTATAGCCCAGCACCCCCGACATTTAAGATTACAGCGCTGTGTAATACTGACAAATACAAAAGGAGGAAAGACAACACCGCGTTTCTTCCTCTTTTCAAAGGCCCGGATTGCAAGCATATTGCCAACGCCCGCCCCGAATACAAACTTAAATAACAGGCGCGGCTTGATGCCCGTCAGGAAACGCAGAGCCAGGGGTTTATTTTTCTTGTTGGTCATATTCTTCTTTATACCAGTTTAAAAAGTGGACTTCATGGACATTTTATCTCTCACAGAGGCACAGAGATCACTGAGCAATAGTCCATATTTAATGTATTACTCTCTGTGATCTCTGTGCCTCTGTGAGAAACGCTATTGAAGTAGTAACAACCATCTGTATCCAATCAGTTTGGTTGCGGCTTCGCTGCTTTAGGAGTAGCGTTTACGATCACTCTCGGCTTCTGAAAACTTGCGTTCATCAATTAAGCGCCGTTTTTTACGTCGTTCTGCCAGCACCTTCATGGGATCGGCTTCAAATGCAGCCAAAAGCTCACTCGCACCACGAGATTCGCCGCCCTCTAAAGCCCCGTTAATAGAGGAATCAGGACTAAAGGGAAAGATTAAGGCACCGCTTTTACAAAGCCGCGCACAGGCGGGGCAACCAGTTTTGCAATTAAGCGGATTGGTTACCACAACCCGCTGAGATGCCTCGCGGGCATCATCGCGGGTGTAGGTTGAAAAGAGGCAGTAGTCATGACAAATCCCGCAGCCAGTGCAACCATCGCGGTCAATAACCGGAAACCAGGGAGTTCCATGCGCACTCTTTAATGCGGCAGAATCGTAATCAAGTGCCAGCCAGGTAATATTCTTTGAGCGGATATTAACGCCACCAAAATCCAGCAGGGCTCTGACAGCACGAGGGCGCGATGCACAGCAGAGATAATCTGTATCCTCTGCAAAGAGCGCTTTAAATTCGGGGTTATTCTTCTGCAATGCGGCCACCGCAAGCTCATTGAATTCGGTTACTTCAGCGAAGCTATCAAAGCCGTTCTCTGAAAGCACAGAGCGAGGATCGACCGTGAAACGGTCAATCGTTCCTAAATTGAATATAATTGCTTTTGTTTTCATAATATTCTGACTCACGACGCAATGACGCAGTGACTCACTAACGAACTAACGAACCTTGGTCAGGATAACAAAGAGCAGAGGTGTCAGGAAGGACTGCAGCAACACAAAACGAATCAGCACCTGAGAGTTACTCCAATGCAAATTCTTGCGACAGTGATCATGTAAAGGAAAACGTATACTATGCAACGACTTCACAAGAACATGCTGTTTCTCAGCCTCTTTCAGGGTAAGCTGATGGGTTACGCGCACATCAAAGCCAAGTTTTCTTAAAACAATCAGGAGGGTTATTTTCAAAAGGCCTGTACCTCCGTTTACCAGCACAACCGGAGCTATCACAAATATAAGAAATGGATTGCCAGCCACTAGAACTGAGATGCCAACCAGCAAACCCAGAAAGCGAGAACCAGCATCACCCATAAGCACACTGCTAGGCTCAGCGTTATACCAGAGATAACCGGCCAGCCCCCCTGCAACAGTGGAGACAAGAACAGCCCAGCGGGCAGCCCCCGGCTGCGTTGGAATCAGCAGATACTCAGCCACTGGTTTATAACCAACCACACCGTAGAGAAGACCAGCCATCGCAAAAAGCGAAAGCAGGGTCAGCGAACCAGCCAGTCCATCAACCCCATCACTACAGTTAGTGGCGTTGGTCGTAATCCAAAGCATGAGCACCGCACCCGGCAGATAGAGATATACAGGCACCGTAACACCATGTTTAACAAAGGGCAGCCACAGTTCAGCTCCACAGGAGCAGTAAATACAGGTGGCGGCAACAGTTGCAACCGCAGCATCAAGCAGGCCCTTCTGCCATCGACTCCAAGGCACGGCACTGCGGTCATCAAGATAACCGAAACTCATACTGATATAGAGACAGAGAAGAACGCCTACCTGCCAGAGATCCATTGGAACAAAAAGCACAATTACCGGCAAAGCCAACAAAGTAATAATAGCCCCTCCCCCGGTTGGCTTGCCCTTGGAGGCAATTCCTCCATCCGCAGCCAGCGCCTTGCCACAGTCACTTGGCAGCCGGTCCCATAATTTCGGCAGAAGAGTCCAGACAATTAAACCCGAAAACAAAGTACCCATCGCCAGCAGCATCAAGTGCGACGTTAACAAACGGAAGGGTCCCCAAACCGATACCAGTTTTTTCCCCAGATAGTAAAGCATTCTTAAAACCGCCTTTATTTTAATATTATAAACTTTTGATTTTCTCAGCCAGCGCAGCAATATGTGCAGGTGTCGTGCCACAACAACCACCAATAATGGAGGCACCGACTTCAATCAATTTTTCCACATGCGAAGCAAATTGCTCAGGTCCTTCGGGAAATATAGTTTCGTCATCTTTCAGCTCAGGCATACCGGCATTCGGCATGGCCATCAAAGGAATATCTCCGGCGACAGCACGAATAGATCTGATAATATTGATCATATGCGCAGGACCCAACCCGCAATTTGAACCAAGAATATGTGCTCCTGCGGCAATTGCCTGCTCCGCAAACTGTTCAGGGAAGACACCCATCATTGAGGCATATCGACCATCAGCCAGAGGATCAAAGGTAAACGAGGCAATACAGGTCAACCCGGTTGTTTCGAGGACAGCCCTGATCGCAACGCAACACTCTTCAATTGAGGTCATCGTCTCAACAATTACGGCATCAGCTCCACCTGCTTCAAAAGCCTTAGCCTGCGTACAGAAAGTCTCATAAAATGATTGCTCTGTTTCCAAACCAATCGGCTGCATAAATTCGCCTGTCGGCCCCAGACTGGCAATCACATACTGAGAGTGGCCTGCTATCTCCCGAGCAATCTTGACTCCGGCAAAGTTAATCTGTTCAACTTTATCACTCAGTCCAAATTTATCCAGTTTATAACGGCTGCCGCAAAAGGTATTTGTCTCAACAATATTACTACCGGCATCTTTGTATGCCTGATGAATCTCTTTGACCAGCTCAGGTTTTTCCAGGCACCAGAGTTCGGGGCAACTGCCAATTTCAAGTCCCCGCTGTTGAAGTTCGGTGCCCATGGCACCATCGCAGATCAACACCTCAGACACAGCTCTTTTTTCTAAACGTTCCATAGAAAGCCTCCCTGCTAACGGACTATCGAAATTACAAACAATCGGCTCAAAAACCAATATTGATACTTTACCAAAAACGCAGAGTCATTCCTATGACAAACAGAAAAGAGCGACGCACAATGTGCATCGCTCTTTTTCAGAAACATTTATACCAAAGAAACATTATTTCTTAGGAGGTACGATTGCATCTTTACAAGCTTTAGCAATACGGAATTTAACAACCGTCTTAGCTTTAATTTTAATGGTCTCGCCTGTAGCAGGATTACGACCCATGCGTGCCGGACGTTTCTGCTTAATTAATTTACCAAGACCTGGAAGTGTAACTCCCTCAGGATTCTTAGCACCTGCATAAGCAATCTCAAGCAGCTTTTCATAGATAGCTACGGCCTGTTTTTTTTCAATTTCACCAGCTTCAGCCAGTGCTGCAATAATCTCACTCTTTGTGCGAGGTGTAGGTTTCTTCGCCATAATGTAACTCCTTGTTTTAAATGATTATTTAACCCAACAAAAACTAAGATAGTCTATTTTCAGTAATTATCAATAGAAAAATGCAGTTCTAAATAACTTTTTTCAATTTCAGCCCCCTCAAAGGGCCTAAAACCAATAAAACCAGATGTTTCAGGCCAATCCAAGCCAGTTATTTATATTACTGATAGCAGTATGAGAGCACGAAGTTTGACGGATAAATCAATTATTTCTTCGTGTCCTGATGGAATGCCAATTACAAAGGTCATTAATTACTCATGGCGCAGAGCCTCAATCGGATCAAGCGCAGCCGCCCGAATGGCGGGATAAAGGCCAAAAGCTTGCGAACCCCCTGCTCGGTCAACACACATACACAGGAATGTTCCTTCATATCATTGCGGGCCAGAACACGTCCTGCTAAAAGGGGGCGTTTCAAAACATCAAACCACTCCGGCAGAGTTTCAACTACGCGCACCTCCAGCTGACTCTCTCCATGACGTGCATCGCGCCGTGACATGCGGGCAGAGACTGTTCGAGCCACGCCGGGCACAGTCATATTAATACGCTTTGAGTGTTGAAAGTTTTCAGTGAAACTTCAGCACCGTCAGGTTATAAGCCGGTTGTCCGACTTCTTTAGAGACGGCGCCGCGGCGCCCCCCGGGTCCTCCGCAGTGCGGTTCCTTTGATGGGGGCGACTCCGGGCGCCGAAAATTGTTTTAAGATCTTCAAGACGCAATCTTGAGCGGTTTCTGTCTATGACAGCCTGAAAAATCTCCTCCATGGTACGGCCCGACCGGAAAATATAATCTCGGCTGTGTTCAAGCTGATACAATCTCCAGTCATACTTGAACCCTGTTCTGATCCGATCCTCTTCACGCATCGCGAAGGGAGTGACGACTCCGTAAACCCAGCGTCGGCAGAGCTCCTTTATATTCTCTTCAAACCCAGGGGCGCACATTTTTTCGCTGTATCGTTGAATTGCCCGCTCGTCTCCGCCCACGAAGCAATTCCCGTCACAGACAAACTTGATCCCTTTTTGCTGCAACTGACACTGAACCCATTCATGACCGTTGAGTATTCGACAGATTACTGTCATCACCGAAAAATGCGCGCCACCAAAGCCTGAATCCACCAGGTGTCTGACCAAATAAAAACATTCCGTTTAAAACTATTCTGTCAACGCAGTGTAACCAAGTAAGAGTGGCGTTTAAGTGTCTATCCACTTAACCGGCTACACTTACTCCATACCCTTAAACGGATACTCGTAAACGACCAGCTTACACGCTCCGTGACCGTCCTGGGGTCCTACAAGCCGTCGGCCATTTAAACCCGTCAAACATTCAAACCGTTTTAACCACTTTAACCTTCAACCTCTTCTTCTATGCAACGCGAAGCGTTGTTGACTAAAGCTGCGACGTTTAAAACACAACTGAACAATTAAAGACAATGGCAAGACATATCACAAGAGCTTAATTTGGTTGCCTTGTCTGCGTGCAACGCACAGGCAGGCGGCTGAAAGCAGCTTTAGTATATTTATTGTCATTTTTGTCAAAAATATAATTACCTGCAAAAATCACAAATTTGTACTTGATCCTATACACGCATAAGTGATATATTGCCAACTTATTCGACACATACACGCTTATCGTCTATCGGTTAGGACCCAAGGTTTTCATCCTTGTAAGCGGAGTTCGACTCTCCGTAGGCGTGCCATTTACGTCGAACAAAAGACTGCAACTAACCCTTGCGGTTTTTTTTGTGTCCTGATTTGACGAATCTCCCTTGTTTCGCTATTATCAGATCAAATGACTCCGCGTTGCGAAGTATTTAAACTGTAGCTGGGGTCAGCAGACCCCGGACCGGCCTCTGCTGAGACCGGCTACAGAGCCACCGTCCCTTCCATAAACCGCCTAACAACCCAAAGCCTAAAGCCTAAAGCCTAACAGCCCAAAAGCCTAACAACCTAACAGCCTAACAACCTAACAGCCCAAAAGCCTAACAGCCTAACAGCCTAAAAAAATGATTCTTCTCATCACCCCCCCTTTTGTACAACTGAACACCCCCTATTCAGCGACCCCGGTTCTGACCGGTTTTCTCAAAGCTCAGGGCGTTGACGTTATTCAATCCGACATATCTCTCGATCTGGCGCTATCTCTATTCTCCCAGGCAGGATTGAGCCAAATTGCAGAAATATGCAAATGCAATCAGGAAAATACCACACTCGTAAACTTCTTTCTGAATAATCTAGAGCAATACACATCCACCATTGAGAGTGCTGTCTCTTTTCTGCAGGGAGCTAATGAAGCTGCCGGATGGCTGATTGCCCGACGCGGATATCTTCCTGAAGGCCCCTCGTTCAAGGCGCTTGAACCGGAGGGCGTTGAAATCAGTGCCGATGAGAACCTCAATGAGCTCTTTGGCGATCTAGGGGTCACTGACCGCGCCAAATATCTGGCAAGCCTCTATCTGGACGATATCGCACTGATTATCCGTGAAGGAGTTGACCCTGACTTCGGATTCTCCCGCTATGCCGAGAAGATCGCCTCTTCCGCCCCCTCCTTTGATCCTTTTTATAACCGCCTTAAAGAGACGCCCTCGTACATTGACGGTTTAACCGAGGCTTTCACTGTTGAAGCAATCAATAGGCACAAACCTGATATTGTCGGAATCACAATTCCATTTCCTGGCACGCTCTGCTCCGCTCTGCAAATAGCCAAAACCATTAAAAATACATTCCCTGACATCAGAGTCGTAATCGGCGGCGGTTATGTGAATACCGAGCTGCGCAATATGACCGATAAGCGGATCTTCGAAATTGTTGACGATATCATCTACGATGAAGGATTTGCTCCATGGCTGGGAATCATAGGCAAAGGACCGTCCATACGCACAATCACCGCTAACTCAGATCTACCACAGACTTTCAATACCCCTCCAGACCAACGCCCTCATCTCAAACCGGATTACAGCGGATTAAAACTCTCCGCCTACATCAACATGGTTGAGATGCCGAACCCGATGCACCGTATATGGTCGGATGGCTGCTGGCTGAAACTGCAGCTCTCCAATGGCTGTTACTGGCACAAATGTGCGTTCTGCGATACATCGCTCGACTATATCCAACGCTATCACGCACCTGAGATAGATGAGCTGATTGAAACCATTATCCAGCTAAAGGAGGAAACCGGTCTATCCGGTTTTCATTTCACCGACGAGGCACTGCCCCCTGCTCTAATACGTAAACTCTGTACCGAAATCATTGCCCGGAATATCACAATCACCTGGTGGGGTAATATCCGTTTCGAAAAAAACTTTGATCCTGAACTGGCAGATCTAATGGCGGCATCCGGCTGCATTGCAGTCACAGGAGGGATTGAATGTGCCAATGACCGTCTGCTCACCCTGATGAATAAAGGTGTTACACTTGCAGGAGTCACGAATGTCTGTGAAGCGCTCTCTAATGCTGGCATTCTAGTGCATGCCTACCTCATGTACGGGTTTCCCACACAAACCAGAGAAGAAACTATTCAGGCGCTGGATTTTGTGCGCGAACGCTTTGAGCAAGGGCACATTCAATCCGCCTACTGGCATCGCTTCGCACTCACAATCCACAGTCCTATTGCCAAAAATCCGCAAAATTTCGGGATCGAACTGATTGAACAAGGCAACAGCCCTTACAAATCAATTTTTGCCATCAATGAAATTCCCTACCGGGAAACATCTGCACCGAACCACGATAGACTCGGCATATCACTACGTCATGCTCTCTACAACTATATGCTGGGACTAGGACTCGATATTCCTGTAGAAGAGTGGTTCTGAGCATGCTATGCAGCAGGAATGCAGGGATTTAGGTTTTAAGCTATAGGAACTGAATATCCAATATCCAACAAGGAATATCCAACCGAACAAGTAAAACTCTTCGTAATATATAATCCTGTAAATCGTAGTTTGCAGCCTCTCTTGGATATTGGGCGTTCCGTGTTGATTATTGGATATTGAAAAGCACCAGGGATACATGCTTGACCTGATGTGATGCTTAACTTCGTGCCATACAGGGCGGACCGTGGGCCACGGTCCCTCCAAAATACGGCATCCCGCTGGGATCAATTCTCTTTCTTCAGCATTGCAAATCCAGCGACCAGTATCAATGCCACCATTCCCGGTATGGCCAGTATCCAGTCACCCATTTTTGCATAAGGCGCAGGCAGTGGCTGCGGCGGCACATATACCTGTGTCAGCAGAAAACCGTGGAAATCTGTATTCTTGTCACCTGACCTCAGTTCACGAACACGCCCCAGAACATCGACCACACACGAAACCCCTGAATTGGCGGCACGCACCATGGGAATACCACACTCAACCGCCCGGAACACAGATTGCTGCAAATGCTGCTGAGGTTCAATTGAACCATTGAACCAGGCATCATTAGTCATCAATGCCAGTATGTTGGCACCAGCCTGCACCGATTTACGACTCAGTGACGGAAGTGTATCCTCAAAACAGATCAAAGAACCAACCATGATAGAGCGACCCTCTTTATCAGTAAGCTCAATCAGAGATGCATCTTTTCCGGCGGTACAGCTGATACCGGTAGGTGCCAGCTTCTGTAGAATAGGCAGCTGTTTATCAAGGGGAATGTATTCGCCGAAAGGAACAAGATGCTGTTTACGGTAACGTCCCAGAACTTCTCCTTCCGCAGAGAACATCCAGGCGGCGTTGTAAAAAAGCAGACCTTCTGAGGCAGCCGCACTTTTCTCTGTTTTCTCGACTTCAAGAGTTCCTGTCAACAGAGCACTACCAGAGAGCCGAGCGCACTCCCGCACAAATCTCATTGTTTGGCTATCGTAGGGAACCGCTCCGAAAATGGATGTCTCCGGCATGACGATCAGATGTGGCCTTGCGGCAGAGGCTAGTTTTATCTGCTCCTGCATCAGATCAAGCTGCGCGAGCATAGTCTCATCGTTATTAATAAAGATGCAGGGTGTGTTGGGTTGCACAAGAGCAATCCGCCAGGCGGGCTGAGATTTTTCAATCTGATCCCAGTTCTTAATACGATTCATTCCCCAGAGCCAGCAGATCAATACCAGAGTGAGAGGAATAAAACTCTCAGCGGATACCATCAAACGAACACCCAGATTCTTTGAGTACATCTGGCCCTCCATCCTGAGAACCTTACGAACCAGCGGTGCAGCCGCCCTCTCAACAAGACTGGCAAGCGCACCGTTAACCATAACAAGGAGAGCGGAGACACCGTAAACACCGGCCACAGAGGCAACTTGAATCAAAGCAATGTTTTCAACCTGGCTGACACCAAAGAAGTTCCAGGCAAAGCCGCTTAAAATCCAGCTCCTGATATACTCCGTTCCAACCCATAGCAACGGATCAACCAGTACAATCAGAGCAATGCGCTTAAGGGAGGAGCGCTCATCGCACATCTGCCAGAGAGAGCTCGATGCAAAAGCAAAGAGAGCCATTAAAAAGGCACATGCAGCTGACAAAGCCACCTGCCCCAACACCACCAGATACCAAGGCCCCCCATTCTTAATAATCGCCGGAAACCAGCCAAGATTAAATACCCAGAAAAGCAACGCTGAAATAAAGACCCATTGGAAGGCGGCCTTCGGCTTGCAATAGCGAATGATCAACAGAAGCGGAACCAGTGCCAGCCAGGCACTGTCGCTCTGCGATGAAGGGGGAAATGAGGCCCACAATAAAAGTGAGCTGATGATCACACCAATAATTTTAAGAACTATCATATTTTTTATGCACGATTTTTATTTCTCACAGAGACACAGAGATCACAGAGTTTATGCCTTACTCTCTGTGGCCTCCGTGCCTCTGTGAGAAACATATTGTCTTAGCAACAAAATCTGTATCCAATCAGTTTGAATGCGGCTCTGCTGCACTGGCACTTTAGAACTCTAGAACTCTAGAACTTCTCTTCGCTCTTCACTTCTTTCCACGTCCTGAGCTTCGGCTGCCTCTGGAGCCACCTCGACCAGATCCCCCTGAGCCACTCTTAAGACCACTCTTAGTGCCGCTCTTGGCACCACCGCGGCTCTTACGATCTCCACCACGTGAAGCACCGCCTTTGCCTTTTTCTTTGCGATCAGCGCTTTTGATACCGTAACGTTTATTACCGGATGCAGAAGATGAACCACCGCGACCACCAGCCCGTCCTCTGGAATCTTCCGCTTTAACACTGCCAACAACACCAAAATCGGCACGTCGCTGATTAAAGTCCACTTTAGCAACATAGACCTTCAACTGCATACCGACCTTGTAATTCTTGCCGCCGGCACTCAGTGATGCATTAGCATCATTGAAACGCACAAAGTTCTTTGAAAGCATTGAGATATGTACCAGACCACCCATCGCAAGTGCCGGGATATCAATAAACACCCCGTAGTTGGTACACTTGGCTATTACAGCATCATACTCCAGCAGTTTTTCATCATCAATCTGCTGCTGGAGATAGCGGAACTTCTTGATCTCAATCAACTGACGCGATGAATCATCGGCCAGCTGTTCTCTCTCAGTGGTCTGAAGCGCAATTCCATCCAACTCCTTTTGAGGCATTTTGCCGTTTTTGGTTGTCAGGAAATCAGCGAGCTGTCGATGCAGCACCAGGTCAGGATAACGCCTGATGGGTGATGTAAAGTGAGCATAGAATTTTTTAGCCAAACCAAAGTGGCCAATCTTATCAGCCGCATAGATCGCCCGTTTCATACTGCGTAGCACCAGCGTATTGGCATGGTATTTGAGCGGATGATTGGAGACTGACTTAATAAACGCAGCCATATTCTTTGGATCCTCCAGATTTCCTGGAGAAAATCCCAGCATCGACAGATTGGCCTGCAGCTCTTCCAGCTTCTCTTGATCCGGTGGTTCATGCAAACGGGCCAGAATCTTAATTCCGCGCGTCCATAGCTCCGTAGCCACAGCTTCATTGGCAGCCACCATGCACTCTTCAATCAGCTGATGAGACTCATCATAGGGACGAATCAAAACATCCTTCAGCCGTTTATCATCATCAAGAATAATCTCAGCCTCAGGGACTTCAAGATCAAGGGCTGCCATTGAAAAGCGATTCTGACGCAACTGGTTTGCAAGCTTCCATACATCCTTGATCAATTTGGGTGCTTCAGGCGGAACAACATCCAGCCCTTCAGGCCGCTTATCTTTCAGGATTTCCATCGCCTGTTCGTAGTTCAGACGCAGCTTTGAACAAATCCGCGACTTCGTAAAGCTACGGCCAATCATATTGCCTTTTTCATCAAAGGTCATAAAAGCACTGAAGGTCAGGCGGTCCTCATCCGGACGCAGTGAGCAAACACCATTGGAGAGTTGCTCGGGAAGCATGGGTATGACCTTGTCCACCAGATAAATACTGGTACCGCGTTCACGGGCCTCAGTATCCAGCGCTGACTTAGGACGCACAAAATGACTCACATCCGCAATATGCACTCCCAGAACCCGATTACCTTTTTCATCATAATCCAAAGAGATGGCATCATCAAAGTCACGGGCTGTGGCTGGGTCGATGGTGATAATAAAATCATTACGCAAATCTGCGCGTTTGCCAGGGCGTTTCAATCGGGCAGAGACATGCTCAGCCTCATCGATTACGGCAGCTGGAAAGTCCAACGGCAGATCAAACTGACGTATGACCACCTCGGTATCCAGAGAGGGCTGGTCAGCCGGACCGATCACATCAACAATCTCCCCTTCCGGGGCAACGTACTTATTTTTCCAACCGGTAAAGTGTACCACCACGCGATCAAGCGGCTTGGCCCCATTAAAGGAGGGAACATAAAAATCTTTACTGTAAACTGGATTCAAAGGAACCACATACAGAAACTTACCGGTTGTATAGAGAGTGCCGACAACATCACGCGCAGAGCGTTCAACAATCTTAATCACCTTGCCCTTCATCTCGTCGCCATCGCGATAGAGACGCAGAGTTACGACATCACCCGGCAGTGATGTTCCCAGATTATCCTTTTCAACCCAGATACGTTTGCTTGTATCAGGATCAACCAGAAATCCCGCGCCATTACGAACCATGCGCAGAGATCCCGTCACAAGATCCGCCTGTTTACCAAGAGTATAGACCTGCCCCTTGCGAATCTCAACAATCTGCCCTGTCAACACCATCTTACGCAGGGTTTCATGCAAACGGCTAATCTGCTTTCCGCGCATTCCAAAAGTGGAACAAATCTCCTGGGCAGTCCATGTACTCTCCGGCTCAGATTCGAACAAATACTGAACAGCTATCATCTCTTTATCATTTTTCATAATGCAATCTCTTTTGTAGTGCAACGCTCTGTGGGAACGCTGTATCTTAAGGCTCCAGACCTTGAGCTATAATGGTAAATTATAACACAGCCCCTCCCCGTCGCAACGAAATATTGCAAAAAGATACAAGTTAGCAAAAAACCTCAGATCCTAACTGTCTTTTCAGGGTGGATTGCGGACCGTGGGCCAAGGTCCCTCCAGCTCTCTGCGATCTCCGCGCCTCTGCGAGGGTAAGAACCAAACCAGAAATTATCACGCACGCAGCAAACTCAACAAAAAAAAGCGGATGCCGAAGCATCCGCCTTTTTTAGAATTTCGCTGAAATCAGCGGCATATTACATCATGCCGCCCATTCCACCCATTCCACCCATTCCGCCCATGTCGCCACCGGGCATTGCAGGAGCGTCCTTCTCAGGAAGATCAGCAACCATGCACTCGGTTGTGAGCAACAGACCGGCGATTGAAGCCGCGTTCTGCAATGCGCTGCGGGTTACCTTGGCAGGATCAAGAACACCTTCTTTGATCATGTCAATGTACTCTCCTGTAGCAACATTGTAACCGCTGGTAGCTTTGCTGGTCTTAACCTTCTCTACAATCAGAGGGGCTTCCATTCCTGCATTCTCTACGAGCTGACGCAGAGGAGCTTCCAGAGCTTTCTGGATGATGTTGACACCAACAGCTTCATCGCCAGTAGCTTCAACCTTGGCAACAGCCTTCTGACAGCGAAGCAGAGCAACGCCACCACCGGCAACAATACCCTCTTCAACAGCAGCGCGTGTAGCGTGCAAAGCATCGTCAACGCGATCCTTTTTCTCTTTCATAGCGGCCTCAGTAGGAGCGCCAACCTTGATCACAGCAACACCACCAGCCAACTTGGCCAGACGTTCCTGCAGCTTTTCACGGTCATAATCAGAGCTTGTCTCTTCGATCTGCATTTTGATCAGAGCAACGCGGGCCTGAATAGCCTTTGTCTTACCGCCACCCTCAACGATAGTTGTATCGTCTTTAGTGATAGTAACCTTCTTGGCAGAGCCGAGGTCTTCGATCTCAACATTCTCAAGCTTGATTCCCAGCTCTTCGCAGATCATCTTACCACCGGTCAGCTCTGCGATATCTTCGAGCATTGCCTTCCTGCGATCGCCAAAGCCAGGAGCTTTAACAGCAGCAATCTGAAGAGTGCCACGCAACTTGTTAACAACCAGAGTTGCCAGGGCTTCGCCCTCAACATCTTCAGCAATAATCAGCAGAGGTCTCCCAGACTTGGAGACGTTCTGCAACAGAGGCAGCATGTCGTTCAAATTGGAGATCTTCTTCTCAAAGATCAAGATGCAGGGATTCTCAAGAACGCATTCCATGCTCTCAGGAGAGGTCACGAAGTAAGGTGAGAGGTAGCCCTTATCGAACTGCATACCCTCAACAACGTCAAGAGTTGTCTCAAGTGTCTTAGCCTCTTCAACTGTGATTGTTCCATCTTTGCCGACTTTGTCCATTGCTTCAGCGATGATCTCGCCGATCTCTGTCTCGCCGTTAGCGGAGATAGATGCAACCTGTGCGATTTCAGCAGGATCTTTAACGCGTTTAGCCTGTTTGGCGATAGCAGCAACAACCGCAGTTGTAGCCTTATCAATACCACGCTTCAGAGCCATCGGATTGGCACCTGCGGTAATGTTCTTCAAACCTTCACGGTAGATAGCTTCAGCCAACAGTGTAGCTGTAGTTGTTCCATCACCAGCGACATCACTTGTCTTGCTGGCCACTTCACGTACCATCTGAGCGCCCATGTTCTCGAAAGGACAAGGAAGTTCAATTTCTTTAGCAACGGAAACACCATCTTTGGTGATAGCCGGTGAACCGAATTTCTTATCAAGGATCACATTGCGTCCGCAAGGACCTAGTGTTGTTGCGACAGCACGTGTCAATTTCTGAACACCTTTTAGAATTTTCTGACGGGCTTCGGTATCGTAAATCATTTGCTTTGCAGCCATTGTATTTTCTCCAATTTTTTGTTTTAAAATCTTTTACGGTCTCTAGTTCCATTCATCACGGTTTTTCAACCTTCAACAAATTAAACCTTTAACCAAATGCCAAAAGGCATTGCTTTAGACAAGAACGCCGAGAAGATCGTCTTCGCGAACGAGCTGCATGATGACATCGTTAATTTTGATCTCAGTACCGCCATACTTAGGCAGCAGAACTGTATCGCCAACCTTAACATCAAACGGAACCTCTTTACCGTCATCATCGCGCTTCTTACCAATTGCGACAACTTTGCCTTCCATTGGTTTTTCTTTTGCGGAATCAGGAATAATGATTCCACCCTTGGTGACATCTTTAGCTTCTGCAGGCTCAACCAGTACGCGGTCGCCTAATGGACGTATTTTCTGTGCCATTTTTGTATTCTCCTTTGTTTGTTAATAATGTTTTGTGTTTTTTTAAAATTCTTTCAAAGTGCGGAAATTCTGCTTTAAGTTTCGCGGTGTTTAAGAGCCGACTCTGAAACTTTAGAACTCTCGCATTTTAGAACTTCAGAACTGCATTCAATTATTTCTTGTCGTCATCCATCATTGTGAAATCAGCATCGATCACATCGTCATCACCATCAGCAGCAGCACTCTGATCAGCAGAACCGGCATCAGCGGCAGGACCAGGACCGGCATCCGGTCCGGGAGCACCTTCTCCGGGCTGTCCGTCAGCACCTGGCTGTGCGTACATCTCCTGAGTGATGGACTCCATCGCCTTGTTAAGAATGTCCTGTTTGGCTTTTATCTCATCCATAGAACCGCCCTTGAGCGCCTCTTTAAGATCTGCCACAGCGGTTTCAACCGGTGCCTTCTTGTCAGCCGGAATCTTATCGCCATTATCTTCAAGCGTTTTCTCCACCTGATAGCAGAGATTCTCGGCCTGATTACGAGCCTCAACCTCATCGCGACGTTTGGCATCCTCTTCAGCGTGAACCTCAGCATCCTTACACATCTGATCTATCTCCTCTTTGGAAAGACCGCTTGATGCAGTGATGGTGATCTTCTGCTCTTTTCCTGTTCCAAGATCTTTAGCGTGTACATTCAGAATGCCATTGGCATCCAGGTCAAAGGCCACCTCAATCTGAGGACGACCGCGCGGTGACGGAGGAATGCCATCCAGATGGAAACGTCCTATAGTTTTGCTGTCAGAAGCCATCTTGCGCTCACCCTGCAGAACATGAATTTCTACGGAGGGCTGATTGTCAGCAGCCGTGCTGAAAATTTCACTCTTTTTGGTTGGGATGGTGGTGTTACGCTCAATTAGCGGAGTCATAACGCCGCCGAGAGTCTCAATACCGAGAGTCAACGGAGTAACATCCAACAGAAGAACGTCTTTAACCTCACCCTTGAGGATACCGCCCTGAATGGCTGCGCCAATAGAAACAACTTCATCTGGGTTAACACCCTTGTTAGGCTCTTTACCGAAAAGCTTGCTCGCTCTTTCCTGAAGTTTAGGCATACGGGTCTGACCACCAACCAGCACAACCTCATCCACGCTTGAAAGCTTTGCATCTTTCAAACAATCACGGCAAGGCTGTGATGTACGCTCTAATAGTTTATCGGTCAATGACTCAAGTTTAGCCCGGCTCAAAGTGATATTCAGATGTTTGGGGCCACTGGCGTCCGCTGTAATAAAGGGAAGGTTGATCTCAGAGCTGTTGGCTGAAGAAAGTTCGCACTTGGCTTTCTCTGCAGCCTCTTTAAGACGCTGCAGAGCCATGGTATCTTCCGAAAGATCAATACCGCTCTCCTTCTTGAACTCCTGCGTCAACCATTGCATAACAGTCTGGTCCAGATCGTCTCCACCTAGATGGGTGTCGCCATTGGTAGCCTTCACTTCAAATACGCCATCACCGATATCCAGGATCGAAACATCAAATGTTCCGCCACCAAAATCATAGACGGCAATCTTCTCATCCTTCTTCTTATCAAGACCGTAAGCAAGTGAAGCAGCGGTTGGCTCGTTGATAATACGCAGAACTTCAAGACCGGCGATACGTCCGGCATCTTTAGTTGCCTGACGCTGTGAATCGTTAAAATAAGCGGGTACTGTCACAACAGCCTGCGTGATGGTCTCGCCCAGATACGACTCTGCGTCAGCCTTCAGCTTCTGCAGAATCATGGCGGCAACCTCCGGCGGAGAGTAAACCTTATCACCAACCTGCACGTGGGCATCACCATTGGCAGCCCGAACCACATCATAAGGAACCATTGAAGTCTCTGAGGTCATCTCATCAAACTTACGTCCCATAAATCTCTTAACTGAATAAATAGTTTTCTTTGGATTGGTTACAGCCTGACGCTTAGCTGCCTGACCAACCAGACGCTCACCATCCTTTGTGAAAGCTACAATCGAAGGAGTTGTACGCAGTCCTTCTGCGTTCGGTATCACAACCGGCTCACCGCCCTCCATCACGGACATACATGAGTTGGTTGTCCCTAAATCTATTCCTAAAACTTTTGCCATTTTTTATACTCCATTCCGCCCAATATTAATTTTTTTGAGCTATGGCATAATAAGCAGTTAGTATACCAATACATACACAATAATGGCCCAAACCGATCTATTACTCTATAAACAAACAACTTATAAATATTTTGACCACAAATCACAAAACAGTAAAAGCGGGACAAAGTGGGACATGAGGATCCACATGTGTCACACTTTTTCCAAAGTGGGACATTTCAGTGTTCAGTGTCCAGTGTTCAGTGTCCAGTGTTCAGTGTTCAGTGTTCAGTGTCCAGTATTCAGTGTCCAGTGTCCAGTGTCCAGTGTCCAGTGTTCAGTGTCCAGTGTCCAGTGTTCAGTGTCCAGTGTTCAGTGTTCAGTGTCCAGTGTTCAGTGTCCAGTGTTCAGTGTTCAGTGTTAGTTTTCTTTTCACTGCTTGCTACGTCGAGTCCACTGTAAACTGTAAACTGTAGACTGTAGACTGTAGACTGTAAACTGTAGACTGTAAACTGTAGACTGTAGACTGTAGACTGTAGATGTCCAACGTCCAACATGGAGGGGCACGGGCTCCGTGACCGCAGACGCCGAGACCAGCATCCCTCCGTTCGAAAAGGTCTTTTCCCGCTATCCCCACCCCAGGTTTTGAAGATTCGCGTGTACGAGTATGTGTAAGAGTATGTGTTCCTTCTATAAAACAACCATTGACGTACAGCACACTAATATGCTCAAATTTCCACATGATTATTGCGATCTCTTTTTGTTTTCTCTGCATCCTGGTACTGGTTGGCTCATATCTGCGTATGCGCGTCAGCCTGTTTCACAAACTATATATTCCCTCCCCCGTCATTGCAGGCCTGATTGGATTAGTGGTAATCCAGAGCACCAATCATCTCAATATCCCCCTGCCTGAAACCTGCACCGCTGGCTGGTCCAAAATCCCGGGATTCTTTATCAATATTGTTTTTGCCTGCCTTTTTCTAGGAGTCAAGCTCCCACCGTTGCGCTCAATCGGCAAGCGGGCCGGAATGCAGCTGGCTTATGGACAGATTCTGGTTTGGGGCCAGTACCTGATTGCCGCTCTGGCAGTCGTCTTTTTTCTTAAACAAGCTTTCGGCCTTCCGGATATGTTTGCCGGAGTCCTGCCGGTTGGTTTTGAAGGAGGACACGGAACTGCCGCCGGACTCAAAGATGTCTTCCTTCAGCTGGGATGGCCGGAAGGCTGTGATTTTGCCCTGGCCAGCGCCACTATCGGAATATTAAGTGCCATCATCACAGGCATGATCTTAATTAACTGGGCCGCCCGCAAAGGGCATATAACCCACCCGCAAAGCACACAGGATGCGGAGAGCTCAATGACACTCAAGGGCATTCACCCGTTGGACCTTCGTCCTGAAGCAGGTCGATTAACCATCAAAACCGATGCCCTCGATTCACTCAGTTTTCACCTCTGTATTGTAGGACTGTCCATCGGAATTGGAGTGCTTATCAAAACCGGACTCGTTGCCATTGAAGAATACTCACCCCTGCTCAGCAAGCACGGACTGTTACAGAGTTTTCCTCTCTTCCCTCTCTGTATGCTGGGCGGACTAATCATCCAGATACTTGAAAATAAATTTGATACTCACTGCCTGATCGATGAAGGGCTGATGAAACGCATCCAGAATACGGCTCTGGATTTTCTGATTGTGGCTGCCATTGCCACCATCAAGCTGGATGTGGTTGCTGATGGTTTTATTCCCCTGCTGATCCTGGCCGCTCTGGGAATATCATGGAATGTAATCTGTCTGCTCTTTCTGGCCCCACGCATATTTAAGGTGGCATGGTTTGAAAGGGCAATTGCCGAATTAGGCCAATCAATGGGTGTGACCGCATCCGGCCTGCTTCTGCTACGTGTAGCTGATCCCGAATATAAAACCGAAGCCGCTGACGCTTTTGCAGCCAAACAACTGCTGCATGAACCATTTATGGGAGGTGGACTCTGGACCGGCATGGCTATCCCGCTGATGGCTAAGATCGGGGTCATGCCCATAATATACATATCCGCCAGCGCCATCCTGATCTGGATTATCTTCATCACCGTAATGCGATTAAGAGACAGAACGTAACACGAACGTCCAACATCCAACGTCGAACATCCAACGTCCCACGTCCCACATGGAGGGTCGCAGGCTCTGCGACCGCGGACGGTGAGGCCACCGTCCCTCCAGAATAATTAATCTTGCGCCATTTATTGGAGGGGCGCAGGCTCTGAAAACCCCGAATTCCAGAAAACCTTATATTGGGTTGCGAATGCACCCCACAATGTTATATACTGTTTTTCCCATCGGGGTGTCATTGCACAATGGCTGAGAAAAACCCGCTGAACCTGATCCGGCTCATACCGGCGCAAGGAAATGGTATATTGCGAAAGACAGACGGTTCTAAAGGAGAACAGTCTGTCTATTTTTTTAGAAAAGAGCACTATGAATTCACAAGATGAAACAACAGTAATGATGCGTAAAAGCGCGGTGCTGACAATTGCAGGCAGCGACAGCGGCGGCAATGCAGGCATCCAGGCTGACCTGCGCGCCTTCCACACATTTGGGGTACACGGCTGCACCGCCATCACAGCTCTGACTGCCCAGAACCCATTCTCTGTAAGTGGCATTCTCACTGCAGATGGCGCTTTTGTAACAGAGCAGATAGATGCGGTCATTGAAGTTTATGATATCCGGGCACTCAAAACAGGAATGCTCTGCAGCGCAGATATAATTGAAGCCGTAGCCGACAACCTGACCTGCCACAATCGAATTCTGAAAGTGGTTGATCCGGTTATGATTGCCACCAGCGGAGCTAAATTGCTTGAAGATGATGCCATAGAGCAAATGAAAAACAACCTTCTTCCTCTGGCCTCTCTGATAACACCCAACCTGCCTGAAGCTGAAACCCTG
Source organism: Kiritimatiellia bacterium (assembly GCA_027858965.1). Classification (GTDB taxonomy): domain Bacteria; phylum Verrucomicrobiota; class Kiritimatiellia; order RFP12; family UBA1067; genus M55B167. The sequence goes on from JAQIBS010000144.1 coordinate 62,072, forward strand.
CTGGGGAAAATTCTGGATACCGACCTTAAAATTGCGGATGCCGCGAAGGAACTCTGTGATAAATTTGGTTGCGCCACCCTCATCAAAGGAGGACACAACACAAATGCCACTGCCAGAGATCTGCTGTTTGACGGCGAAAACATGCTCTGGTTCGAATCGCCAGTGGTTGAAGATCCCCTTTCCACCCATGGCACAGGATGCTCTCTCAGTGCAGCCATCACCGCATCGCTGGCAAAAGGCAGAGAGCTCGCCGATGCAGTTGCGGAGGGCAAAGCCTATGTTTATGAATCAATCCGCACCGGCATCAATATCGGTGAGTGTGCGGCAGTTCTAGGCACACCACAAACAATACCTGTAGATCAAATTTCAATTAAACCATTTGAATGAAAGAAATACTATGACACAACTCGAAGCAGCAAAAAATGGAATTATTACTGATGCAATGAAAGCCGTTGCACAGGACGAAAATGTAAGCCCCGAAGCCGTTAAAGATGGCATCGCCAGAGGCCATTTAGTAATACCCTTAAATCCCGCCCATAAAAATGTCAAAGCGGTTGGTGTAGGAAACATATTTAAAACCAAAATCAATGCCAACCTGGGACGTTCCACAACCCGTTCAGGTAAAGGTGATGAACTGGAAAAGCTGCAGGTTGCCCTCAAATCCGGAGCTGACTTTGTAATGGACCTCAGCGTAGGCACCGACCTCTTTTCTATTCGCCAGGGCATGTTGGAGGCATCTCCCGCTCCTTTAGGCACTGTACCGGTCTACGAGACAATTTCACGCACAGACGGAGATATCCCCGTCTTAAACCCGGATCTGCTTATGCAGGTTATTACAGAGCAGGCTGAACAGGGTGTCGACTTTATGACCCTTCATGCCGGACTGCTGCGTGCCCACATTGATCTGGCCATGAAACGTAAGATGGGAATTGTCAGCCGCGGCGGAGCAATTATGGCAGAGTGGATGAAACAAAATGACTGTGAAAACCCGCTCTACACCAACTGGGATGCCGTACTTGATATTCTAGCTAAACATGATGTAACTGTCTCACTGGGCGATGGACTCCGTCCGGGATGTCTCGCCGATGCCAGTGATCTAGCGCAATTCAGCGAACTGGATGTTCTGGGAGAGCTGGTCAACCGCTGCCGGGAACGCGGAGTTCAGGTGATGGTGGAAGGTCCGGGGCACATTCCCTTCAATGAGATTCAGATGAACATGGAAAAGCAGCAGGAAGTTTGTGATGGTGCCCCCTTCTATGTGCTGGGACCTATAGTTACCGATATTGCACCATTATATGATCACATTACATCATGCATTGGAGCCACCGCTGCGGCAACCTACGGAGCATCATTACTCTGCTATGTAACACCGGCAGAGCATCTGGGACTACCGGATGACGAGGAAGTTTATCAGGGCGTCATGGCCTACCGCATTGCAGCACACGCCGGTGACATTGCACGTGGCCTGCCAGGTGCACGTGATATTGATGATAAGATGTCACAGGCTCGTGCTGATTTTGACTGGGAAAAGCAATTTGAATGCGCCTTGGATCCGGAGAGAGCCAAAGCCCGATGGCTCAAAACAAGATCTGAAGATCAGAGTGAACACAACGATGATCACTGTTCCATGTGTGGAAAAGAGTTCTGCGCTGTTCGCACATCCAAACGAATCCGAGAGAACCAAGGCAAATAAGTAAAAGATAATTGACCTAATGCGGGCACTGCCCGTAATTCAGTGTCCAGTGTTCAGTGTCCAGTGTCCAGTGTCCAGTGTCCAGTGTTCAGTGTCCAGTGTCCAGTGTTCAGTGTTAGTTTTCTTTTCACTGCTTGCTACGTCGAGTCCACTGTAAACTGTAGACTGTAGACTGTAGACTGTAGACTGTAGACTGTAGACTGTAGACTGTAGATGTCCAACGTCCAACATGGAGGGGCGCAGGCTCTGCGACCGCGGACGGTGGGCCACCGTCCCTCCAGTTAGGTCATCCTTGCGCCATTTAATGGAGGGGCGCAGGCTCTGCGACCGCGGACGGTGGGCCACCGTCCCTCCAGTTAGGTCATCCTTGCGCCATTTAATGGAG
>JAQIBS010000145.1 GCA_027858965.1 Kiritimatiellia bacterium
GCACCGGGTGTCTCTCTCTAAAGTGTCGTTTTGGTTTACAACATAATAGAGGTTTATGCCCGGTGTTTTAAGCATTATTTAGCATTATTTACCCACAGATTCAGCGGAAGACCCAAAAAAATGCGCATCTGCGCATCTGCACTTTCTGCAGCGTTGCTTCTCAGAAACAAATACGATAAACTGCATTTTTCTACTCAATAAACAAGAACAAAGGTATCATTATGTTTAACAAACGTTTCACCTGGAAAAAAACCTCCCTCATTTGCATATCCATACCGGCTATATTCCTTTTACTTGCAACACAAATTGCATTTACACAGCCAATCACAGCCATCCCTTCACATGCCGACGGCATTTATAAAACCGGAGAAAAGATCTCCTGGCAGATTGCCGTAACCGGCGAATACTCAAGTGTGCACGCTGTGGTTAAGGAAAATGACGCAAAGGTTCTCTGGGAAGGAACAGTCAAGCTGACAAACAGAAAAGCAACACTCGAAACATCACTGGACAAACCCGGCATGATTCTGACCTCACTCTCACTCAAGCCCAAGGACAAAAAATCCAGGCTGTTGCTAGGTGCCGCAATTGAACCATTTAAGATTCCGGTTTCCGCCCCCCGTCCCGCTGACTTCGATAGCTTCTGGAACAGCAAAATCAGAAAACTGAAAGCCATCCCAGCCAATCCGGTTCTGACAGCAGCAGATAGCGGCACACCGGACGTGGAATACAGCAAGATCACAATGGATAATATTAACGCATCACATGTATACGGACAGATCGCCAAACCAAACAAAGAGGGCAAATTTCCGGCCATTCTGATTGTTCAATGGGCCGGCGTTTACGGGTTGCCTAAACGTAATGTCATCAATCCCGCCAAACAGGGATGGCTGACGCTTAACATTATGGCGCATGACCTGCCCTTTGACAAACCCGCTGAATTTTACAAAACTGCCAATAGCACTACCCATAAGCACTATACTTCGATTGGCAATGACAGTCGTGAAACCAGCTACTTTCTGCGGATGTTTCTGGGGTGCTACCGTGCGGCTGATTATCTGACAGAGCATCCTGATTGGGATGGAAAAACTCTGGTTGTCACCGGCACCAGCCAGGGAGGCATGCAGGGATTTGCTACAGCCGGACTTCACCCGTCCATAACCGGAATGCTGGTTAATGTGCCGGCCGGATGCGATACAACTGGCCCGTGGATCGGACGCTCGGTTGCCTGGCCCAACTGGAAATATTCCACACAGGGAAAAGATGAAAAGAATGTAATGGAAACCAGTCGCTACTTTGATGCAGTCAACTTTGCCTACAATATCCACTGCCCGGCATTGGTAGCCATTGGAATGCTTGACCAGACAGCGACACCGGCAGGTATTCTGGCTGCATTCAATCAGATCAAAGGACCTAAAGAGGCGGTCCTGATGATCAACTCCCCCCATCAGAATAAGAACAACTCACAGGCCCCCTGGCGCGAACGCTCAAGCATCTGGTTTAACACCTTGCTCAAAGGCGAACCAGCACCAGTCAATAAATAGGCTGAATCAAAATGTAGAATTTTTAACTATGCCCGCCATTTACCAAAACAATATTCTGTACACTGTAGCGGGCGGCCTGCACCATCTGATCTTTTTTTTAAAACTGTTCTCCGGTTGCACAGACTGGCAAAGACTGGCACTGACCGACAGCACCGCCGGTGCTCTTCATGTTCGTGTTCGTCCGTGAAACACCCGGCTCACCTCATTGGTCCCTGCGCGTCCATGACCGTTCGTGATCACTATTCTCTATTTTAGGTTTGAGCCTGCTCCCAGAAATGCCATACGGGCATTAGAGGCCGTTATATCGGCGATGACATCGGATGAGACATGACGCAGGTCAGCAACTTCATTGCAGATAAGCTTAAGATTTGAGGGCTGATTGAGAGGCCTGTTTTTTTCATCCATGGCGGCCGGAGCCCCCCCTGCAGGGAAAAGATCCGGGGTATCGGTCTCGATCAGCAACTGGCCATCAGGCACCAGAGTTGCCGCGCCCCTGACTTTGGATGCAGCTGTATTGCATACTGAGCCGGCAAAGGAGATGTATGCTCCCATGCTAACAAAACGGCGCATTATATCAGATGAACCTGAAAATCCATGTACTATGATTGAAGGCAATCTTCCAGCAAATGGTTTCACGATGTCAGCCAGCTCGCCCCAGGCGCGTGCACCATGCAATATTACCGGGCGTTGCAAGCGTACGGCCATCTCCAGCTGAATAGACAATACCCGTTTCTGCAACTCCCGTGGAACCGATTTACGGATGCCATCAAGGCCGATCTCGCCTATCGGTGCCACCAAGCTCAGATCCAGATAGTAATCCAACAATTCAAGCCAGTCGGAGTAAAGCTCTTCAACGTACCACGGATGAACTCCATAGGCGGGAAGGATCACAAGTTTGGCTGAGCTGTGAGAAGCTTCAAGCTCCTGAACAGCCTTCCAATCGGAGGGAGATGTGGCACAACAGCATATTCCGGTTACCTCCGCAGCAATACCTCGCGCCAAAACAGAGTGAAGATCCTGCTTTAATCGGGAATCCTGAAGATGTGCGTGTGCATCAAACATAAGGAGAGTCGCGCTATCGCGCTCCGTGAGTTGTGGGTCGCTGCGCTCTGTAAGTTGTGAGTTACGGATGTTGGTTTCTGGTCATTGCTACGAAATAAGCAGCCGCGTAGCGACTGCCTTCCTGTGCAGGCTTTACTGGAAGCATCTACAACTTACAATTCACAGATTACAATTTACAATATCCAGAATCTACTCCAGTTCAGTAGCAGCTTTGACATACTGCGAGCGTTCAAAACCTACGCCATCGCTTAAATCGGTTTCGCGTAATTTACCACGAAAGGATTCGATATCTGCATATCCCTTGGCATCCATCCACTCCTCAAGAGTGTTTAGGATACGACCTATCACAGTGAACTCACTCTCTTTAATGATAGCCGAACATACATATCCGACATTAGCACCCACAAGCAGAGCTTTTGCCATCTCATCACCGCTATGAATACCGCCACTAATTGCTATGTCGCAGGAGACCATATCGCGCAGTACTGCAGCCCAGCGTAACTGCGAAGGAAAGACAGCCGGCGTGGAGTAATTCGGTGAATAAAAGATCGACTCATCGTCCAGATTTATATCCGCATGCAGAAAGCGGTTAAAAAGAATCACTCCTTTTGCACCCGCCTTTTCCAATGATTGAGCAAAGTGGAAAAGGGCTGTGTAATGACGACTCAATTTAACGGTTACAGGCATTCCGACTGCAGCAGTAACCTCTCCCACCAGTTTGGCACTTTCAGCTTCAATCTGATTAGAACTCACAGAGAAGTCAATCGGCATTTGATATAGATTAAGTTCCAGTGCATCGGCACCGGCATCCTCAATCTTACGGGCATAATCTACCCAGGCCGAGGATTTGCTACAATTAACAGAGGCAATCACCGGAATATCAACCCGCTTGCGCATCTCTTTAATTTTCTTAAGATATTTTTCAGGGCCCATGCGTCCCGGCAGGTCAGCTTGCAGATACTCCATGGCAACACCGCTGGTTTCACCCTCGAGAACATCATACAATTCACCGATATCCGAGCGGATCTGCTCCTCGAAAATTGACTTTACCACCACAGCAGCAGCACCGGCCTCCGCTAATGAGACCACGCCCTCAACAGCGTTAGTAACCGGAGAGCTGGAAACCACCAGCGGATTCTTTAATTCAAGTCCAAGATAAGTTGTTTTTAAATCTGCCATAACATTTCAGTGTTCAGTGTTCAGTGTTCAGTGTTCAGTGTTCAGTGTTCAGTGTTCAGTGTTCAGTGTTCAGTGTTCAGT
>JAQIBS010000172.1 GCA_027858965.1 Kiritimatiellia bacterium
TATGACATGCGCATAATTATTCATAAAATCCTTTTATTATCACAATTTTTAAACTATCTCTTTATCTCTTTTGCCGGAACTCCCACCACAGTTCTTCCCGCCTCAACGTCTTTTGTCACAACTGAACCAGCTCCAATTACAGCCTGGTTCCCCACAAACGTCTCCGGCAGCACAACAGATCGCGATCCTATATAGCTTTTCTGCCGAATCCTGACCCGCCCCAGTACAAGTGAGCCAGGCGCAAGTGTTACATAATCGCCAATTTCACTCTCATGGAACACATGCGCACCTATATTCAGACGTGAAAATACACCAATTGATACCTGGGCAGAGATCATGCACCCAGCCTGGATGACAACCCCTTCCTCCAATTTTGCAGTTCTCGAAATCCTCGCGTTTGATGAAATCACTTGAGCAAACGTGAAACCAGCCTTACGATAACGCATTACAATTTTTTCACGAAGCGCTGGGTCATCTGGACCAACCACCAATTTGCACGCTTTATATTGATCAGCATCGGAAAGAAACTTTTCGTCATTTCCTAGATAATGCAACTGGTACTTCCGAGCCTCTTTATCAGAGAAGTCGACAACCCCAAGGATGTCAAACCCACAGTCTTGACAGAGCTCAATAATCTCACAGGAACCACCAATAAGTATGATCTTATTCTTCACCTTAACCACCTAACTAAAAATAAATATTTTTCTGAATTAGTTAAATTCGACACATTCAGGACTCAACAGCATTTATTAGTCCCTCTGCAACAAACTTCACATCATCCTTGCTCAACTGCGAATACATCGGCAGTGTAATCAAATGATCAGCGGCAAACTCGGTCAACGGTAAGTTCGCATGACAAGATTGGTAAATCGAAAAGCGATGTGCAGCTGGATAATGTACGCTAGTCTGAACCCCTGCAGCGTGGAGCCGATCACGCACAATATCACGATGATCGGCTCCCCCCTGTTTGAGCATGACGGGAAAGATATAGTTTGAATATAGGGGCTTTGGTGAACGGCCAACATGAAATGCCGAAAAAGGGACAATGATATTTGGTGTGTCCTCTAACAGTTCTTCATACCACTGCCGCACTTGAGCCCGCTTGACCAAATCAGTCTTGAGCTTGCCGAGTTGGACAATCCCTAATGCTGCCCGTAAGTCATCCATGCGAAAGTTATACCCCAAGGAGACAACATCATATTTCGTCGAGTGTCCCCCAGCCCGCTGATAGGAGGTAGTTGTCATGCCATGCGAACGTAATAATTTAAGCCGTTTGTAAATAACCTCATCTTTGCATATCAACATTCCGCCTTCACCGGTACTGATATTCTTATTAGAGAAGAAACTGAAACAACCAATATCACCAATTGTTCCAAGCTTTTTCGTCATACTTAACGATTGCGACTGATACTCCGACAACGGTCCATGGCAGGCATCTTCGATAACCCTAATGTTATGCTTTCGCGCAATCGCCATGATCGCATCCATATCGCAGGGAAAACCCGCATAATGCATCACCGTAACAGCCTTAGTACGTGAGGTGATTTTTGATTCAATCTCCTCTGGCGATATACAAAGGTTATCATATCCAAGTATGTCACAAAATACGGGAGTTGCCCCGACATATTTGACTGTGTTGGCAGTCGCAACAAAAGTCAGAGAGGGGACAAGAACCTCATCTCCAGGACCTATATCAAGCGCCAGCAATGCCATAAAAAGGGCATTCGTACAATTATCAGCCGTTAAAGCATAGGGTGCCCGAAGCGCCTTCGCAAAATCAGCCTCGAACTTTTCACATCGGGGGCCAGTTGAAATCCAGTTGTCATTGATTGTATCTGTTAGTGCTTGAATCTCATCAGCGCCGTAATTCAAATCAAATAATGGTATTTTAAAACTCATTTGTCCTCCATCGCTATGAGATCGTTATAAAAACCACAGATGTGTTGCACATTAGGCTCCAAAGCAAATTCACTCTCGGCAAACAATCTGGCACGGTGAGAGATCTCATGCAACTCTTCTTCATTCCTCAACAATTTCAGAACTGCCTCCGCCATACTGTTCGCATCTCCCTGTTTAATCAAGCTGATGTTCTTCTTGCCATCCCGATTTGCCCAGGGAATTCCACCCGTCCGATAGGCAACTACGGGAGTACCAAGCAACATGCTCTCGCGGATTGTACTTGCAAAACAATCATTATATGTCGGAGAAAGAAACACCTTGGACGACTTAAACACCTTAAACAACTCCACCTGAGTCGGGAACCTTTTCAACCAGATAATGTTGTCTTCCAGTTCATTACGCATGACATACTCTGCCGCAGGTGCATAACTCTCAATACGGCCGACAACCGCAGCCTTCAACCCTTTTATTTTATCCTTAAGCATTCTTACTATCTCAAGATAGTCACCAAAGCCTTTTTCCTTGGTCAAACTCCCGACAAAAAGCATATCATAAAGCTTATTATCACAAGAGGGCGTACGAGCCACCAGTGCCTCATTCACAGGAAAATACATATACCGGTACTCAGCTCCGAAACAATATTCTCTGACCACTTTTTCAGATTCATAGTCTCCCATGTAATGATGACAGGCCTTTAATAACCGCTGCTCATAATCACAACGGATCCGAGTTAGTAAATTATTATGATAATCCAACTCCCGGTGAATAAACCCTTGTATTGTGACAACGACCGGATATTCCTGAATAAGGTCCAGCACCGCTGCCCCATATTGCGGATTCTCAACGCCAAACAAATGTATCAGATCCGGTTTGACATCATTGACAATCCTGGCAATGCGTTTCCGATTTAGCACAAACCCGCTGATATGGTCCACTGGGACTTTGGCCGGCCAAGGTCGTCCAAACACCGGCACCCCTGATTTAAAACAATGAAAATGAATACCATTCCGCTGCCAAGACTGAACAGAAGGCTTCAGCCAGCTTTCGGTTGACACAACATGTATCTCGAACTCACTTCGTTTCTGTTCAAAGGATTGTAATAAGTTCGGAATCCACTGCCCAACCTCAACATGACATCCCTTCCACAGAGACAAAGCACCACGTTTACCAGAATCTGTGAAAGTACAAAGCCAAAGAATCTTTTTCATTATTAAATCCAATTAACCATAGCATAGGACCGCTCTTCATTCAAGTCCACATCAGGCAGGAAATACGGCAGATCAATGTTTGCACATAACTCAGCATCTGTCATTTCTGCCTCCTTGTTCCTTACCTGCCGACAAACATCAATTATATGCTCCACTCGATTGTCAACAGTATGGCGTTCAGCAACCAACTGCAGAGTCTCCTGAACAGAATGCCAGAGCTCGGACTGATCCATTGACAATACCTTATCACATACAGAACACACATCCTCATCCCTGTAGATATAGTAGGCGTGATTGTTCTCCTTAAATATTTTCTCGAACCTCGGTGTATAATGCTGTACAAGCGGCACCCCGGAACCAGCGATGTAAAAAGGTCTGTCCGAAGCATAATAAGTTTGAGGAAATGGAGGACGGCCATCAACAACAACTCGTCCTCTCCGGAAGGCGGCATCCTGTTCATTGAACGGGATAGGTCCCTGCCAGGCCGGGTGATTCTTCCAGCCATGGCCAAAAACCGCAAAACGCCGGCCAAACCGTTTGTACAGAGTATCCACCATTTTCTGACGTTTCCATGATGCCCGAGACATATATTTAAAAGGATTTAATCCACGTTGCCTTGATGCAACCATAACTACATCAAACTCAGCATCATGCGGTTCCACTGGGTCCTTTGGCATGTTAAAAACTGTATTTGAAAATGCATGTGGCATAAACATTAAACGACGTGCCCCTTGTCTAGCAAGATAATCTGCAAATGCCCCCATTGAGGTCAAAAACGTTACATCTGCCAAGATTGAAAATTCAACAAAAACGGCTGGAGGTTGTCGATAGCGTCTTGAATACAGATCACCGCAACTTATAGCAATCATTGGTTTTACAGGAAGCTTCCGAAGGGAATTAACACACTGACTTGCACTCTCAATTGTAGTGCCGTGAAAGAACTGGAAAAACACTATATCCATTTCATCCCGTTTGCAAACTTTCACGACTTCGTCCCAAAGAGCTTGCCATCCGTACGCTTCTGTAAAACCATAAAAAGGAATATTATGATATTTACCAATCAGACCCTTATTCTGCGCATGGAGCATCGACTCATGGTAGCTCTGCTGATCTGAAACCTTCCTGGCCTGAGTCAAAAACAAAACATTCATGATAATTTTTTTCTCTCCATACGAATAATACCTTTTAGTTTATGGAGCGCGCGACTACACCAACTTTTTTTCGTGTACAACTGCTCCATCACCAACTCTTCATCGAAATCAGGCATAATATCACGTGGGTGAGTTAAAGGAAATTCGATCCCATTAGAAGGAATTCCATGCCAATCGGTTGCACCATTGTTATGCGCTCCTTGAACCCCAATATTTGTTATCAAATTTTTGGATGGATGAATACAAAGATAATTCTGTCTGATCATGGAAAGCCACCAGATGGTCGCCCATGAATTTGCCTCTCCCGCAAAAACCCCTTCAAAAAAACCTTTAACATTGCTAACCGTAGCTGGTTTTCTGAATACACTATATAAAAAAGAAGAGTTTCTTAAACGAGGCCACTCAGAAAGATCTCCATTAAAACTCTGCCATGCTCTCTTCCAAGTTGCCCAACCACATATTGTGGGGTAACGGTCAAAATAGTAACTCGCCTCTTTTTCAACAGGTTTAAAATGGGCAATATGACCGGAGATCATCCCGATTCTAGTGTCATGCCTATAAAGTTCAAGAAGCTCGGCACAAAAGCAAAAAAAATCCTGATGCGGTACACAGTCATCCTCTAAGAGAATTGCCTCTTCCACATGTTCAAAAACCCACGTAATTCCGGAGGCCATCCGGCTGCGACACCCCATGTTCCTCTCCGCATAATTTCGATATACATCACAATCCCAGTCGACTCCATCAAAAACCTGCCTGACCATTTCACATTTATTTAAATGATCCACATTCCCTTCCCGAGTAGCATCCATACATAAGAAA
>JAQIBS010000185.1 GCA_027858965.1 Kiritimatiellia bacterium
TGTGAAAGATACGGTGTAGCTGCCATTGGCGAAGAGTGTATTATCATCAATTCCCGGAACAGCTGCCGGGCTCCAGTTGGCTGAGTCGGTGAAGCTGCCGCTATTGCTTTGCCAGGTTGAATCCTGCGCAAAGGATAATGACGCGATCATCAATGAAAATACGATTATACAATTTTTCATAAACACTCCGAATTTTGATAGTTGAACACTAATTTGTATTATTAAATAAATATTTTATCAATTTGTGACATTGTTTGTAAAGGAGCTAAAGATAATTCGGCGCACCGAATTATACGATTCCGCTTTGCGGAACAGCAGTATGGAGGGCCGGTTTATTAGCAGGCTGCGCCTGAAATTGATTAAAAAAATGTTTGTCTTGCCCTTCACATGCAAAAGTAGAGCCGGAACTCAGTGAGGCACGAGCGTGGGTCCGGCTAAGCATCCGCCAATGGCTTCGCTGCGTCCGGACCTACGCCGCTACGCGGCTAAGTTCCTGCGTTACTTTCATTGGCACAGCAACGTCCTCCGACAGTTCGACAAGCTCACTACAGGCAAGTTCGGGGTAGAGTCGGAACTCAGTTACGGTAGTAGCGTAAGTCCGATTTTCTACCGGACAGTCCGATAGAAAATCGGACCTACGAAAAAAACTCTGACAGACTCTGATTTCAGTTGCACGAATGCATACAACGCAGATGTGCCCTAAAGTGGGCGCTGAAAATGCATAATGAAAATATCATCACGTATTTCAAGGGTGTGATCCCAGCCCGCTTTTTTCATTGTGGAGGCAAACAGCTGCAGATGATCGCGACCGGGATCTGCGATGATGACATTGCCCCCAGGGGAGCAAAGTGCATTAATAGCGCAGACCAGAGCTGCGATATGTTTGCGTTCATAAATCAGGTCGCTACCAATGATCAGAGAAACAGGGGGAATAGGTAGGTCGGGATCTGCGGCAACAAATGTATTCCAATCCAGTTGCTGGTAGTTCAACGTAGCCTGATTGAGCGCTGCGTTATGTTGTAACCACTGTTCATTGCCTGGATGAAAATCAGTGGCGATGACCTCTGCCCCCATTCTTGCACAGAGAATCGAGGGCAGTCCCAGTCCGCAGCCAAGTTCAATCACTCGTGCGCCTTTGAGAAGGGCGCAGTTTTCGGAAAGATGTTTTGCTAAAGCAATGGCAGAGGGCCACAATATTGAGTAATAAGGGATGGCATCAACCGAGTGGGGACTCTCCTGTGCTGCCGTTTCCAGCAGTTTATCCAGATCGGGAGGTGTTTCAATGGTCAGGGTCAGCTCACCGGCGGTAATGGTTTTTTTGATTTGAGGAGAAACAGGATCGGTTTTCATGGGGGAGGGAGGGGTTGGAAGAAGTTCTGAATTTCTAAAGTTCTAAAGTGCGTGAGTTCTAAAAAAAAGGGGTCTTCCGCAGAATATCTTGTTACGAGATAAATCGGCTCTCCATAATCGGATTCCGCGTAGCGGAATTGAGTAATGCGGCGTGCCGCATTACTTTGCGTCGGTTTTGAGTATCCAACGGCGAATGTTTTCAACAGTTTCATCCCATACGCTGTTGTTGTTTCGGATATCGAGGAATTTGTCAAACAGACAGAACCAGTCGTTAAGGAATAAATTAATCAGACGCATGCGCTCCTGGAATATTCCGTTTGATTCCATTTGCTCAATCTTAGGCAGTTTCATGGAACGGAAGGCAAATTCGGAATCAACGCCAACTGTGTAGACTTTTTCGTTGTGGGCCAGTGTAAATTTAACTTTCTTCAATTTTTTACCGCAGATCAGAGAGGTGGTTGCTTCACGGCTGTTCAGAGGCGTTCCTTTGCGTAGCACAGCCTCATGAGCGCCTTCACCTTCGCGGAAGAATGTGAGGGGACCTTCAAGCATATATCCGAACTCTTCCCCATCAGAGTTCTTATGAACACTGCCGTTCTTCTCCCAGTCGAACCAGAGCCATGTCAGAAAATCCATGCCGAGAGTGGTGACCGGCGGGGGATCAATGCTCAGATCGGGAGAGAAACTGGTCAGTTTGAGGTCGTTGTGGTTGATCTGCTTGCGCTTCAGAGCGGCAGTCTCTGGTGTCAGAAGTATCGGCAGTGTGTCGTTCGTCTGCTTGAAAACAGGGCTGAATGCATCTATCTGCTTGTCAGACATAGCGCCGGCGATCAGCATGTTGTTGCTGAAATCGACCACAGAGGGGATGCTGGTCAGGGTCGGGGGCATATCCGGTAGCAGGGAGTCGACCACGCGCTGTTTAATCTCGGAACGTACGGTTCGGCTGAGAAATTCAACGCTGCGCGCCCGAAGTTCGACTTCCTCCTCCAGTTTGCAGTGTGCTTTTAGAAGCGCTTCCGGTACTTTTCGCTCCGCTTTCATCAACATTGTGTACAAATATGGCCCGAAAACGCACTTTTCGTCGGTGATTTCGCGGTCAAGCAGGTGCTTGCCAGTGACCCACCCCGAGATGGGGTCGCGATTAAGCGTTGCCAGAGGGGGGGCTGCATTATCCGCAAAATTCGATATAATATCGCTGCTGAGTGTGTTTTGCAGATAGAAAAGACGAAAATTAACTGCTCCTTGATCAAAAGCCATGGCTACCTCTAAAATTTATTATGCGGCTTTCAGCCGCTGTTTAAAAAACAAATCTAAGATACTATCTTGGTGCGGGGTTGTCACTTGAATTATTTTGAGATTGAAATTTTGCCGGATTCACTTTTATTGTTAGACAAAATGAAGAAAATAAGGCAGAATTATGCCATTATTTTGCAATAGGAAAAGAGTTTTGTAGCTAAAAGGTTTTTAGACATGGAAAACGAGTCTCATATTTATACTGATCCCGTTAGTGAAGCTAACTGTCCCCAGTGTGGCGAAGTCCTGGAGGTTGAAGGTCTGTCTGCGTTCACAAATGTAGAGTGTCCCAAGTGTGGTCATATGTTTCATGTGCCTGCTCATTTCGGGCCCTTTCTTTTGTTGGAATTGCTAGGTGCTGGTGGAATGGGTGGTGTTTATCTTGCTCGTGATGAAGGCTTGAAACGCGAGGTGGCGATCAAGGTGATGTTGCAGAGCCTTGGTGATGATATTGATTTTGTTGAAACATTTCAGCGTGAAGCTCAAGCGGCTGCAAAGTTGAATAACCCGCATATTGCTCAGATTTACTCTTTTGGACAACAGTATGGACAACCCTATATTGTGATGGAACTGGTTTCAAATGGAAGCCTTGAGGATATGATGGTGGACCAGGGCGGCGTTGATCCTGCTATGGCTATTCATGTGGGGACCCAAATTGCCGAAGGGTTGCGTGAAGCTGCGGAAGCCGGACTTGTCCATGGTGACGTTAAGCCAGAGAATATTCTGTTTGATGAGGAAGGTAATGCCAAACTGGTGGATTTTGGTTTGGTGGCTCTTAGTTCAGGAAAAGCGAATGAGGTTTGGGGAACACCTTTCTATATTGCTCCAGAGAAGGTTCGTCGGGCTAAGAGCGACTACCGCTCTGATATATACAGTCTGGGTGCTACTCTCTATCATGCAATTGCCAATCAGCCGCCTTTTGATGGAGTTGATGCCACCGCTGTTGTGAAAGCCCGATTTGAAGGGCCACCTAAATCTCTTAGCGAGGTCACCGGTAAAGAAATTCCGCCTGATGTTGAGAAGCTGATTGCCCGTATGCTGGAAGTTGATCCTGGCAAAAGGTATCCCACATATGGTTCTCTTATGGGTGATATGAAGCGTTATCTCTCTAAAGCCGGTCCAGTCTCTGTTAAGAAGAGCTCCCGTAGAATTAAAATCAAGGGTAAGGATGCGGTGAAGTTTGATCGTGCAAAGTCTACTCAGGGGGTAACGGGTCGAATTGATGTAAAAGGTGAGCCTTTAGAGGATGTTGTTGAGGAAGAGAGCAGTCAGTCCAAAGGTTGCAAAAAAATGGCTGTTGTCGGCGGCTTGATTTTTCTGGGTTTGATAATTCTCGGCGGGGTTATTGCCACGGTTGTGGTGATGAAAGGGAAAAAAGCTATTGAACAAAATTTGGCACGCATGGAAAGTACGCAGGAAAAGGCTGTTACCATAGGTGCAAAAGCAATTGTTATAGCTAAAAAGAATGCAAAGAAGATTCATGATTTTGCTCCTGATGCAATGAAGATTGTAGAGGAGGCCGAAGCGTTGGTTGTTTCGGTGCTGGGTGAAGAGGTACGTGCACGCATGGTTCCTCCCGAACCCGAGTATTCACTGCCAGAAGTTGAACTTCCTGTAGTGCAGCCTCCTGTCGCTGAGGCTGACGGAGCGACAAATGATGTGGCTGCCGCGGGAGCTACAAATGTCGTGAACTCGGTTGATGGAACAAATGCAGTAGCGACCGCAACCAATGTGGTTGAGGAGGTTGTTGCTGAGCCGGAAGCAGCTCCTGAACTGGTTATTGCGAATGTCGGTGAATTGCCGCGGGATGATGATCATCCGGTGGTCTCTATTGTCCGTTCGATGTATGAGGATGCTTACGCTGTTAAGCTGGGTGGTGTGGTTGCAGATCAGATTGTTGCTGAACTGGAGGCCGCCGCCGTTCAACTTGATGCGCTTAATGCAGATCCAACAACACATGCTGAGATGGGAAAAATTGCCAGTGATATGTCGTCCAAGGTCAACGGAATGGCTGTTTGCCCTGAGATAAAAGAGGCTCCCCGCAAACTTTCAAATCTTAAAAAGACATTTAAGAATGTGAAAGCTGATCTAAATTCTTTGGTTGCTCAAAAAATGCTGGATCAAAAACAGAAAGAGAAGCAAGCTAGACTTGATGCCGCCGCTGAGAAAAAACTACAGATTGAGGAAGCGCGAAAAGAGAAAGCTCAGAATGAAGTTGCCTCTCTTGCCGTTGCTGAAGGCGAATGTGTTGAGCTACTTAAAAGTCTGCGTTTTCGTGATGCTCTGCGCTCGATGGATGTGGCCGGGGATGAGCTGGAAACCGATGAGGCCAAAGTCGCTCTGTTAACGGCAAAGGACCGCATTAACAGGCTTAAAAGCTTCCATGAATATCTTGTGAAGAATACTCCCGGCTTTAAATCAGCCCGAGGTTGGTCTATAACCTCTGCTGACAAGAAATATCTGGTTGTTGGTAATAATAAGGTTTCCTGGGTTGAGATTTATTCAACTAAAATTGAGATTGTTGCGGAGTTTGTCAATATGCTGGTGCTCGATAATGAAGTTAAAAAATCGATGCGTATTAGAGAACATACCAGATTGATGACTAATGCGGCGCTCTTCCTTTCTGTTTTCTATGCGGATATGCCCGCCGCACAGAGTAAAGCCAAAAAACTCGCCGAGGATGCTGTCCAGCAGTTTGATGTGGATTCTTATATTATTAAAGGACTGCTTCCGCAGTTTTTTGAAGAGGAACTGTAGAATATAAATTTTCGGACATGATTGCCGCTCCCTGCGGTCACTGCCACCACAAGGGTGGCCTTACTACGTTTTCCATGATTCACATGATTAATAGCTACTGAATTCAATCCTGTTAATCCTGTAATCCTGTCAAAAAACGAAGTTTATAGCTGTACAGACTACTAGCGTAACATGTCACGTCGTCATGTCACGTCGTATTGAGGAAGGTGAATTAAATGCGATATGTAAGTACGCGCGGTGAGGGTTCTTCTCTCTCGTTCAAAGAGACTATTTTAACAGGCTTGGCCAGAGATGGAGGATTGTTCCTGCCGGAGGAGATCCCTGATGTCAGTGATAAGCTGGAGTCATGGAGTGTCATGACCTACTCGGATCTTGCATTTGAGATTATGAGCCTGTATGCCGATGATTTGCCGGACTCAGCGTTGCGTGCAATTATCGATAAGAGCTACGGAGTCTTTCGGCATGAGGAGGTAACTCCTGTTGTCAGTGTTGGACCGCTACACATCCTGGAGCTGTTTCATGGCCCTACTTTAGCCTTTAAAGATGTGGCATTGCAGTTTCTTGGCAATCTTTTTGAGTATGTCCTTGAGGAAAATGGCAACGAGATGAATATTGTGGCTGCCACCAGTGGTGACACCGGCAGCGCCGCAATTTATGGTGTGCGTGGTCGAGATCGCATTCGCATTTTTGTTCTACATCCCAATGGCAGGGTCAGCGATGTTCAGGAACGGCAGATGACCAGTGTTCTTGATGATAATGTTTTTAACCTGGGCGTTACAGGCACATTTGATGACTGCCAGAATATTGTTAAAGAGCTTTTCGGTGATCTTGATTTCCGGGATAAATATAAACTGGGTGCCGTTAACTCAATTAACTGGGCTCGCGTTTTAGCCCAGGTCGTTTATTATTTTTATGCCGCTTTCAGAGTGCAGGAAAAGACCGGCGCAGAGAAGGTTCGTTTTGCGGTGCCAACAGGAAACTTCGGTGATATCTTTGCTGGTTATATTGCCCGGCAGATGGGCCTGCCCATTGACAAGTTGGTTCTGGCTACCAATGAAAATGATATTCTGTCTCGTTATTTTAATACAGGGGAATACACTCTGGGTGAAGTTGCTCCGACATTGAGCCCCTCTATGGATATTCAGCTGGCCAGTAATTTTGAGCGTTACCTCTATTACCTGAGTGGAAAAGATTCCGCTAAACTTAAAGAGTGGATGACTACGGTGAAGGATAAGGGCACCCTGAAGTTTGATCCTGTTCAGTGTGATGATAGTTTTGTGGCTGGTCGCGGTGATACGGAAATGACCATTGCAACTATTAAGGAGTATTGGCAGGAGTATGCTTATCTGCTGGACCCGCATACAGCTGTGGGTGTTGCGGTTGCCGCACAGTTTATGAAGGAAGATGTTCCTATGATTGCCTTGGCAACAGCGCATCCGGCTAAGTTCGGTGATGCTATTAAACATGCCACCGGCGAGGATATTGCTCATCATGAACTTATTGAGGAACTTGCCGGCTTACCAACTCGTAAAGAGATTGCCGCCGCTGATAGCCAGGTGATTGCAGATTTTATCCGATGCAAAATCGAAGCCAATGCAGCGGGCTGTGGGCATAGCGCATAGAGCAGAGGGCATAGCCGTAATAATTTTTTTAACTACGAAAAACGCGAATAACACGAAATAATTATGATGCAGATTTTTTCCCGCAAAGGCGCAAAGGAAACGGATGCCAAGCTTTATTTTTCGTTAGTTTGGTGTTTTTCGTAGTTAATAACTCCGTGTCTCGGGGACTCTTTGAACGATATTAATAATGAGCAATCAACTTGAGAATTTTTCCTGTCGGCGTTGTGGATTTTGCTGTTCTATTCCCGGTTATGTTAATCTTGAAGAGGGGGAAGCTGAAAGAATAGCGGCCTTTCTCAGTATGGAGCTTTACGCCTTTACAGATCAATACACAACCCTGACTCTTGGCCGTCGACAGCTCACTCTGATTGAAAAAGAAGATGGACGCTGTATCTTTCTGGAAGATGATAACAGCTGTCGGATTCAGGGGGCTAAGCCGGTTCAATGTATTGGATTTCCCTATAAGTGGCGAAGCAAAGAGCTTGAGAAGGGCTGTGCTGGATTTAAAGCACTTTGCAGTGCAAGTAAGTTGTTAGTTGTGAAAAGTGAAATGTAGAAGGTGGAATGCAGAAAATGGAATCAGATTTGAACGTTCAACTTCCAACATTCAACATCCAACATTCAACTTGTATTACTCACACATACACGCACACACATCTCTTCCCCTGCATGCTTTATGAATAGAATTAATCGGAGAAACATATGAAAAACACAGTTATCACCATATTCGCTATTTTGACATCCTGTGTTGCATTAGCAAAATCAGGGGAGTCGGAGAAATATCCTCTGGACTGGCGTTATTCCCGTCTGGAACCAGGGGTGCCCATGCTTGATAAATCCGTGGCCGGGACTAAACCTGCCGCTCCTGGTTTGATGGGGCGAGTTGTGACAACCGCTAAACTTAAACCCGCAGATGTTGTTGGCGACACATCCGAGAAGACATTAAAACTCTCCGCCTGGCGCAATGAGCGTGTAAACGGACAGGTTGTTGTATGGTCAAATGATGGCGTTAGTCAGGTGCGGCTCAGCTGTTCTGCTCTGATAGCCTCTTCAGGATCAAAGATCCCTGCATCTGCTTTGAATGCCCGCTTTGTCCGTTATGTGCTAGGTGGCGATGATCTGCATCCTGATGTTCTCGATCCTGTTGAACGGATTGATATTCCCGCTGGCGGATATCGGCCTGTGTGGTTGACGGTCACTGTGCCAAAGAGGGCCAAGCCAGGTGCTTACCGGGGAATGCTCACGGTTAAGGGCGCCGGGAATAAGCAGGTAAATTTTCCAGTTGAATTGAATGTTATGAAGGCCACTCTGCCTGATCCTGAAGATTGGGAGTTCTTTCTTGATCTCTGGCAGCATCCCTGGGCTGTTGCCCGTTATCACCATGTTGAACCTTTTTCTAAAGAACATTATGATCTTCTGAGACCCATTCTTACGGAGTTAGCCCAGGCCGGGCAGAAGACCCTGACAACATCCATTGTGGAAAAACCCTGGAACCAGCAGACATTCGATCCATACGATAGCATGATAAAACATATTAAGAATGCTGATGGAACGTGGTTATTTGATTTCTCTATCTTTGATGAGTATGTTAAGTTCGGTGCCTCCTGCGGACTTGATAAACAGATTCACTGCTACACCATGGTGACTTGGGGCAATATGGTCTCCTATATCGATGGAGCAACCGGTGACCGTATCAGGCTTAAGGCTGTTCCCGGTTCGCCTGAGCATATTGCTTTCTGGGGGCCTTTTCTGCGTGATTTTGAAAACCATCTGAAGAAAAAGCGTTGGCTGAAACGCACCTATATTGCCATGGATGAGCGCGGGGCAGAGGAGCTGCGTGCAACCATGAAGTGCATCCAGAAGTATGCCCCGGGCTTGAAGGTCTCTATGGCGGGTAATCATCCACCCAGTACTTTTAAAGGGCTGGTTTTTGATAACTACAGCCAGTCAATCGGTAATGTGAATCCGGAGTTTCTGGAAGAGGTGCAGAAACGGCATAGTAATGGAAAAGTCACCATGTTCTATATCTGTTGCGGTCCTCGTCGGCCCAACACCTTTGTTTTCAGTCCAACAGCTGAACAGCGCTGGTTGGGATACTATGCCGCTGCCAATAAGTTTGATGGTATGCTGCGCTGGGCCTTTGCCCATTGGCCCAGAGATCCTCTGTATAGCACCACTTTTAGTAGCTGGCCGGATGGCGATACTTTCCTGCTCTATCCCGGGGCCCGTTCCAGCATTCGCTGGGAGTGCCTGCGTGATGGCATTGAAGAGTATGAGAAGATCGGTATCCTGCGTGAAGAATCTCTGATTGATGCAGAACTGACCACTCTCTTTAAAGAGTATGACTTTAAGAAAGTTAAATCATATGATGATGCGAAACTGGCGGAGCTTGTTGAAAAGACACGCGTCGCTGTTAAAAAGCTCTCTGCTGAGTTGAAGTAATAGATTGTTGTCGGATGTGGAAAGTTGGAAGTTGAAAGTTGAATGTTAAAAGTTGAATGTAAATGGTTTTGTTTGCGCGATATACGCGCCTTCCCGCAGTCGCGGGAGAGGCACGTCCTACAATCATTTCACCATCAACTTGTAGGGCGTGCCTCTCGAAGAGGGCGCGCAAAATGTGTTTGGCAGGCGGGCAAAGCCCGCATTAGTTGGATGTTGAACGTTGGATGTTGGATGTTGAACGTTCGTATTACTCTTCTTGCCTCTCTCTTTATCTCCCTCCATCTCTTCTCCTCTCCTGTTGTCCCGGCCCCTGATGATATGATCACTGTCTCTTTTCTGGAGGGATATGATCCCGATACACCTGAGGGTCCCACTACGCGACAGGTGCTTAAGCTGGCGGCGGAGGAACCGCGTTTGAATCCGCAGAAGTGGGGTGGTTTAACTCTGCCGGGTGGTGGTGGCCGTGCGCCCTTTATGCTCTCTATGGCAGGGGGCTCCGCCCCTGATCTGTACTATTGCTGGTTTCATATTATCCGCCATGATATTGAGCAGGGATTTATTTATCCGCTCAATGAGTGGATTGGTGATGATCTTAATGGGGATGGTCGGATTGATGATCGTGAAGCACGCTGGGATGGATGGAAAAGCGTGCCCAAACTGTGGCGGCAGGTTGCAGTTCAAGATGGAAAAATCTATGGGGTTCCTCTGGCTGGAACATGGTATTACGGTATTGTCTATCGTAAAGATCTGGTTCAGCAGGCGGGGCTTGATCCTGATTATATTCCCGAGAGCTGGGATGATTTTTACAAATGGTGTCAGCGTTTAACTTTTCCCGGTCGTAAAATTTCGGGTGCCCAGCTGGAACGTGGTCAACGCGCCTTTGGAATCGAGAATCGCCCCTGGGCCTGGCTGCCATGGATGCAGGCGGCGGGAGGTTCTCCGGTTGTAAATGTAAAGGTCTCTCCTCAAACCGGTAAAACATATCGCTTTGCCATGGAGGAGACTGAGTTTATTACCTCCGATACCGGTGAAGACCTTTCGCAGGTTGAAGGAGTATGGCAGGCCGATTTTGATTCAAAAGCGGCCATTGATGCTACGGGCTTTATGCATAAACTCTGCTGGGCGCCATGGCTTCGCGACCCTGTAGGTGGTCTGCCTGTTGATCTTACGCAGGATGATATTGCCGCTGGATATGTGACTCTTCATGATGGCCGCCGCATTGAGTTTGACGAGGAGGATGTTGTCAAAGGAGTATCGCGTGGACTGCCGCGCCTGAATTCTGAACTGCCCTATCTTTTTGAAAGAGGCGAAGTTGTCGCCGTTTTTTCAGGGGCTGATTTGATGGAGCAATTGACCCGTAATCTCAATCTGCCTCCTGATATGATCGGTATTATGCCTATACCAGCCGCGAAACGCGGCATGAAACCCGTCTTTCAGGCACACAAACATTTTTACAGCATGACCGAGGGCGTTGGGAGACGCAGCAAAGAAGAGCGCGATATGGTCTGGAAGTGTCTGCGGCAGGTGACCAGCAGTTCGGTTAAAGATGAAGAGGTCAGGCAGAAAGCGCTGGAAGGCAATGCCCGCTGGTGTAACCCGGCTGATCTGAAGCGTATGGGTTTTGATGAGTATCTTGATGAGGTGCCGGCTAGCATTAAACGTAACTATGAGCGGATAGCGTCTGGTGAAATATTGGCCCGTACAGAACCTTATGCCGGTTTCTGGCAGGCGGTCTCTGATTTGATAAGCCGTCGTTTGCTCGGTATTATGCTCTCTGATAACGGAGAGGACTTTGATTATGAGGCTGCTTTACGTGGAATTAATGAGGATGCCAATCGCGGTCTGATGTTTGATGTTCCCGAGGATGAGATGCAGAGGAAACGTCCGCTCGCCAGAGTTATTTTCGGTGTTGTTCTGATCGCGCTCTTTACCTGCTTTACGTTAATCATTAGAGAAAGTCGTGCTACTGTGGCCGAGAGTAATGGGGCTTTACAAGTTAAGCGTGGAGCCGCTCCTCTGTTGATGCTGGCGCCGGCTTTAATATCAATTGCCTTGTGGAGTTACTATCCTCTGTTACGAGGCGCTGTTATGGCTTTTCAATCATATAAGATTGTAGGGGAGAGCAGCTGGGCTGGGATTGATAATTTCATTATGGTGGCAACCGACAGCGGCTTCTGGGCTGCCTGGGGACGGACACTTGTTTACGTGGGAATAACTCTGGTTCTGGGCTTTTTCTCACCTGTTATTCTGGCGTTGATGTTAACTGAAATTCCCAAGGGAAAGGTCTTTTTCAGAACGCTCTATTTTCTGCCGCAGTTGACCAGTGCTTTGGTGATTACCCTGCTTTGGAAGTTGATGTATGATCCGACAGAGAATGGAATGCTCAATCAGCTGCTGGCCTACGGAGGTATTGCCAAACAAAGCTGGCTGCAGGATCCTTCGCTGGCAATGCTCTGCTGTATTCTGCCGGGAGTCTGGGCCGGGGCGGGAATGGCTAGCCTGATTTATGTGGCGGCCTTGCAGTCTCTGCCACAGGATTACTACGAGGCCGCAGCCATTGATGGAGCCGGAATTATGCGAAGATTCCGCCATATAACCTTGCCTCAGCTACTTCCTCTGATGGTGATCAATTTTGTGGGGGCATTTATTGCCGCATTTCAGGGCATGGGCAGTATTTTTCTGCTTACCTTTGGCGGGCCGGGGGATGCCACTAATGTTCTCAGCCTGGAAATCTGGAAAGAGGCATACAATAATCTGCGGTTCAGCACAGCCACGACCATGGCATGGTTTCTTGGTGTGGCGTTGATTGGCTTCACCTATCTGCAGATTCGCATCCTGCGTAAAGTTGAATTCCGTCGTGCCAGCACCAACTAATGCAGCGAAGTCGCAACCCAACTTAACCCTGGTGATATGCGAATCTTATCTTATTTATTGAACAGTTGTGTGACATGCATCACTGCATTAGTCAACAACGCTACGCGTTGCATAGAGGAGTGGTTAAAAAGGTTAAAGGTTAAAAAAGTTGAAGAGGTTGAAGCGGTCGAAGTCTTGTAGGACGCGCCTCTCACGCGAAGCGGGACGGCACGTAAGGGCGGAATGCGGGTGGCGGAAATTATTTCAACTATTCCAACCTTTTTAACTACTTTAACTATCGCAATTTCTTGTTTTTTGTGACAGGAGTTGAGAGAATAGTAACCTGCGTTCTAAAGCCTAAAATCCTGACAGCCTATGCGTCCTGCCTGTCGGGGCGTAGCTTGGACGAAGACTGATGGGACGCTAATGATTATTGTTTAATCGAGATGAGTATTATGAAACGGTTTCTCTATGTTATTTTATGCATCGGAATGAACTCTGCCGTTGTAGCGAATGAAGTGGAGTCTTCATTCGAGAACTATCTGCCCTCCGGTCGACGGCAATACATTAATAATCCCGAGTTAAACGCGCGGGAGTGGCCACGTTCGGTACTGATTAATAACCCGATGTATGAGCAGGGGGTAGGCGGAATGTCAGAGAATCTTCCCAATGATCCGGTTTTCGGCATGGCCTGTTTTGTCGGTGCGTCAGGTTTCATTGTTGATGGGTGTCCGGTCCTTGCGCGGGCGCCGCTGACAGTACGAATGCGCGTTAAAATCCGCAGTGCCGCTCAATTCAATATCTTCATCGCTTTTGAACCAAAATCCTCGCCTCTACATTGGGAATTTTACAGCTTTAAAGGTAGCGGGTTTCTGGCCTTCTATATGCCGGGCAACTCTCCCGCTACAATCCTCAGTAAAACCTGTGTGACAGATAATCAATGGCATGATGTGGCAGCGGTGCTCTTGCAAAGGAGTGTCACTCTGTATGTGGATGGCAAACAGGTCGCCCAGGCAGGAGTGTCAAGGCCATTTGAAAAACCGGAAAAACAAACTCGGTTGGCTATCGGTTCATTGGTGGATGGTCGGCTCTATTGTGATGGCTGGATCGATGATCTGTCGATTCACTCTGTGGAGAACGAAATTTCAAAGCCGCTAGCTGCACCTCAGAAAGCGGACGTATCGACTGTGTTTCTCTGTTCTTTTGAACCACGAGCAGCGGGTGGTTTTTCTGTAACTGGGCAAATGAAGGGGGGGCTCTCGGATCACACTCAGGAAACCCGCTTTCCTGATCGTCTTTTTCCGCGAGGTGGAGTTGAGCCGACCGTTAAGCCGGGTGAAAAACCGCCAAAGGTTGTGCCTCGGAAAGTCTGCTCATTCGAACAGCTGGATGGCGCAATTAGCAGATTGAAACTGACCTCAATAAAGGCAGCTGATTTTCGACCTGGTGTATTGGCGTTCTGGGGTGAACTTGTGGCAGAACTGCAAAGTCAAATAGAGGGTAAACTGCCATTGCCCCGTGGTGCGGCGGATCAGGTTTACGACAGGCATGCGTTGATCCAGTTAGGGGAGACGCCGTATGATGTGGTTGTGCGTCGGACCGGCGCTCTTCTGGATTATCTGGAAGAACGCGGCGCGGATGTCGGGTCTCTGCAGGAGGATTGGCAGCGCTTAAAAGCCAATGCAGCGCCGCAATCAATAGATGTTTATGCTGCGTGTGCATTGCGTCGCAGGATAATGTTTGCAAATCCCGATTTGCAAACCTATGACAAACTTGTTTTTCTAGCCCGTGCCAGCTATGCAGGTTGTCGACTGACAAACATGAAAAACTCGGATCAAACCGGAGGCCACTTTGCTACGCAGTGTTTCGGGTTTAATACAATTCATGGTGGCGGCATTTTTTCGCTCTCTGATTGGCGGGCCAAAGAGCCGCTTGTGAGTAATTTGCTTGCAGGTAGTATTGTGGTTAATGGACGCTATAAAGGAGGCAAATTAGATACAGGTTCGTTTTACACGCCCTCAGTGAGTTATGATGGCAGGACGATCTATTTTGCACACTGCGGCGCAACCGAGCATGGTTGGTTGTGGTCAGAGAAAACAACCTGGAAGCTGTTTAAACTCGACCTTGATTCCAGTCGGATTACGCAACTCACCGAGGGGTCCTGCAACGATTTTGATCCTGTGGAACTGCCGTCGGGGCGGGTTGTTTTTATCTCCGAACGGCGTGGCGGGTTCATCCGCTGTTTTAAGGAAGGACCACGCCTGAGAGTGCCGACCTTTGTCTTGCACAGCATGAACTCTGATGGCAGCGACATCTATCCGATCTCTTATTACGAAACCAGTGAATGGCAGCCGAGCGTGGATAACAACGGGATGCTGGTTTACACACGTTGGGATTATACAGACCGTGAGGATTGCCTGGGCAGTCAGTTCTGGACTTGCTATCCTGATGGACGTGATCCGAGGGCACCGCATGGAAACTATCCTTTCCCCTGGCATACCTTTGCGGACAATCCCCATGGCGATCACCGTTTCGGAAGGTGTCCTGACGCACCCTCGGCGCTGCCTATGACCGAGATGCACATTCGAGCTATACCAGACTCACATCGCTACACCCTGACTGCTGCCCCCCATCACGGAGAGTCATTCGGTTCCCTGTGCGTATTGGATCTGCGTGAGCCCGACGACTATCACATGAGTCAGCTGCGTCGTGTTACGCCATACGTGCCCTTTCCTGAGAGCGAGTCTGCCGGGAGGAGTCAGTACGCTTATGGCACAGCATGGCCGATTAACGAAGACCTTTTTCTGTGCAATCGCTGGGAGGATCTGGTGCTGCTTGATCGTTTTGGCAATGAGGAGCTTGTGTGTGAGCGCGAGCGCTTGCCGGTCGGGTATGATTCCCGTCTGCGCTTGACGCATCCACAACCATTGAGAGCACGCCTCAGACCGCCTGTTATTGCCCGGCAGACCGCGCAGGGTGCTGACTTTAAAGATGCAGATAAAAAGGCAACCATTGGTGTGGTAAACGTGCGGGTCTCTGATCAACCCCTCCCCGAGGGACGTACGCCTGTGCGCTTGCGTGTACTGCAGGCTGTGCTGAAGTCAGATCCGTGGATGGATAAGCCGTACATCGGCTATGGTAAGGAAAATACGCCACGCATACCGCTTGGTATAGTTCCTTTGGAGAAAGATGGGAGTGCATACTTTGAGGCACCTGCCGGGAAGCAGTTAATCTTTCAGGTGCTGGATGAAAACAACATGGCGATTCAGACCATGCGTTCAACTGCATTTGTGCATCCCGGTGAGCGGCTGACCTGTCTGGGGTGTCATGAACCGAAACGCGAGAGCTACGCGGTTAAGTCGTCTCAGCCTTTGGCTATGCAGCGGGCACCGTCCAAACTCGAACCTGAGTGCGGCCCGGTTGAGCCGATCAGCTTTTACCGACTGGTGGAGCCTGTTTTCAGGAACCGCTGTCAGCTCTGTCATGTGAAAGAGAAAAAGGGACCGCAGAAAATGGGATATGATGATCTTCGTGATTACACATTTCATTTTGGTGGTGGTTTTCGTGGCAGTACCATGCAAGCGGTTTATGGTGGATCACGTTCAATTCCGGGACGCTGCGGGGCAGCGGCCTCGCGTATGGGAGAGGCTCTCTTGAGTCCACGGCATCTGAAGGCAGTTCCCGCAGAGGAGCGTCATCGTGTGATACTGTGGCTTGATGCCAATTCACTTCGATATAGCACCTATCATAAGTTGACTGAACAGCAGCGCGGTGAGCTGGTATGGCCGCTTCTAGATGTCGATCCAGCAGACCCTCTGGCAAATTCAGAGTGATAAGCTTTGTGGCAACTTTTAAATTTTCCATTTATCTCTCTTTCCTAAATTGTTATGCAGTGTTATACTTATTTCTAGTTTTTTTGGAGACAGTGTAAATCAATTACGGAGTAAGGAGATATAATCTATGAAAAAAATAACACGTAGAGCGGCCATGGCCACCACTGTCGTGGCGGGTCTCGCTTTTAGTGCTGGGTGTAAAACAAATGGGGGAAGTTCTACTTCAACTTGTAACTTAAAGAAGGATGATATGTATAAAGACGGAAAACTGGATATAGCGGCGGCTAAGAAAGCCTATTTTGCTTTGTTTGAAAAATTTAACTATCCTGTACCGGATGTTATGAACACCGAGGAGTTCTGGGTAGCTGATTTTGTTCAGGGGGATATTCTGAAACTCGGTATGGGCGGAATCTTCTGGATCAACGAGCACGGCACATATGCGGCTAGCGGTGCTAAAAAATATAACGGCAAGTTTAACGATGATAAGTTCGGATACCTCGGTCATGATATCTATCTGCTTCCTGGACAGACTCTTCCTGAACATCGTCATATCGGCGGTGGCGAAGGTTATGGTCCTAAGATGGAAGCATGGCAGGTGCGCTATGGCGAAGTAACTTTCTTTGGTGAATATAAGGGTGAAGGTACAGAGGTAGCTATTGCAGATCTTCCTAAAGATAAGATTCCCTGGGGATATGGCCAAGACTGGATGAAATCCAAGTATGCATTGACCCGCAGTGCTAAATCCGGAAAAGTTTACGTTCAGAGTGATCCTGAAGCATGGCATGGACAGGTTGCTGGTCCGGATGGCGCCATTGTAACCGAGTATGCGACATATCACAATCATGTGATGTTCAGTAAGCCGGGAATGTCTTTTGGTTGTACCGGACACTCTTAAAAGCAGGTACTGCTAAATATTATGAAAAAAGCTCTGGATATTATCCAGAGCTTTTTTTGTTGTGATAAACTCAACTTCTTGTTGTTTATACACATTTATTAACCACGAAAAACACGAAAAACACGAAAGAATGCTGTTTTCTCCGTAACTCCGTGGTAGAACTTTTGGAGAAAAATATCCTGTTTATCCATGTTAAATATTTATTGGGTTGCTTGCCTGTGCGTTGCACGCAGACAGGCGGGCAAAGCTTGCGCTGTGTTCTTCGTTGTGAGGATTCTGGTTTGCGGGCAGAGCATGCGTTATATAAATGAATTAGCGAACAGCCAGTTTTTCAAGCCATACCGCTGCTGTCTGACTGGCTGCGGCCAGCAAAACAGGTTCATCCGCTTTGTCATAGGCTACTGCGGCTCTTTCACATGCAATGCTTGCCATGCGCATCGCTTCATTTGCCTGAATCTTTAAACTTATGGCGTAGGCACGCGAACTTCTTTGTTGCTCGGATTTATTCAGTTTTGAACATAAAGTTTCAACGCTTTTGCGGTTATGAGTCGCTTTATCAAAATTAGCTGCTGCCAACCCGCATAATCTGGCTGACTCTGACTCCAGATAGCCAATCTGCTTATAAAGTGCTTTTGTTGTACTATAAGTCTCTGTCAGCCCGCCTTCTGCCAGATCTGTGGCCTGTTGCGCTAAATCACGCATATGTTCCAGCTGAGTAAGAGCCGCTAATTCACGATTAGCAGATGCACGCTCAAGTATCTCAAGTTTATACTCTATAAGAGCACGTCCCTTTATCATTTTGGTTGTTTTGGCTGACTTTGCCGCCTTGGGAGCAACTGCCGTGGTTTTACTTGCTGCCATACTCATAGCAGCAATAAACACTCCAGCCAAAATCATATATCTTTTAAATACTCGCATTTTTCCTTTTTCATCCCAACATTGCAAAACTGTAATCTTTCAGACAGCAATTATAGTGCCATTTGAGTATAAGCTGAAGGGAATCTCGTAAAAACAAAGAAAATGCCCTCAGAGTGACACTGTGTGATGGAAGTAGCTGCGATTTTACGCTTCAGCTATCGAAATTAATGCTTTCAGCTGTATAGAAAAGAATTCAAGTGAATACTACTATATGCAGGTGGAGAGAGATGGGTTAATATAAGTTTGACGACAGAAATATTGTGTTGCCTCTCTAGCGGGGGCTTAATATGGTTTTACTCATTAATCCAAGGGTTGCGCCCTCTTGGAACTATTCTCGCTGTAATAGCACCTAACAGAATAAGGGTGATTTTGACGTGTCAAATTTCGTTTACCCCAAAAGTGTCCAGCAAACACTGGCTTTAGTGTGTTTACAAAGTAAATAATCAGAAATAGACCCTATAAAAAAATGAAAGTGAGTGAAAAGCTTGCATTCAACTTCTTGCACGTAATGGCCGGATTGCAACTCTAAATGCGACAAAATTCATTATGCTTGACAGCCGCTCAACTCTCCCTCGAATACATCCTTCGCGGATGTGTAGTCCAAGATCCGGCGCGGATAATTATTT
>JAQIBS010000049.1 GCA_027858965.1 Kiritimatiellia bacterium
TAGTAAACCATCATCAAAGATAAGACATCTCTTGGTGTTATGCTTTTGATGCACCGCAAATTGAAACGACAGACTGGGACTAGGCGCGGTTTTACCCACAGATTTAGCGGAAGAGGCTTGTTTTTTATGTACGGCTTTTTATAATTGAATTGACCGCGCGAAGCGCTAACTCTCGCACTTTCGCATTTTAGAACTCTCGCACTAACTTGATTGCGGGCAAAGCCCGCGTTAGTTAACTTCAACACTTTGATAATGGATGATAAATTTATGCCTCTGTATGTACATTTTGGCGCCGGCAATATCGGTCGCGCGTTGGCCGGACCTATATTCAGCCAGGCTGGATATGATGTTCTTTTTGTTGATGCCTTTCAACCGGTAGTTGATGCGTTGCATAGTCGTAATGGCTATCAGGTGGTGGTCAAAGGTGATCTGTCTTCAGGAACTCCCGATGTGATTGATGTCACAGGGGTGGATGCAATCAGCGTTCATGATAGGGATGCGGTTACGGATGCAATATCCCGTGCCGATCTGGTTGGCACTGCGGTGGGTTCGGCGCATATCGCAGGGGTACTTCAGGCTATGGTTCCTGGAATATTGGCGCGCCAGGGAACACCTCTTTCAATACTTTTCTGTGAAAATTTCAACGGGGTGGCGGAGTTTTCCCGTGATTATCTGAAAAGTGCTCTGCCATCGGATTTTGTGTTGAATAAAAATGTGGGCTTTGTAGAAACCAGTATAGGCAAGATGGTGCCGATTATGCCTGATGAAGTGCGCCGTCATGATCCGCTTGAGGTTTGGGCGGAGGCCTATAACAAGATCATTGCTGATAGAAATGGCTTTGTTGGTGAGGTTCCTGACGGGGTGAAAGGGCTGGATCTTAAGGAGTGTTTTCAGGCCTATGTTGAACGTAAACTCTACATTCACAACCTTGGTCATGCAACATGTGCCTGTTTCGGATTTCTGAAAGGTTATTCGTTGATCTGTGATGCGGTAAAAGATCCGGAGATTCTTGCAGAGTGTAGTGCCGTGATGTATGAGAGTGCCGCAGCATTGATCAAACGCTATCCGGGTGAGTTTAATGAGAAAAATCAGCGGGAGCATGTCGAGGATCTGATAGACCGTTTTGGTAACCGGGCCCTGGGTGATACAGTATTCAGGGTAGGGCGTGATCTCTCGCGGAAACTGGCTCCGAATGACCGCTTTATCGGAGCTCTGCGTCTGATAGAGAGCACGGGTGGTGATTGCGAACCGGTATTCAAAGCGATTGCAGTGGCATTGAAGTTTAAGGCTGTTGATGAGGGCGGTGCAATGTTTGCTGATGATATTGCTTTTCATGAACGCCTTGAAAAAGAGGGACTTGAGAAAGTTTTGCATTTATATTGCGGATTGAGTTGTGATGAGTATCAGGTTATTATTAATTATTACCACGGGAAAACTGGCGCAGTAGAGCTGTAACTAAATTTTTTGACAGGATTAACAGGAGATTACGGTTTCAAGAATTATCTCTCACAGAGTCACGGAGAACACAGAGAGAAAACCTCTGAGAACTCTGTGTCTCAGTGAGAGATAAAAAAACGTGCATAAAAATACGAAAATGAATGATAGTAGTACAAAAAGAATTTTAGCACTCTCGCACTTTAGCACTTTAGAACTTTAGAACTTTTTTAACCTCTTTAACCATTTTAACTATGAAAATACAATGCAAGATATGTCCGCGGATGTGTGAGATTGCTCCGGGACAGAGCGGAGTCTGTCGCGTTCGGGCTAATATTGATGGTAAGATAAAGTCATTGACTTATGGCTCGCCATGTTCAATTGCGATTGATCCTGTTGAAAAGAAGCCACTGTATCATTTTCTGCCTGGTTCTCAGATCCTTTCCCTGGCAACAGCCGGCTGCAATCTGCGTTGCAAATTCTGTCAGAATTGGGAGATATCGCAGGGAGATCCGCATGATATGCAGAATTATTCTGCGAGTCCTGCTGAGCTGGTTGCGTTGGCAGAGGAGAGGGGGTGTCACTCAATAGCCTATACGTATACCGATCCTGTTGTCTATTATGAATATGCATTGGACTGTTCGAAGAAGGCGCATGAAGCGGGGATACGGAATGTGCTGGTGACAGCGGCTTATGTCAAACCTGAACCGTGGGGGGAGCTTTGTCGTTTTACTGATGCCGCCAATATAGATCTTAAAGCATTCTCTGATGAATTTTATCGCAATATCTGCGGGGCAGCTTTACAGCCGGTTCTGAATGCACTTGTGGCTGCGAAAGATACCGGGGTTATGCTGGAGGTAACTAATCTGGTGATTCCCGGATTGAACGACTCTGATGCAGATCTGAAGAATCTTACACGTTGGGTTAAAGAAAATCTGGGAGTAGAAACCCCACTGCACTTTTCACGGTTTTTCCCTCAGTATCATATGATTGATCGTGACCCAACACCGAAGGCAACATTACGGCGTTCCAAAGAAATTGCAGAGAGTGAGGGATTGAAGCATGTATACCTTGGCAATGTGATCACCAAGGCCGCTGAAAACACATATTGTCCCGGTTGCGGCGAACTGCTGGTTGAACGACATAGCTATGCAGTTTTACGCAATAATATAAAAGAGGGCTGCTGCCCTGAATGCGATCGTGAAATTTACGGTGTATGGCGCTAGGACATCTAACTAATGCAGCGGCGCCGCAACCAAAATGTCACGCCGGAGACTTGTCGAAGGTGGAACTAAACCCCTTGTGATATGCGAGTTTTTTTTTCACTCTTCACATGAAACGCAAAACCGACAAAATCGGGAATGGTCTGATCTGCACCGGCCTCTGCCAGTGTTGCGTCAGAGAAGGAGGTGGTCAGCCCGACGCAGTATGAGCTGGCAGATTTGGCGGCCTGAACTCCGGTGACGGCATCCTCGAAGACAACGCACTCAGCGGGGGCAATCCCCATCATCTCAGCGGCTTTAAGAAAGATATCCGGGGCGGGTTTCTTTTGTTCGATATCGCTGCCGGTAACCAGAGCATCAAAAAGATCTGCATCCAGACCGATTGCCGCGAGGTTGACATCCATCTTGAATTTATCGGCACTGGTTGCCACTGCCAGCTTTATGCCCTTAGATGCGGCATTCTTAATAAAATCCACAACCCCCGCAACCGGCTGAAGCTTCTCCTTCACACAATCCGCATAAAGCTGATAAGTTGTCTGTTTGTCGCGTGGCATTGTCAGTGTGATGCCGTACTTTTTCGCCACACCACCGATGAAACGGTCTTCACCGGTTCCGATGAACGGTTCAAAGTCGGATGGTTTTGCATCCACATTATAAACGGTTTTAAACATTAGACAGGCGGCTTTGGCGATAAACTCCTCGGAGTCGCACAGGACTCCATCCATATCAAATATATATGCTTTAATCATAATTCATTCTCCATACCAGGAAATATATTCCAAACCATCAGAAATCGTTTCGTCCCATTCCGACCACTCCTCGGATGATGAAGCCATGGCCTTTGCGCTATCCTCCCATGACACTATAATTTCCTTTATGCTCATCAGTCACCTCCTCATTCAAATGCTATTACTGTAAAGATAACGACACATGCTGTCAATTTTCATTTCCAGAAAACAGGTTATTTCCGGTGATAAGCGCCGCAGGATTGGCGGATGACCAGATGGGCATTGAGAGAGAGAGTTGAATATGGAAGTGAAGGATTGGCAATACGGTTCTGCATCACCTGCCATGCGGCATAAGCAATGTCGTGACAGGGCTGATGCATTGTGGTCAGCGGTACTCTCAAAAGAGTTGCATACTTCACATCATCAAATCCGACAATACGCACATCTCCGGGCACATTACAGCCAAGATTCTCCAGAGTATGCATAAGAACACCGGCCTTATAGTCATTAGCACAGACAAAGGCATCGGGTTTATTTTTAAGTAGGGCTCCGATCTCCTTCTCGTCTGATGGATCTGTTGCCGGACAGGAACCGAACTCAACGGGAACATCGTACTGCAATAAGACCTCACGAAAACCAGCATACCTTGCGGCAACAGTCGGTGCATTATTTGTGCTTGCAACAAACTGCAGTTTACGGCATCCCATTTTAAGCAGATGTTCAGTCAGCATGTAGGCAGCCTTAAAATTATCAATACCAACTACATCGAAGTCGCTCCGCTGTGGAAATGGCAGCACATCGCAGTCCAGCAACACCACAGGAATTCCGGCCACCCGCAGCCGACCCGCTATCATGCGGTTGATTTTGGCCTGTCCATTCTGCCAACCGAAGGGAGCAAAGAAAGCGCCCTTGACCTTGCTCTCAATCAACTCCTGGCAGAACTCTTCGGCCTGTTCCATTGTTGGTCCATCAGGATCATGCGTAGCGGGTGAGCTGCTCCAGACAACGCTGTAATTATTACCCCGTGCCAGACGCACCAGCTTACCGCAAATCACATCAAAGATCTCTGTAACACCCATACCTGGAACAAGTAGACCGATGAAATCACCACCTTTCTTCTGGTCTGCATCGCTGGCCGATATTGAACGGGCAAAGGTGCCTGACCCCGCACGACGATCAACAAGACCAGCTACCTGCAGATCATGAAGAGCGCGGGCCGCTGTAGGGCGCGACACCTTGTACTTCAGAACAAGCTGTGCCTCACTGGGCAGGCGTCCGTCATCAGCGTATTTGCCTTCAATAATCAGCTTCTTCAGATCACTGAATATCTGTGTGTGTTTTATATGTTTGCTCATTTGGTTACCTTTTTCACCAGCTCTTAGGAGAACTAAAAGGGAGGTCAGTCGCTACGAGGCTGACCATGCGGCATAGGCTTTTACGGCCTGCCCGTGTTAGTCGGTCGCATAGCGACCGACTTTCTGTCTCTACTGTTTGCGCCGGGTAAGGGTACCCGGCCTACAACTAATTGATGCGCAAAGCGCCACCATTTGTTGGACGTCCGAGCCGCAGGCGACCCCGCATCCCGCATCATATTACCAAAAAACCACTGACGACGCATTAACAAGCGGGCGCCTCTTCGACAAGCTCAGAACAGGCGAGGACGGCGCCCCTCCCATAAATCACCCAATGCGTACTTTAAATACGGGAGGGGCTTCGTCCTCGAAGCCCGGCTCCCTCTCACAAGCTGTCCAAAGGAATGATTGCCAGCTCCGCACTGTTGTTATTCCAGAGCTCGCGACCCTCACCCACACGCCCGACACCGCCACCACTGTTGGAATATCCCACATAGAGGCTGCCGTCATGCTCAATTGCATAGGGATAGGAAAGAGCAGCATTTTTATGCGACTCACCAGGACCCTCAGGGAAAACAGCGTGACGGATAACATACACTTTCGAAAAGAAATCCTTCCCTGGACGAGAAATCGCGATGGTCAAAGGTGAGCGCCTGCCTTCTCCATCGGCCGTTGTTGAACAGATCAGATAGCGCTGTCCTGTGCTGAGGGTGTCGGTATAGGGCTTGCTGGTTGCCATGGGCAGGTTGGATACACGCATCTTTGTCCAGGTGCGGCCGTAATCTTTGCTGACGGCAGCAAGCGCCTTGGACACTTTTCCGTAACGTGAGATATTGGTGATATTTTTTCCATCAACGATCACCGTGGATTCCCCCCACATCTTTCCGGTTGACCGAGCATTGGGAATCATAATCATATCCCATTTCAGCAGGTTATCCCCATGGCTGATAGCAACAGCCGCAGGATTACCACCACCGACCCTGAGTCCACCCATGATCCAGTTACCGTCATCCATCCTGATCGGTTCCTGCATCGGCCAGAATCCGCCACCGATAACCGTGCCTTTGCGTTCCCATGAACCGTCTTCTTCATTTAGCAGATAAGCGCGGGTATGCACATCCTTCATTGTGCCTTTATAGGCAGCGTGAAAACTCCAGAAAATCCCTTTATGGGAGAGAAATACACCATGGCTGACTCCGGTGCCGGGTTCGCGCCGTCCGTCAATTGTCTTGAGAGCGCTCCATGTTTTTCCGTTGTCATCACTGTGGCAGACACGAGCCTCTTCGGTGTCGGTGTTCTCGCCGCCCTGGTTGTGTCCGATGGAGGCATAGAGTGTTCCCTTGTGCCAACCCAATGCCACGCCGTGCAGAAAGCGGTAGCCATCCTTTTTGAATTCATAAGGTTTAATAACGCTGAACTCAACGTTCTTAAGAACCGGCATATCAGCTGTCTTCGGAACCGGCGCTCCCTTCCAGAGAGCTACAGGCTCCGGTTCTTTCAACTCGCTGACTGGAATAACCGCCATCTCGGCGGTTTTGCATCGTTTGATGGCGTAGCCCACGTATAGCTTTCCGTCATGCTCGACAGCATAGGGGTAACTCATATCCAGTCCTTTCCCGGAAGGACCGGGGGTATCCGGACAAACCGCGTGGCGAATAACATACACACTGGAAAAAGTATCTTCTCCCGGACGACTCACAGCGATCGTAAGCGGCGCGCGACCGCCGCCGGTGTCGGCAGTGGTGGTACAAATCAGATAGTTCTGGCCGGTGCTCAATGTGCCGGCATACGGTTTACTGGTCGCCATATTCAAGTTCGATGGACGTGACGGTGTCCATGTTCGTCCACAGTCTTCGCTGACAGCCATCAGCGCTTTTGCCTTGCCGCCCCAGCGCGAGATATTAATAATCCGCTTACCGCTGATGAACACAGTTGATTCACCCCATATCCCGGAAACAGGTGAGGGGATAACGACCAGATCCCACTTTGTGAAATCATCGCCATGACTGATAGCCACAGCTGGCAGGTTTCCTTTCTTGCCATCATAGCCTTTCGGGAAACGCGCACCGGCCATGATCCAGTTTCCATCGGGCATTTTAAGCGGTTCCTGCATGGGCCAGAAACCATCTCCAACCACAACACCCTTCGGCGTCCATGCCCCAGTGGACTCATCAAGTGTGTAAGCACGGGTATGGGTGCGCTGGAAACGATCATAAAACGCACCGTTAAAGGACCACAAAGCTCCCTTATGCGAGAGAAACACACCATGGCTGACACCGAGATTACCTTCGCCGGAGTCAACAACAACCATCTTGCCCCATGTTTTTCCATTGTCATCGCTAACCCTTACACGCGCCTCTTCAGTCGGTGTGTTTTCATGTCCAGCATTAAATCCGAATGAACTGTAGAGTCGTCCCTTATGCCAACACAACGCAACACCGAGAATCCAGTTGCCGCCGTCGACCTTTGGCTGATGAGGCTTAATCACATGAAAGTCGGTATGAGCAAGAACAGGAATGTCCGCACTCTTTGGAAGAGCTTCTCCGCCCCAGAGTTTTTCCGGTGCCCGGATGCCCTTATGTGGAACCGTTTTAAGGGCTGCCTGCTTTGCGATGGTTTCAGCTGACAGAGCTTCGCGACAGAGTGACACCTCATCAATGGCTCCGTTAAACAGCTGCATGGGTTTCTTCGCATTCATAACCCCGCCGATGGAGAGTGGCGCTACAGTGGGTTTAATCTGTTTTGACAGCGATTTTTTACCCTCCTGTTTTCCGTTAACGTAGATACGTCCCACACCATTTTCTATGGTTACCGCAACATGATGCCAGTGCCCGACTTTCGGCCGGGTCGTGGAGGAAATAGTCTGCCAGCCCCCGCTTCTTGCGTAAAAACAGAATCGGTCGTTGGCATCGAGCATGAGACTCCATTCACGCTGACTCGCCGCATAGACATTCTTGGCCATTATCATCTGCTGACCGCATCCGAGAACATGAGGATTCGCCCAGGCTGTAATGCTGAACGGCCCGTTGCTGATACTGAAATCAGGAACGGAAGGAACTGTCACCAGAGAATTGCCATCAAACAACAGAGAGTTATCAACTGCACCGGAAACTTGTTTAAGATTGCCATGCACAGTCGCAGAATGCTCAGCACCGATAGTCTCAATCTTTCCGTCGGTTACATTATCCAGTGGAAAGCGGACCAGCGGGGCCGCCTGTAGTTGCAGGGTGGATAATAAGACAGTTCCTGAAATGCACAGAAACCTGCTTTGTAAAAATATACATAAATGGTTTTTCATAATTCTCCTAATATAATCTTCAAACTTCTTCCATTACTCCGACAACTACTTCACAAACAGCCGCGTACCGACCACAGCCTTAGGCGCAGTTACTATGCGCAATACCGGTCGACTTGATTCATTAGAGTTTTCATGCGTGCCAAAAAAGAGGGCATTGCGTCCGGCGGAGCTTTCATCGGTTGTCAGAAGAAAACCCGGATTAGGGCTTCCTTGCGTCCAGTCGTTCAGCGCAGAGAGTCCTTCAGGCGAATCAATAATGAAAGTCAGGGTTGAGCCGACAGCAATAGTGTCAACATCAATGGTGACACTATTGAGCAGGGTCCTGATTCCGGCAGAGGATGCGCTGCTGCCAATTCCTGGACCACCCGACCAGCCGGCTGTGTCATATTCTCGGTAGCTCCAGCAAGATTCTCCGATGCCGGCGACAGCGGCATTCTTCGTTCCCTGCACCCATCCCGAATTTGCATTATCCAGAAGGAAAAGCTTCACATCAAAATCACCCAGGGCCGGTGTAACCTTGTCAGTAGAGGTTACAGTCAGCTTTATTTCACAGGATTTAACAATGCTGCACTCTGTGCGCAGGGAGCTGAGATCAAATCGCAGCAAGCCGCGATAGGGTTTATCCACACCATTGAAACCCACTGCCATATCTGAGCGCACACCCCAGTTGGCTGTCAGCCAGGCGGGGTCATTATAGAAGAAGGTATCGTCAACAGCAGGGAATATTGCGCTTTTGTTAAGGACATCCAGGAATGCCACCGGAATCACAGCCATCTCGGCGCTGTTGATATTACCGGAACGATCGCCGTTGTTGGAGTATCCCACATAAAGCTTGCCATCTTTCTCAACCGCGTAGGGATATGAAAGAGCGGCGTTAGCATCCGACTCTCCGGGTCCTTCAGGAAAGAGGGCGTGACGAATCAGGAAAACTTTGCTGAAAGAGGACTCACCCGGTTCACTGACGGCAATGGTCAGCGGGTAACGCTTTGATCCGCTGTCGGCTGTGGTTGTGCAAACAAGATAGCGCTGCCCGGTTGAGAGCATTCCGGTGTAGGGCTTACTGGTTGTCATCGGCATGTTGGATGCACGGGTGGGAGTCCAGGTGCGACCGTAATCAGTGCTGAACGATGCGAGGGCATAGGCGCTTCCGCCCCAGCGCGAGATATTGCAGATATTTGAACCATCTACTATGACCGTTGACTCCCCCCAGACGGATGATACAGAGACACTGGGATCACAGGGAATAACCACAAGATCCCACTGGGTCAGGTCATCGCCGTGACTGATTGCCACTGCAGGAAGGTCGCCTGTCACCGGCAAACCTTTATCTGCGCGCATGCCACTCATAATCCAGTTGCCGTCATCCATCTTAAGCGGTTTCTGCATGGGCCAGAATCCATCGGCGACAACAACGCCCTGAGGCTGCCACGCTCCGGTGGATTCATTCAGGATATAGGCCCGGGTATGTGTCTGCTGAAAGTCATTTGTAAAAGCACCGTTAAACGACCAGAGCGTTCCGCCTTCAGAGAGGAATACACCGTGACTCACCGCCAGATTTCCATCACCCGGACTGATAGTGAAAACATCACTCCAGGTTGCGCCATCATCATCACTGTAGCGTCCACGCGCCTCTTCACTGGCGGTATTCTCCGCACCCTTGTTATGACCGAACGAACTGTAAAGCCGTTCCTTGTGCCAGCACAATGCCACGCCGTGCAGGAACGAATAGCCATCCATCTCCGGCTCATATTCTTTAATCACACGGAAAGTCATCCCGGTAACAGCTTCGAGTTCCGCGCTGGCAGGAACAGTTCCTCCGGTCCAGAGTTGAATGGGATCGGCGGATACGGAGAGAGCCGAGAAGATCGCAAGGAGAGTGACGGCAGACCCGCAGGCGTATTTAAAGCTGAAACTATCTCTGATAAATGACATAAAAAACCTAACGCGCGATTTTTCCGCAGTTCAAAACAGGAAGTCGGTCACTATGTGGCCGACTAGGCAGCCGCATAGCGACTGCCCTCCTTCTTGTCCTATCTCAATTTCTTGTTTTTATGATAGAAATTGATTTTCTCTATACTTAAACTCTGTTAACTGACACCTGACACCTGACACCTGACACCTATTTACTGTCCACTGTCCACTGTTCACTGTCAACTGTTATCTGTTCACTGTCATCTGTAGACTGTTCTGATTTTCTCCACCACGATGCCAGCACCGAGCTGGTTATTGCGCTCCAGGGGCCGAATGTCGCGGAAGCCATGGCTGCCTGAGCGCTCTTCAGCACATTGAAGGCAAGTCCCGTAGCCATGCCCCCATTCTGAATACCAACCTCCAGCGCAACTGTACGACAGTCGCGGGGTTCCAGTCCGGCCAGTCGCGCACCCTGATAGCCGAGCAGGTAGCCAATGGCATTATGGCAGGCCGCCGCACCTAGCAGAGCAAAACCGATTTTAAGCAGATCGTCACGAGACAACGCTATTGTGATTCCGATGATAACACAGATGGAAAACATTGCCAGCAGAGGAAGCACCTTAACCAAAAGTTTTGCCAGCTTCGGTATATAACGGTGAATCAATATACCGACAATCAGCGGCAGGATAATCATCTTAAGGATAGATAACATCATGGGAAGAAAATGAATGGGCACATAAGTTCCAGCCAGCAGGCGCATTGCCAGAGGTGTCATCAGAGGAGAGGCGAGCGTTGAACATGCAGTCATTGAAACAGAGAGCGGCACATTTCCACGGGCCAGATAGGCAATGACATTTGAGGCCACTCCCCCCGGACATGATCCAATAAGAACCAATCCGGCCGCCACCTCTGCTGTTAAGCCGAAGGCACGGGCACATAAGAATCCGACCAAAGGCATGATTGTGTATTGCAGAGCCATCCCCAGCAGAATGGCTTTCGGCATTTTCAGGACACGGGTGAAATCCTCAAAGGTCAGAGTCATGCCCATTCCAAAGAGGATCAGCTGGACAAGCGGAACTATTGTGCGCTTCAACTCAAAACCGCCCCATGATATGAAAAAGGAGGGGAAGGTCATAGCAGCCGCAACAAACCCGAATACGCTGAAGGTGAAGCCCAGTCCATGCAATACACGCAGTTTGCCCCAGCGGGCATAAGCCGCCAGAGAGGCGAAGATGAGAGTAAGAAGTGTTCCGGTTATTGGATTCATAATTTACACAAGAGGCTTACATCGCGGTTCAAGAGATCGGCTCGGCGGGAGCCTCGCCCTCCCAAATTTCACTTGCAAAATGGTAAATACAGGGAGGGCGAAGCTCCTGCTGAGCCGAAGAGTATTTACGCAATGACCCCCGCATTCCTCAAAGCAGTGCGCATGCGTTCAAGAAGAGGTCCCTCCGGGACAGGCAATATCGGCGAACGAGGAATTCCCCCACTACGTCCCTGCAAGTTGATGAGAGCTTTAACCTTGCCGGGGTAGGGCGCCTGCAGATAGGTCATGACAATCGGCACGATCTTTTTATGAATCTCCATAGCCGCAGCCTGGTCGCCGCACTTAAAGGCCTGCCACTGACGCTGGCAGAGTTCGGGTGCAATAGTCACCATGGCAGAGAAGGCTCCGCAGACACCGGCGGTGTATGTGCCGTAGAGTAGCTGGTCACAGGCGGCGTACACATTGTACGCACCAATGTTGACCGCGCATATCTCCGCCAGACGAACTGGATCAACCTGTTTGATGCCGATAACTCCGTCGATCTGCGAGATGCGCTGAAACTCCTTCGGGGTAATCAGGTTTGATGCAACCACATTATAGATGATTATCGGAAGCTGAGTTGCATCCGCAATCTCACGGTAGAACTCGAAATTGCCATCGGCGGAGGCCCCATGATAAAAGACCGGGGTAACCAGCAGAACATCCGCACCGCAGGCTTTGGCATCCAACCCGGCTTTGATTACATCGCGGGTGGAGTTGCGGATGATGCCGGCATAGACCGGCACCTTTTCGCTGTTCTCTTCGCTGATAATTTCAAGGCAGCGGCGCAGCTCGGCATCCGAGAGCAGAGCCCCTTCGCCGGTGCTGCCACCGGAGCTGATGCCATCCACACCGTGATCCAGCAGATAACGCGCTTCAGCGCGAAAGGCTGCTTCATCCAGCTCACCCTCTCCATCAAAGGGAACGACCATTGGGGCGATCATTCCGGTGAATTTAGTTATATTCATATGTGATATTTCTCTCATTAAAAACGTGAAGTACTATTTTAACATGGGGTTTATTCGCAACTCAATTCAGGAAGTCGGTTACTACGTAGCCGACTAGGCAGCCGCACCCGTCTTCGCTCTTCGAGCTACCCCGTGGCACAGTAGCGGGTGCCCTCCTTCTCAGACCTTCACGGCTCGGCAGGAGCCTCGCCCTCCCTTTTGGTTCGTCCACCGTGTAACAGCGGACATATTTAAAACGCGTAGCGTTTTCTCCTAAAACAGCGACAGTTAAAACACAAAGAATCATAGATTAACTGACTCACGCATTTCCATCCGGCTTCCAATTGGTTACAGGTGAAAGCTGTTTTAGTTTAGCAAAATAACAGTTCCAGAGGCGATCTTCGGTTCCAGTACAATACGCAGGACCGGCCTGCGCGAGGCTGTTCCGTGTTCCTTGCTGGCAACGTGAATGGCATTCTGCCCAGCCGGAGATTCATCGGTGGTCAGGAGGAATCCGGGATTTGTCCCGCCCCTGACCCAGGATGTCAGTGCGGCAAGCCCCGCTGGCGTGTCGATTACAAAAGTCAGCTCCTTGCCAACAGCTATGGCTGATGTGTCAATGAAAACCGAATCTAGCAATGCGCTGATACCGGGTGAGTTGGTGCTGTTGCCGATGCCTGCACCTCCGGTCCAGCTATCAGTGGCATACTTTCTCCAGGCCCAGCAGCTCTCACCGGTGCCCGCGGTCTTCTCGGCATCCTTTGTGCCCTCCACCCAGTCGGCATTGGTATTAGCCAGAAGGAAGAGGCGGGTGTCAAAGTCACCATTAGCGGGCTGGATCTTGCTGGTGGCATCGATTGTCAGTTTCAGTGTGGCCCATTTAACCTGTTTGCCACTGAGGTCCAGTGACGAGGGATCAAACCGCATAAGACCACGGAATTTATCAACTGTATTATTCATGCCGATAACCATTTCCGGTGTTGACCATGCGCCCCAGTTGGCATTGGCCCATGATGGCAAACTGAAGATAAAGTTATCATCCGAAGCACCGAAGTCGGTAGCATCTGCCGTGTAGGTAACGGCAAGCTGTGGACGACTGGCGGCTGTCGCATGCTCAGATGATGCAAAAACCAGAGCGTTCTGTCCGTCTGAGGCTTCATCGGAAGCCAGGAGCAGACCGGCATTGGTGTCTCCGTCACACCAGGCTTTAACAGCGGCGATGGCCTCTGGCGAATTGAGCGTAAATACAATTTTTTGCCCGTTAGTGATGGTATCCACATCAATGGAGACGGTGGCCAGCAGATTGCTGATGCCTGATGAGGCAGTGTTGTTACCGATACCTTGACCGCCAGTCCAGCTGTCCAGATCAAACTTTCGCTTTTCCCAGCACGATTCACCGGTGTCTGCTATAGACGAGTTTTTTGTACCCTCCACCCAATTGGAATTGGAGTCATCCAATTGGAACAGATGTAAATTAAAATCACCCAGAGACGCAGAGAGCCTGTTAGTGGCTGTAACGGTCAGCGTCAAAGTGGAAGAATCGATGGATGTGTAGCGTGCCCGCAGATCACCTGTGTTAAACCGCAGTAGAGAACGGTAAGCCCAACCATCAGAATTATTTTCTCCTGCAAAAATTTCATTTTTCGCACCCCAGTTGAAACCACTGTAGTACTTGAAGGACGAATTCCAAATAAAAGTGTCATCCGATGTCCCGAAACTGGTTTCTCCTGCGGTTGTGTAAACTGTTAAGACCGGTCGACGTGAAGTTGTGGAATACTCTTTCGAGCCGAAGTAGATGGCATTTCTGCCACTGTCTGTCTCGTCGGTAGTGAGCAGAAGACCGGCATTGTTTTCACCTGCGGCCCATGCGGTAAGTGCAGCGATTCCCTCAGTGGAATTGATTGTGAATGTCATTTTATTGCCGACAACGGTATTGGTAACATCAACAGAAACCGAAGCAAGCAGGTCGCTGATGCCAGCCGAAGCGGTGCTGTTGCCGATACCCGGACCGCCTGTCCAATCTTCCGTATTATATTGGCGATACCGCCAGCAGGGTTCACCCGCGGCCGCTGTTGTTTCGGAGCTGGCGCCCTCCACCCAGTTGGTGTTAGTGTCATCCAGAAGGAAGAGGTTGAGATCAAAATTACCCAACGCCTCGGTGAGTTTATCAGTGCGGGTGACGGTAACTGTCAGCGTAGCAGAGGTGATGCTGTTCGCTGAACCCAGGCTGGAGAGGTCAAAACGCATCAGACCGCGGAAGGGTTGATTAGCCGCGTTTAAGCCAATGGCCAGCTGGTTGTACGCGCCCCAATTTGCCAGATGCCAGGGGGTCCCCGTGTAATAGTCATTCAGAATAAAGTTGTCATCCGTAGGCGTATAAACCGCCTCAACGGCATTGGTGATCAGCGCTGAAAAGGCGCTGATTAAGAGAGATCCTAAAAGGATTCCCGCTGTCATGCTTTTACGTTTCATATTCACTCCTTTTTTCACTTCATACACATGTTCTGTTCCCGGCGGAGGCACACCTCTCCGACGGGAAATTCAAGCCGCACACCTCCTACGAGTTTCGCTGTTTTCGAGGGAATCGAATAATTCGATTGATTTCCTCTACCGACAGCGAAAGCGGCTAATAACGGTTAACTCAGTAACTCCAGTCTTACAAGGTGCTGACGCATCACTTCAGTCTCTTCGGCAGTGGCCGGTGAGAGGGGCAGACGTGGCGGACCGACTTTCAGACCGCAAAGGTTCATAGCCGCTTTCCAGATGGGAATTCCGTTGGTGCGTCCGTTCTGGCAGAAATCCTTAAAGAGAGGATCAAGGGCCATGTGAATCTCACGGGCTGCCTTGATATCACCGGAGAGGAACAAATTAATCATCTCACGCATCTGTTTGCCGATAATGTGTGAAGCCCCGCTCACTACACCTGAGGCCCCCTGTGCCAATCCACACAGAACCATTATATCGTCTCCGTTATAAACTGTAAACCCGGGAGGTGTTACGCGAATGAATTCAGTCATCTGGGTGGGGTTGATTCCCGCTTCATCTTTGATGCCGACAATATTCGGAATATCGGCGGCGAGGCGGGCAACGGTCTCTTTTTCAACATTCAGGCCGGTGAAGATCGGGATGTTATAGAGCATAACCGGCAGAGAGGTTGCCTTTGCTACAGTTGCGAA
The DNA here is from genome assembly GCA_027858965.1 of Kiritimatiellia bacterium. GTDB lineage: Bacteria > Verrucomicrobiota > Kiritimatiellia > RFP12 > UBA1067 > M55B167. The sequence goes on from JAQIBS010000049.1 coordinate 15,376, forward strand.
GTGTTTATACACACCTTCCTGGCAGGGCTTGCAGTAACAGGGACCGAGCACCATGGCGGCATCAAACTCCAGACGTTCCGCCTCCTGCACCAGCTTAACTGCATCGCGAGTTGCGCTTGTGCATGCACCGCCAACTAGCGGCACGCGTCCGGCTGCAGCTTCTTTTACTACGCGGAAAAGTTCAAAGCGCTCTTCAAGGGTAAGAGTATTAAACTCACCGGAGGTCCCAGCCACGATCAGAGAGTCACAAAATTCATTTGAGATAAGATGATCAACCAACGCCGCTGTGGCATCATAATCCACGTCATGTGATTCTTCTTTAAAGGGTGTTGCCAGTGGCACAACAATATGTCCGAGTTTTTCTCCTAGTGTCTGCATGATATTAAATTCCTTTCATTTTACAGTTATATCAACATTTATATTTCGAGTATAGAGACCGTATACTGACATTACTACAAAAAAATGATCAACCTGTAAAGATTCCTGATATGACAGCTTGTCGTAATGTAATATCAGATTAGACTGGATTTGTTGTTCGGGTGGGCGCATCGTTGCAATAATCCAGCGTGTAACGGCTGATTTACTTTGTTTACAATTTGTGCGGCACAACCGTTTTAAAGTTTTTATTAGACAGGTAATTTATTTATGATATTATTCTTATGAGTAATTAAAAAAGGATGTGCGAAATGAAAAAAATAAATGTTTGTGGATTTAATCTGAAAGTTAACTGTAGTGTTATAATCCTGATAGTCGCAGTTGCGGCAGGGAGTGTATTTGCCCAGACTGTGGTATGGGACGGAGACAACGGTGTGGATGCAAATTGGAGTACAGGGGGGAACTGGATCGGCGGGTCAGCCCCGGCAGGTGCTACCAACCTGACACTGCAGTTTGAAGGTAATGTTAATATGGGTACAGAGAACACCCCGCTCAATCAGGATATATCGGACCCATTTAAACTGAACCGTATTGATACAGTCAATGTCGCCTCAGGTGATAAAAATATATACCTGGATGGGGACCCTCTGCAATTCTCTGCTGATCTCACTACACAGCCGCTGATCCATCATGACCGCGAGAATGTTCTCTATATATACAATGAAGTGAAAATCCCGGCAGGCACCTACCTTGATCACACAATCCGTACCTACGGAATGGAGCATCATGGAATCATCACCGGTGAGGGGGCTCTGCGATTCTCAACGATTGGAGGCGCTGGTGAGTTAAACCTGCATAACTCCGACAACACATACTCCGGTGGTACAGTATATGTCAATACCAGAGGCACAGATGCCAGCTGGTCACGTCTGAAAGTCTATGCCAGCAATGCTCTCGGCTCAGGCCCGGTTTCCATCAGTGGTGGCAATCTTAAGGCAAACGGCGCTACTCAGGCCGCGGGGCTGACATTCTATCGTTCGACAACTCATACAAACGACTTCCTGCTGCAGGCAGCATCACCCATATTTGCCGGAGTAATGAATGGAGCTGAATACCCCGCTGATGAAAGCGTTTCTCTCAGCGGCGATGTTGATCTCAATAGCTATACGCTATACCTGCGCGGACACCGGAAATCAGAGGGCTTTCTGAGTGGAGTTATCTCAGAGGGTGGTGCTGATGCTTTGAAGAAAATTGATCCGGGTGCATGGACTCTCTCCGGCGATAACACCTTTACGGGAAAAGTAACGGTAGCCGATGGAACTCTCAAATCCGGGACAGCCAGCGCGATTCCTGCCGGAGTTCCTCTCTCAGTTGAAGGTGGTCTGTTTGACCTGAACGGTTTTACAGTCACTAACAGTGCGGTCACTCTCAGTAGCGGAAGCATCAGTAACGGCATACTTGTGGCAGACTCCTTCACTCTATCAGGAGGCGACCTTTCTGCAACTCTGGCCGGCAATGGTGGTATAACAAAAACCGGCACAGATACAGCCAGCTTATCTGTATCCAATCTCTATAGCGGAGCAACCGCGATAAATGAGGGAACACTGCGTTTTGCTCAGAGAACAGCGCTCTATAACGGAATTACATCCGAGTGGACTGCCGACAACATCAGTGTCAGCAGCGGAGCCACCATGTATCTGAACGCCGGAGGAACCGGAGAGTTTACAGATAGCGATGTAGCGACACTCTCCGGACTGGGAACAGCCACCGGCGGATTCCAGAGTGGATCAGTTCTTACCCTGGATACAACCAATGCAGCTAACGGCGTTTTCTTCTGCGAGTCAGTAACACTTGGCAATGCCGGAGGTAATGGACTCTCTGTAACAAAGCTTGGCCCCGGCACGCTTGTCATGGGTGATGATAACAGCTACACAGGTGTCACCCGTCTTGAAGAAGGCACGCTGAGTACAGCTGTGCTGGCCGATGGCGGAACAGTCAGTGGCATTGGAGCAGCCACAACCGACAATAACAACCTGATATTTGCTGGAGGCGAACTGAAATACACAGGTCCATCTGTCACCGTGAATAGAGCTTTCAGAATCAACAGCGGCACAAATGCAATCTTTGATGTAACCGAAGCCGACACAAAGCTATCGTTTCTGAATTTTAAAGAGAGCTACGTTCCTGGCAGTTGTGCTCTGGTCAAAAATGGAGCTGGTACACTCGAGATCGGTCTGGACGGTCCGGGCGGAGACGTCTGGGCATTTAAAGCAACCATTCGTGCCATCATTATTAACGGAGGGACTTTCACTAACATATCTGATGATGAGCCTCAGATAAATGTAAATACCACACTCGCTTCTGGTCCGGCTCTGGTTTTTGGCGATGGCGCTGTTCTTGGATGCGAAATTCCTTTGGCTAATCTGAGTACAAATTTGGAACAGGTGATTCAATACATTGGAACCAGTACAACAGCGGAGATTCAAGCCGGTGTCTTCTCCGGACCATATGCCGATGGGGAATCCAACACGAAGGTCTTTGATATCAACGACGGCGCTGCCGAGATTGACCTGCTTTCAACTGCCAATTACAGCACTTATTCTCCTGACGGGCAATCCGTCAATGCAAGGAGCAATATCCGCAAAACCGGTGCCGGTACCTTGAAATTCAGTGGTACAGTATCACGATTCCGCGGTGTAATAACCATTCGTGACGGACGTATTATTGTCGGAAATAATGTCCCTTTCGGTGGAAACAGCGTTCTGGGTAATGCCACCTCGGTTGTTCAGCTGGCAGATTCCGCAACTGCTGATACAAACCACGTGGCTCTGGTTTTTGATGGTGCGTATACCTTCAGCCGCGGCATCTGCGTAAACCCATTCGGCGCCAGCGCAACAATCGGAAACATCTCAACCAACACCGCCATATTCGACGGAGCTATCCTGATCAGTAATACGGTGCAGCTTGTATCCGCGACAGCTGCAGACAATTCCACTCGCTTCAACGGAATCATCAGTGGTCCGGGCGGAGTTACAGCCATCGGTACAGGAACCGTTGTTTTGGCAGCATCCAATACATATACAGGTTTAACCACGGTTGCTGACGGCACTCTCAAACTCAGTGAGGCCAACAGAATCGCTGACACAAGTTCTCTGCGTCTGACAGGGGGTACCTTTGATACTGCCGGTTACAACGAAACTATGAATACTCTGGATGTGGATGGGAATGCAGTTCTGGACTTTGGTAACGGCAGCAGCGAGATTCACTTTTCCGCAAGTGCTCTTGAAAGCTGGGAGGGAACTCTTCTGATAGTCAACAGAACCGAGGGTAGCGACCGACTGTTTGTCGGTACTGATGCCAGTGGACTGACAGAGGTGCAGCTCAGTAAAATCATCTATCCCAATGGTCAGCCAGCTGTACAGTTGCAGACCGGAGAGGTTGTCCCTCTTCCAATGGGCACGCTAATACTTGTTCGTTAGTTGCTATAACATTAACTTCTGTCATAAAAACAAGAAATTGTATGCGCGATATACGCGCCCTCCCGCTACGCGTGAGAGGCACGTCCTACAAAGTTGAAATGGTGCGTGGTGGAGGGTACCAGGCCCTGGGACCACGGACGGTGGGCCACCGTCCCTCCAGATGAAACAAAAATCTTTAGTACACTATTACTATTCATTGCGGACCCATCTTTGCGCTCTCCGCATCTCTGCTCAAAAGAATCCAACATGGATATACAGGATAGATGGATCTTCACATATTTTTATCCTGTCTATCCTGTCTATCCATGTTAAATTTTTATTGGGTTGCGGCTATGCTGCGCTACGTTCTTTGTGGACAACTAAAATCAGCGAAGCAAAGACATCTTTTAGTTGGTTCAACTACCGCTACGCTTTGACACAACAGGGGGGCTGAAACTAAAGCGCTGACAGGTCTGCGCACTCCACAGCCTTCGGCGGATTAATCAAATTAGTGATATTATTTGCCGATGCAGTACAGGTTCTTCTCACCACGCAGGAGGATCTTATCCTGAATCAGTACCGGTGATGCCACAAAGTGATCATCGAGATTTGTCTCATTGATGACATTCAGTCCTGTCGGCGTAATCTGACATACATAAATGGACCCTTTTTCGCGGCAGATGTAGAGCTTATCTCCTGCAAGCGTGGGGGAGCTGTAGAACATACCTTTTCCCTGGGGCAGACGACTACTCCAGAGCTCTTTGCCTGTCAGAGTGTCAAGACATGATACCTTACCCTGGAAGTTGACAATATATACTTTGCCATCGTATGCCGTAGGTGTGGCACCATCGGTGCCGATACCATGGTTATCCCAGAGCCGGTTGGTTTTAGTGACATCACCTTTGCCTCCCAGTTTAACTCCCGCCACATTTTTATCTCTGCCATAGGGCACAACCGCAATATCGCCGGCTATGACAGGCGATGAGATAACCCGCCAGGCTTTCTTTTGTTCAGGATTAAATCCGCCGCACTGCCATATCATAGCACCGCTTGCGGCATCATGGCTGGTAAGATGATCCGCTCCCCAGATGATGAGCGTGGTGCGTCCGCCCTCTTGTGTTACCTGAGGTGTGGTGTAGCTCTGGTCCGACTCCTCCGGGCATTTGAAGTTGCGGTCGACCTTCCATCTCTCTTCGCCGGTTTCCTGATTAAAAGCCACTACATAAGAGCTGCCTGTATGCATCACTGCTATGACCACGTTGCCATCTACTAGAACCGGGCTTGTGCCGAGATCCCACAAGAGGGTGTTCTTCCCATAGCGTTTCTGGAGATTGGTCTGCCACAGTATTTTTCCGTCAAAGTCGAGTGCAGCGAGGGTGCCGCTTTTAAAATAGACAAATACCCGTTTGCCATCTGTGACTGCAGATGGACAGCTTCCGTTGCCTCTGCGATGTTTGCCTTTGACCTGTTTGCCCAGAGTTACCTGCCAGAGTTGCTTGCCTGACCAATCGAAACAGAGAACCCCATCTTGTCCTTCATCTTTTTCTCCTACTCCTGAGGTAATCACAATGCGGTCTTTCCACACGATTGGGGTGGAACCACCCTTCCCCGGAAGGGGTGCCTGCCACAGCAGGTCGGTGGCAGCCGAGAATTTGACCGGATATTTTCCGGGAGCGGCCACACCATTGCCCTCCGGTCCACGCCACTGCGGCCAGTTCTGTGCAACGACTGTCATGCAGCTCAGAAGTGCTGCTGTAAGAATAGCTGGAGTGCGAATCATATTTATGGTCCTTTTTTCAATCGGGGAATCAAAGATGTTTTATCATAATCACAATTATAAATCACCGATATCTTACTTTGTGTATCAGCTGTGTGTCAAGTTGCCATAATTGGGAGGGTGAATTTAGACTCCGCATGTGAAATGTATTAGTGAAAGTAGCCCAAGCATCCTGCTTGGTTTATTATTAGGCAAGCAGGATGCTTGCTCTACTTTTGCTTGGTTTGTTATTAGGCAAGCAGGCAAATTTTATGTTTCATGGAAAGCAGCTTTTGCTTATTGAATGACATAAGTCAGGTGAATTTTACCCAAAGCCCAACAACCTAAAACCTAACAGCCTAAAGTCCAAAATCCTTACAGCCTGAACTCCTATTCGCCTAACCACTTGAACTAATGTGAATTTTTCATGAAGCTGTTTTATGTTTCTTCTTATGGCTGCATTCGTGATACTATCCCTTTTACAAACCAAAAGGGGATGATGGATGAAGATTGAACATTTTGCATTGAATGTGGCAGAACCTGTCGCAATGGCTGCGTGGTACGTTGATAACCTGGGGTTTAAGGTGGCGCGACATATGGATGAGCCGCCATGTACCCATTTTCTTGAGGACAGCAGCGGAACGGGGATGCTGGAGATCTATAACAACCCGCCCGATGAGGTGCCGGTCTATGCTGATATGAATCCGCTTCAGGTGCATGTTGCTTTAGTATCGGGTGATCCTGAAGAGGATAAGAGTACGCTTATAGCAGCCGGGGCAACTTTGGTTGATGAGATGCATCTGGATGATGGATCTCATCTGGTAATGCTGCGTGATCCATGGGGTTTGGCTGTGCAGTTATGTAAACGCGGCGTGCCTATTTGTGCATAGCCGCAACCAGGTTTTTTTTGACAGGATAAACAGTAATTTACTGCACCACGAATTATCTCTCACAGAGGCACGGAGAACACGGAGAGCAAAACCTCTGAGAACTCTGTGGCTCTGTGAGAGATAAAACCCGTTCATAAAAGGTAGGGAAATGAAAAAGATGAAGAGAGTTATATTTTTTTTAGGCGTGATGGCCTTGATGGTGACGGGTGTTTTTGGAGCAACAGTTAAACCGGTACCGGATAAGAAGGTGGTTTATAAAACGGTTGGCGATGTTAAGCTGAAGCTGCATCTGTTCAACCCTGAGGGGCATAAGGCCGGTGATAATAGACCCGCTATTGTTTTCTTCTTCGGTGGTGGCTGGAATGGCGGATCTCCCAGTCAGTTTTATCGGCAGAGTGCCTATCTGGCCTCACGCGGCATGGTGGCGGCCTGTGCTGAGTATCGTGTAAAAAGCCGGAATAAGACAACACCGGCGGAGTGCGTTAAAGATGGCAAGTCTGCAGTGCGCTGGATGCGCAGCCATGCGGAGGAACTGGGAATCAACCCGGAGAAACTGGCCGCAGGTGGTGGATCAGCAGGGGGACATGTGGCTGCGGCCACCGGAAATGTGAAAGGTTTTGAAGAGGATGGCGAGGATCTCAGTGTGAGCAGTCGGGCGAACGCACTGGTTCTTTTCAATCCGGTTTATGATAACAGCTCCAAGGGCTATGGTTATGACCGGGTGAAAGATTACTGGAAAGAATTCTCCCCCATTAACAATATTGATGCGAAGAGTCCGCCTACTGTTGTTTTTCTGGGGACCAAAGATAAGCTGATTCCTGTGGCAACCGCAAACAACTTTAAGGCACTGATGGAGAAGGCCGGTGTGCGCAGTGACCTGCATCTCTATAAGGATCAGCCGCACGGCTTTTTTAACAAGGCTAAATATTTTGAGACCCTGCTGGAAGCGGACAAATTTTTGACTTCCCTGGGATATCTGAAGGGGGAGCCAACGCTCAAGAAATGAAGGCTGAATCGTCTGGTAAATTAACCGCAAAATTCGGTTTTTTAACTTTTGTCCGATTTGCACTTGCTTTTAGGTGACCATATTAGCTACAGTAGTGCCCTCTTTATTGCTCGGGTGGTGGAATGGCAGACACGCATGCTTGAGGGGCATGTGGGGAGACCCGTGGGGGTTCGAGTCCCCCCCCGAGCACCATATTTATCAAAAACCGTAAGATCGCTGATCTTGCGGTTTTTTTGTTTTTCTATATTTTGCTGATTTTTCTCTATACTCAACCGTTTGAGCTTGCCAAAACAACCCGATTTAAGGTATAAATGTTCACTTTGACACTTTTTAAAGTTTTGTCATTTTAACCGGATGCATGATATTGATGTGTAAAAGAGAGTTTGTTGTCAGATGGCGCAAGCTCCCGTATTGTATAAAAAGGGAAAGATCTTATGAGTATTGAAGAGACACGCAAGACTATGAGCATGCTGCCTGGCGATGAAGTACGTCAGATTATGTGGCGTTATTCAGAGCGCTATGATATTCAGATGGCCGTTATGGGCTCTCGTTCAGTGGCACGCGGATTGATTGCACGTCTGGTTGCTGATGGCGAACGTAATACGCATGAGTGGACTGAGGCAAAGAATGAAATGTACAAGGCATTTGATGAGTCCGGTATTACAGCAGCCGGTCTGGATATGGACTGCGGTGGCATCATTGACGGTCCTCGCAATTTTGCTCTGGCTCTGATTGCTTATGAGCTTTCATGGGTTGATGGCGGCGCTTCCACAACATCTCTGGTTAACAACCTTGCTTTGGGCCCGATTGTAGAGAAGGGCACCCCTGAACAGAAAAAACGTTATATGACCATGTGCTCTCCTGCACAGCCTGGCGAAGACCGTAAAACCTGGCGTGGGGCATTTGCCCTGACAGAGCCTCTTCCGTATGTTGGTGTTGATACCGGCGTCCTGAGCGGTAAAGTGACCGTTGCTGAGTGGAATGAGGGTGAAGAGCCGATGCTGCAGGTTGAGAAGCGCGGTCGTTTTATTACCAATATGGCTGTTGCTGATTTTATCACAGCTGCTGTTGATACAGGCGATGAGCGCATCAAGAGCTCATGTATGATTATTCTGGAAGAGGGCGATGAAGGAACTTTTGACCGTGGTGCCCCGACTCTGAAGATGGTTCATCAGCTTTCCAATACCAGTGACCCGATTTTGAATGTCAAGGTGCCTGCCAGCCGTATTATCGGTGGCTATACTATTAAAGATGGCCAAATTGTTCCAAACCTGAACCATAGTGAGATCATCGAAGCTGTATTTTCCCGCACACGTGTGACCGTGGGCATCATGACAGCGGCTAAGCTCGTCTCTGCTGTTGAGCCGGTTCTGCGTTATCACCGCACACGCTTCCGTGGTGCTGCCGGAATTGAAGAGGGATCACCTCGTTATGATATGGGTCTTCAGATGAAAGAGGATGCACTGCATCGTCTCGCTGATGTATGGGCCACAGGTGAGGCTGCCTCATCACTGGGATTTGAAACTACCCGCCTTTATGATGAGATAACCCCGGTGGAAGAGCGCGTCTATGCTAAGCTTGCCGAAGAGGGTATCACTGGTGGTCGCAAGATGATGAAAGCATTGCGTGCTCCTCAGCAGAAGGCGATTGAGTGCATTGAAATGATGATGAAGCCTGAGGGCGAGAAGGATCAGGCTGCCATTGATGCGCTTTATAACGATGACATGGTCCGCTTTGTATGGCTGGATGCCATGACCAACGTGCTTTGCCCGGCCTGTAAACTCTGGGATACCGGTAATGGTGCCAACATGCTGCGCGAAGCTGTGAGTATGATGGGTGGCTATGGTATTACCGAAGATTGCCCCGGCTTCCTCTTCCAGAAGTGGAACGACGCCCAGCTTGAGGCAACTTATGAAGGACCTGAAGTTGTTCAGCGTCGTCATATCAGCGTAACCATGAACAACCCTGTGTTTATTGCTCAGATCAATCTCTGGGTGAAAACATTGAAGGAGCTGGCCGCTGCACAGCCTGAAACTGGTACTGCCGCACTGGCTGCAGGTTTTGAAATGTGGAAGTGGACTCAGAGCTTCCTCAGCAAGGCTAAGGATTCCAACGGAGGCCGCCTCTATAAGAATCAGCGCCAGGGAGTTCTCTTTCCGCTGGCAGATGCTATCTCATGGCTGGTTGCCGCCCGTTCGTTTGTTGCGGATGTGCAGGAGCTGGCGAAGAAGGGGCCCGATCATCCGGTTGTGGGTGCTGATATTGAGGGTTACGTCAACACATTCAACGACCTGTGTAATATTCAGTGTTCCAGGGCCGCGGGTGAGGTCGGACGTATCTGTGCTGAGCTGTTCTACGGTTATGTGAATTCGGCTGATGAGACAGGTGAGGCTTCTGCTGAGTTCCAGAAATATCGCACTGCTGTTGATACAGCTATGGCTGGTTCTAAACTGGCTAAAGATCGTGCTGGCAAAGCTCTGGTTTCAATCATGATTCCTGAAGCACTTGATTATCCAATGTAAACAGAAGCATCTGTAAAACCGGCATCTGAAGATGTCGGAGGATGCATGTATGGGCCTGATGAGCCCTATGTGAGCTTTCTTCCTGTGGGTTACGAAGCATGTACACATTTGGCCCATAAGGCCCATAAGGCCCATTGTTCGATTTTTGATACAACCCTACGAGAGATGAACCATGAGTGAGATTGAAAGAATGAAGATGGAAGCGGATATAGTGTGTGTCGGCTTTGGCCCTTCAACCGCCGGTTTCCTGACCACCCTGACCCGGGCTTTGCTGAATGAAGACGGCACTCCCGCATTTGAGAGTAAGGCCATGCCGGGCATGCCTCTACAGATAATGTGTTATGAGCGTGCGGACGATATAGGTTTCGGAGTCTCCGGTGTGGTAACCAAGGCAACATCGATCAAAGCCTCTTTTCCTGACAAAGATCTGACCGCTGAGATCCCTAACTCTGTGATAGCCGGTACAGAGAAGGTAGCCTATCTGTTTGATCATCTGGGGGCGAGCCAGCGCGATCCCGGCACTAAGTTTGTTGATGCGGTATTTAGGGGCGGTCACTTTTTCATGGGCAAAGGTCCTGAGGCGGCAGAGCTACCATGGATTCCGCCTTTTCTGAGGAAAGAGGATGGCCTGGTCATGTCCATGGGCTCTTTCATGTCATGGGCCGGCTCGCAGCTGATGGGCAGCGGTCTGGTACAGATCTGGCCGGGCACTCCGGTCAGTGAACCGATTTTTGAAGATGACAAGGTTGTTGGAGTCCGACTGGCTGATCAGGGCGTTGATCTGCAAGGCAACCCCGATCCTGCCACCTTCATGCCGGGTATGGATATCCATGCACCGCTGGTTGTGGTTGGCGATGGACCTGTCGGTGCTGTGGGGCGCAAACTGGATGAGCACTTCGGTCTGCCTGAAGGCAATCATCAGCATGATTGGGCCGTTGGCATGAAGGCGGTTGTTGAACTGCCGGAGAAGTGCAAATTGGAACCTGGAACTGTTATTCATACGCTGGGATATCCTGAGCAGGAAATCTTTGGATTCATGTATGTCTATCCGGACCGTACGGCATCTCTGGGGATATTTGTTCCCTCCTGGTTTGATTCACCTGTGCGGACAACTTATACATACCTGCAGCACTGGATGCAGCATCCCTATATTTGGCAGCACGTTGAGGGCGGAAAGATGCGCTCATGGGGCGCAAAGTCGTTACAGGAGTCCGGTGTGCGCGGAGAGCCGCATCTGACAGGCGAGGGCTATGTGCGGATTGGCGAGGGCTCAGGCACAACCAACGTGCTGACCAACTCCGGAGTGGATGAGGCCTGGCATAGTGGAGTTCTGCTGGCTGAGGGTGTTATTGAGCTGCTAAAAGAGGGTAAGCCTTTTACAAAAGAGAATCTGGATGCCACCTACGTTAAGCGTCGTCGTGCCGATAAACTTAACGATGACCTGCAGAAAGCCAAGAGAGCTCGTGATGGTTTCCAGGATGGCTTCTTTAAAGGGATGATGGGCACCGGTATGACCGGTATGACCAACGGAGTTGTGAATGTTTCATCAAACTCCAGACCTCCTGCACATAGAATTAAAACTTTGAAAGAGACCTATGCCGGTCGTATTTCCGAGGAAAAGCTGGCTGAGGCGGTTGCGCAGTGTGCCAAAGACAAACAGCCTCTGCATGATGCCCTGATGATTCTGGCTGGTTGGCCGGAGATTAAAATGGATGGTGAGCTTCTGATGTCGCATCAGGACGTGCTTCTAAAGGGTGGCAAAGTTCAGGCCGTCGGCGGTTTTGCTGATCATGTGACATTTGCTCATCCTGAGCTTTGTGAAACCTGTGAAGAGAGAACCTGTATTGAGATCTGTTCAGCCCAGGCGATTATGCCGGGGGAAGAGGGAGAACCTCCTGAGTTCGATCGGGAGAAGTGCATTCATTGCGGCGCATGTATCTGGAGTTGCTCCAAAGCTCTTCCTGATTATCCAGAGAAGGCCAATATTGTGTTCTCTGCTGGTTCAGGTGGACTGCACTCGAATGAGAACTAAAGCAGCGGAACTGCAACCAAACTGAGCCTATGTGATATGCAAATTTTTTTCACACATTGAACAGTTGTGTGATAGGCATTGCTGCTTTAGCCAACAACGCTTCGCGTTGCATAGAAGAGAAAAGGGCGTACGAATGAGTGAGTGCTTGAGTTGGGTGCTTTATGGTAGCTGACACATACGGCCCATTTGGCTCATAAGGCCCATAACGCAGATGCAAATTTAGAACTTTAGAAATTTAGAACTTTAAAATTGATTACTAAACCAAATGGAGAAAAATACTATGGAAGGTTTGCAAATTGTTGTATGCGGCAGTCTTGTACCTGATCCGCTACAGACACTTGAACCGGTAATAAATCCGACTGGTCCCGGGTTGAAGAATGAAACCATGCTTCCCTCAGTGCTTGACCCGTGGGCATCGCACTCTCTGTATGAAGCCGCTAATCTGGCAAAGCAGGTGGCAGGAAGCAAGGTCTTTCTGGTAAGCCTCGGCCCTAAAGCCAAACTGCAGCAGCTGATGATGACCGTTGCTCAGAAGGCTCCTTTTGAATTGGTGGCTGTTGATGGAAGCGCCAGTGGTTTTACCGATGCAATGGATGTTGCCAAAACCCTGGCTGCCGCTATTGAGGCGATTCCCGGTCTGGATAAAGGCAAAATGCTTCTCTTTGGTGGTTGCTCCTCCGCATCTCGTGATGCCGGTGTGACCATGCAGCTAGTTGGAGAACAGCTTGGTATTACAGATCAGTTTGTTGGTGTTGATGAGATTAAGATGCAGGACGACGGTTCCTTCTCCGTACTGGAACGTATTGAGGGTGGACAGTATCTGGCTTCAACCTGTCCTTCCATGCCTGCCGTGCTGGCATGGGCGACCGGTTCCCTTCCCGAACCACCTAATAATCCGCAGATTGGTATGGCTAACATGCGCTGCGTTATGCCTGCATTACAGAAAGCAAAGCCTGCTTCGATTGGCGTTGGTGGAATCAGCTTCGAGAAAACCGAGATACCGGCTCAGAAGCGTGATACCCGTATTGTTAAAGATGTGAGTGCCGATGAGATTGCGGCTGAGCTTGTAGAATGGATCAAGGGCTAAAATGAAGTGGATTATGCTCGCAAGTGAAATGTTATAGGGGTGTTGTAGAAGATATATCCCGCAATGCTCTTTGCGAGTTTGTTTGTTTCTGTTTAAAGGAGAATTTATTATGGCTGATTTATTTTTAGTTTTACACACTGAGTGTGATGGAAGTTTTTCAAAGGCCGCTCTGGAGTCACTCTCCACTGCTGCGGATCTGAGTTCAAAGCTGGGTAGTGCTTACTCTGTTGGCGTAATTGGTGCAGGTGCTTCGGCAGCTGCTGATGCAATTGCCGGTTGCGGCGCAGAGAAGTTCTACACTGTCGAAGATGAGGCTGTGGCAGCACCGCGTTACTCTTCTGACACCAAAGCATCTGCGGCATTGATCAAAGCAGCTGATGCTCAGATTATTCTGGCTCCCGGTACTTCCCGCTTTGCACGTTGTATGCCGGGTGCGGCTTATCGCACAGGTGCCGCTGTTGATACGCATATTGTTGCTTTGGCGGTTGAAGACGGTAAGATTTCAGCACAGCGCTGGTACTATCGCCAGCGTATTCTCACAACACTCAGCCGTGCGGACCGTCCATGGATTCTGCTGGTCGATGGTGGCGTGAGTGATGCGTGGCAGGGTGATGCCGGTTCTGCTGGTGCACAGGCTGTTGCAGTTGATTTCGGTGATGCCGATAACCGCGTTGTCATTAAGGGTGTTGAATCACCGGCTGTTGATGCGCAGACTATACGTCCTGACTCAGCGATTCTGTTTGTGGCAGGTGCAGGCTGGACTAAGAAACAGTCCGATGGCGAATATCATATTGGGGATGCCGGCGTTTTGATTCAGGGCTTTCTTTGTAAAGCCGGTGCATCTCTGGGCAGCAGTAAGTCTCTGGTGGATCTGCAGTCGGATGGACAGGAGACTCTGAGCTTTATGTCGCATATGAATCAGGTTGGACAGACCGGTTCAACCCCGCGTCATGCAAAGGGCCTTTCAACCTGTTGTCACGGTGAAGAACCGCATGCGGTTGGCTGGCGTTTTATCAATGAACGTCGTGCAATCAACACAGATGCTAACTGCGGTTGGGCCCAGGGTAAGGCGGATGTGGTTTACATTGCTGATGCTTTTGAGGTGATGGAAAAGGTCAACGCTCTGCTGAGTTAAGCGAGTGTTCTGAAAAGGACGTAAAAGACGAAAAGGACATAAAGGACCTTTAAATCAGAAGAGGTTGAGTTTTATGTTTTTGTTACGTCTTTTTCGTCCTTTTTGTCTTTGGCACCCTCCCACCTCCCACCTCCCTAACCCCTCCAGCTC